>JBKEHX010000011.1:0-22496 GCA_046711205.1 Flavobacteriaceae bacterium
TCGTGAAATGGCAAACAAGGGCTTAATTCCTGGAGTAACAAAAGCCAGTTGGTAACCTTATAGATAAAATATTATGTTTACAGATCCTATTGCAGATTATTTAACACGAATTAGAAACGCGAACAGCGCTGGACACCGTGTAGTAGATATTCCCGCTTCAAATACTAAAAGAGAAATCACAAAAATTCTTTTCGATCAAGGGTACATCCTTAGTTATAAATTTGAAGAAACAGATAACCACCAAGGCAACATTAAAATTGCATTGAAGTATGACAAGCTTACAAAAGAGCCTGTGATAAAAAAATTACACCGTATTAGTACTCCAGGTTTACGAAAGTATTCTGATTCAGATAATCTTCCTCGAATTTTAAATGGCTTAGGAATTTCAATTGTCTCCACTTCACATGGTGTAATGACCGGAAAACAAGCTACCAAAGAAAATGTTGGTGGAGAATTAATTTGTTACGTATACTAACAAAAAAAGTATAAACAATGTCAAGAATAGGAAACAATCCGATCTCAGTACCCGAAGGAGTTACTATAGATATCCAACCTGCACTAGTTACCGTGAAAGGAAAACTTGGAGAGCTTACTCAAGAGTACAGTGAAATAGAAATTAAAATGGAGGATAACACTATATATGTTACCCGTACTTCTGAAAACAAATCTGTTAAAGCAAAACACGGACTTTACCGTGCACTAATCTTTAACATGATTGAAGGAGTATCAAAAGGTTTCACAAAAGAATTGGAATTAGTAGGAGTAGGATATAGAGCAAGCAATCAAGGTCAAAAATTAGATTTGGCTCTTGGATTTTCGCATAATATTTTAATTGATATTGCTCCAGAAGTAAAAGTAGAAACTGTTTCTGATAAAGGAAAGAATCCACTTATTAAGCTTAGTTCTCACGACAAACAATTAGTTGGGTACATCGCTTCTAAGATTCGTTCTTTTAGAAGACCAGAACCATATAAAGGAAAAGGCGTCAAGTATGTAGGCGAACAGATTCGAAGAAAAGCAGGTAAATCAGCATAATATAAAACCATGGGTTTAACAAAATTAGATCGTAGAAACAGAATTCGTAGAAGAATTCGTAAAATCATTAACGGCACAGATTCTAAGCCTCGTATGTCTGTTTATAGAAGCAATAAAGAAATTTATGCGCAGCTTATAGATGACTTAACTGGAAAGACCATTGCAGCAGCTTCTTCTAGAGATAAAGAAATTGCAGATGCTAAATCTACCAAAATAGAAGTAGCAGCAAGTGTTGGAAAACGTATTGGTGCTATTGCTTCAAAAGCAGGAATCACTGAAGTTAAATTTGACCGCGGAGGCTATTTATATCATGGAAGAGTTAAAGCTCTTGCAGATGGCGCTCGTGAAGGTGGATTAAAATTTTAATTAGAATATGTATCAAGAATATAAAAACTTAGAATTAGTAAAACCTGCAGGGTTAGACTTAAAAGATCGCCTTGTAGGCGTTCAACGTGTAACAAAAGTTACTAAAGGGGGACGTGCTTTTGGTTTTTCTGCCATTGTGGTAGTAGGTGATGAGAATGGAGTCGTTGGACAAGGTCTAGGGAAATCCAAAGAAGTTGCTGAAGCAATTGCAAAAGCGATTGAAGATGCTAAGAAAAACTTGGTTCGTATTCCTCTTAACAAAGGAACGTTACCTCATGAACAAAAAGGAAAGTATGGTGGAGCACGTGTGTTCTTGAAGCCCGCTTCTGAAGGTACGGGGGTAATAGCCGGAGGAGCAGTTCGTGCGGTATTAGAGGCAGCTGGAGTTCATAATATACTTTCTAAGTCACAAGGTTCATCAAACCCTCACAATGTGGTAAAAGCAACTTTCGATGCATTATTACAACTACGTAACCCACAGCGTATTGCTGAACAAAGAGGTATTTCATTAGACAAAGTCTTTAACGGATAAGCGAATTAGTCATGGCACAGATAAAAGTAAAACAAATTAAAAGTACTATCAAGCGCATACAGAATCAAAAGCGCACCCTTGAAGCACTAGGCTTAAGAGGAATTGGTAAAGAAGTTATACATGAGTCAACCCCTAATATCATGGGAATGATCGCTAAAGTTCAACATTTGGTAACTGTTACCGAAGCATAAAAAACCATTATGAGTTTAGAAAATCTAACCCCTGCATCGGGATCAACAAAATCTGCTGGAAAACGCTTAGGAAGAGGTCAAGCCTCTGGAAAAGGTGGAACTGCATCCCGTGGTCATAACGGCCAAAAATCTCGTTCAGGATATTCAAGAAAAATAGGTTTCGAAGGTGGTCAAATGCCATTACAACGTCGTGTGCCTAAATTTGGTTTTACAAACATAAATCGAAAAGAATACCGTACAATTAACATTGACAGTGTTCAAGATTTATTGACAAACAAAAAAGTTACAAAAGAATTAACAATAGAGTTGCTTGTTGAGTTACGTTTAGCACACAAAAATGATCTTGTTAAAATTTTAGGTAGAGGAAAAATCGACAGCCCAATAAAAGTAACTGCTCATAAATTTTCAGCCTCAGCTAAAGCTGCTATTGAATCTGCTGGAGGAGAAGCTGTAACCGTTTAATTTTATCCCGAATGAGAAAAGTTTTAGAAACTCTTTATAACATTTACAAAATTGAAGAATTGCGTGATCGTGTTATTCTTACGTTGGGAATGTTATTAGTCTACCGTCTTGGTGCTCAAATTGTATTACCAGGAATTGACCCTGTTCAATTAGCAGCGTTAAGTTCTCGTACTGATGGGGGTGGTCTTTTAGGAATTTTAAATGCTTTTACAGGAGGTGCTTTCGCTAATGCGTCAGTATTTGCTTTAGGTATTATGCCCTACATTTCTGCATCTATTGTTGTTCAATTGATGGGAATCGCAGTTCCATATCTTCAAAAACTTCAAAAAGAAGGTGAAAGTGGGCGTAAAAAAATAAACCAGATTACACGTTGGTTAACAATACTTATTTGTATTGTTCAAGCACCCGCATACCTTTATGGATTAAGTGCTTTGGGTGTTCCTGAAAGTGCTTTTATATTAGGTAAAGGTCCCTTATTTATAATTTCTTCTGTTATTATTCTTGTGACTGGTACCATTTTTGCGATGTGGTTAGGAGAAAAAATTACAGATAAAGGAATTGGTAATGGTATTTCACTATTAATTATGGTTGGTATTATTGCAACGCTTCCCTTATCATTCACACAAGAGTTTGTTTCTAGAGTATCAGAAAATAATGGAGGTCCAATGTTAATTCTTATTGAGTTAGTATTATGGATTGTTATTATACTCCTTTCAATACTTTTAACGCTAGCCGTAAGAAGAATACCAGTCCAATACGCAAGACGTGCTACGGGTGGAGCTACTTCAGATCGTAGTGTTTATGGATCTCGTCAGTATATTCCACTTAAGTTAAACGCTTCAGGTGTAATGCCCATTATTTTTGCACAAGCAATCATGTTTGCCCCTGCCGCTTTAGGAGGTGCCTTAGGTGATTCAGATACTGGTCAATGGTTACAAACAAACTTCTCTGATATCTTTGGTCTTTGGTACAATATTCTATTTGCAGTGTTAATTATAGTTTTTACTTATTTCTATACCGCAATTACAGTACCTACTAATAAAATGTCAGATGACTTAAAACGTAGTGGAGGATTTGTTCCTGGTATTCGTCCTGGAAACGAGACTTCAGAATATTTAGATACTGTAATGTCACATATTACATTTCCTGGATCTTTATTCTTAGCTGGAATCGCTATTTTTCCTGCTATTGTAGTAAAGCTGATAGGAATTCAACAAGGATGGGCATTGTTTTTTGGAGGCACATCACTTTTAATTATGGTAGGTGTAGCAATAGACACTATCCAACAAGTAAATTCGTATCTGTTAAATAGACATTATGATGGTTTAATGAAAACTGGAAAAACACGCAGAAACGCAAACTAATATATGGCTAAACAAGCAGCAATAGAACAAGAGGGTACCATTATCGAAGCATTATCAAATGCTATGTTCAGAGTTGAACTAGAAAATGGCCATGTGGTAACCGCTCACATTTCGGGTAAAATGCGATTACATTATATTAAATTATTACCCGGAGATAAAGTTAAATTAGAAATGAGTCCTTACGATTTAAGTAAAGCAAGGATTACCTTTAGATTTTAAAGTATAGATATGAAAGTAAGAGCATCATTAAAGAAACGCAGTGCAGACTGCCAGATCGTACGACGTAAAGGACGTTTGTATGTTATCAACAAAAAAAATCCTAGATTCAAACAAAGACAAGGTTAAATTATGGCTAGAATATCAGGAGTAGACATTCCCAAGCAAAAAAGAGGGGTTATTTCCCTAACTTACATTTTCGGTATCGGTAGAAGCCGTGCTCAAAATATTTTGGAAACCGCCAAGGTTGATGAAAATAAAAAAGTATCTGAATGGACAGATGATGAAACAGGTCGCATCCGTGAAGCTGTTAGTACCTTCAAAATTGAAGGCGAATTACGTTCAGAAGTTCAACTTAACATCAAACGTTTGATGGATATTGGTTGTTACAGAGGAATTCGTCACAGAGTAGGACTTCCTTTAAGAGGACAGCGTACAAAAAACAACTCTCGTACCCGTAAAGGAAAACGTAAGACGGTAGCAAACAAAAAGAAAGCAACTAAATAATAGTTTGTAATTATGGCTAAAACAGCAAGTAAAAAAAGAAAAGTAATTGTTGAATCTATCGGAGAAGCTCATGTTACAGCTTCATTCAATAATATCATCATATCACTGACAAATGCTAAAGGGGAGGTTATCTCTTGGTCATCTGCAGGAAAAATGGGCTTTAGAGGCTCAAAAAAGAACACTCCTTATGCTGCACAAACAGCAGCAGAAGATTGCGCTAAAGTTGCACAAGAAGCGGGATTACGTAAGGTAAAAGTTTTTGTAAAGGGGCCAGGGAATGGACGTGAATCGGCCATTCGTACCCTCCATAATAATGGAATTGAAGTAATGGAAATTATTGACGTTACTCCACTTCCACACAATGGATGTAGACCTCCCAAACGAAGAAGAGTATAATTAATTAATATCGAGAATTGATTGAGGGCTATCGAAGGAAATGACCTTAATTCATAGCGATCAATTCCACTAAAAAACCAACAAAATGGCAAGATATACTGGTCCAAAAACAAAAATTGCTCGTAAATTTGGCGAGCCTATTTTCGGAGATGATAAATCTTTCGAAAAAAGAAACTATCCTCCTGGGCAACACGGAAATACAAGACGGCGAGGAAAAAAATCTGAATATGCTGTCCAGCTAATGGAAAAGCAGAAAGCTAAATTCACCTATGGTATTTTAGAGCGTCAGTTTCGGAATCTTTTTGAAAAAGCAAGCCGTAGTAAAGGAGTTACTGGAGAAGCTTTACTTCAATTGTGTGAATCGCGTTTAGATAACGTTGTCTTCCGCATGGGTCTTTCTCCTTCACGAAGTGGTGCACGTCAGCTAGTTTCTCACCGGCATATTACAATAAACGGAGCGATTTTAAACATTCCTTCTTACCAAGTAAAAGTTGGGGATGTTATTGGAGTTCGTGAAAAATCTAAATCCCTTAACATCATTGTTGAGGCTAAAGGTAAAGACGCATCAGCTTACGAATGGTTAAGCTGGAACAAAGATCAGTTACAAGGCACTTTTGTAATGATTCCTGAACGTCTCCAAATACCAGAAAACATCAAAGAACAGTTAATCGTAGAATTATATTCTAAATAAGCAAACGGAAACATATTATGGCAATATTGAATTTTCAAAAACCAGATAAAGTAATCATGATCGATTCATCCGAATTCGAGGGCAAATTTGAATTTCGCCCTCTCGAACCCGGATATGGATTGACAATAGGAAATGCTTTAAGACGTGTTTTATTATCGTCTTTAGAAGGTTTCGCAATAACTTCAGTTAAGTTGGATAACGTAGAACATGAGTTTTCTACTATTCCTGGAGTTGTTGAAGACGTAACTGAAATCATTTTGAACTTAAAACAAATTCGTTTTAAGCGTCAAATTGAAGAAACAGATGAAGAAAAAATTACAGTCACTATCGGTGGTCAAGACCAGCTTAAAGCTGCAGATTTTCAAAAGTACATTTCCGGATTTCAAATTTTAAATCCTGATTTAGTGATTTGCAACCTTGAAAAAAGTGTTCACTTGAATATGGAAATCAACATTGAGAAAGGTCGTGGCTATGTTCCTGCAGAGGAGAATAAAAAAGTAAATGATGATTTAGGTGTGATTTCAATCGATTCTATTTTTACTCCCATTAAGAATGTAAAATATAGCATTGAAAACTTTCGTGTAGAGCAAAAAACAGATTATGAGAAACTTATTTTCGAAATAATCACTGATGGCTCTATTCATCCAAAAGATGCACTTACTGAAGCTGCAAAAACATTGATTCATCACTTTTTGTTATTTTCTGAAGAGCGTATCACTCTAGAAGCAGATGAGATTGCTCAGTCAGAAACATACGACGAGGAATCGCTACACATGCGTCAGTTATTAAAAACAAAACTTGTAGACATGGACTTATCTGTGCGTGCATTAAATTGTTTGAAAGCTGCAGAAGTAGAGACACTTGGAGATTTAGTTTCTTTCAATAAAAATGATTTAATGAAGTTTAGAAATTTCGGTAAAAAATCATTGACTGAGTTAGAAGAATTGGTTGTATTAAAAGGACTTTCTTTTGGAATGGATCTTGCTAAATACAAACTGGATAAGGATTAATTCACATTTTTAAAGAAGAAAAATGAGACACGGAAAAAAAGTAATGCATTTAGGGCGTAAAACTGCTCACAGAAAATCAATGCTGTCTAATATGGCTTGTTCTTTAATTGAACACAAGCGTATTAATACGACTGTAACCAAAGCAAAAGCGTTAAAGCAATTTGTTGAACCAATTATTACAAAGGCAAAATCTGACACTACACATAACCGCAGGTTAGCCTTTAGTTCACTTCGCGATAAAAATACCGTTACTGAGTTATTCAGAGATGTTGCAGTTAAAGTAGGTGATCGACCAGGAGGATATACACGCATTATCAAGTTAGGGAATAGATTAGGTGATAATGCATCTATGGCAATGATCGAACTTGTAGATTATAACGAAGTTTACAAGTCTGAAGAAACAGATAAGAAGAAAACTCGACGACGTGGTGGAAAAGCAAAATCTATAGAAACTCCTGTTAAAGAAGTTTTAGAGCAGGAAACTCCATCATCATTTACAGAAGAAAAAGCTCCTGAAGTTAAAGTCGAAAAAGGAAATGGATCTGAGGATGCTAAGTAATTTAAGGCATTTTTTTATTTTCTCTTAATATATAAAAGGATAAACATTTTAGTTTATCCTTTTTTTTGATTTATTTTGTAATTAAAATCATGGAATACAGATCTAGGAAAAAAGCTTTTGTTCTCCTTGCAGATGGCACCCAATTTTTTGGAAAATCCATTGGTATTGAAGGTAGTGCCTTTGGAGAAATATGTTTTAATACTGGCATGACTGGTTATCAAGAAATTTTTACTGACCCCTCATATTTTGGTCAGTTAATGGTAACTACAAATACCCACATAGGGAATTATGGAATCTTAAATGAAGAATCACAATCAGAACATATTTCTATTGCTGGTTTAATCTGCAAAGATTTTAGTTTTAATTTTTCTAGACCCGCTGGGGAAGAATCTCTTTTCAGTTATTTAGAAAAAAATAAGTTGGTTACTATTTCCGATGTTGACACAAGGGCCTTAGTAAATTACATTAGAGAAAATGGCGCTATGAATGCTGTAATCTCTACTGAAACAGATCGCAAAGATGAATTGCTTAGAGAGCTCGCTGCTGCTCCAGATATGAATGGATTAGAGCTTGCTTCTCAAGTCTCTACTAAAGAACCCTACACGGTTGGTAATCCAGACGCAAAAATCAAGATATCTGCCTTAGACTTAGGAATTAAGAAAAATATTTTACATAACATGGTAGAGTGTGGTATGTATGTGAAAGTTTTCCCATATGACACCTCTTTTGAAACCATGGAATCATTTAGTCCAGACGGTTATTTTATTTCAAATGGACCTGGAGATCCTGAACCATTGAAGCAAGCACAAGAAGTGGCTAAAACAATTTTAAAAAACAACAAGCCTTTGTTCGGTATCTGTTTAGGACACCAAGTAATTGCTTTAGCAAATGGAATTGCTACTTATAAAATGTTTAATGGCCATAGGGGAATTAACCACCCAGTAAAGAATTTGATGACTGGAAAAGGGGAAGTCACTTCACAAAACCATGGATTTGCTGTAGATATGGAATCCGCAAAAGCACATCCAGACATAGAAATAACACACATACATTTAAATGATCAAACCCTTGCAGGACTTCGCATGAAAAGCAAAAATTGTTTTTCCGTACAATACCATCCTGAAGCAGGGCCAGGTCCAAATGACGCTACCTACCTATTTGATATTTTTAAAGAAAACATTATTAAATCATAACTTTTTTGAATCCAAACTAATATAAATAACAATGAGTATTATTATTAATGTACATGCAAGACAAATTTTCGACTCTAGAGGAAATCCAACCGTAGAAGTAGACATCATTACTGAAAATGGAATTTTAGGAAGAGCAGCAGTCCCATCTGGAGCTTCAACTGGAGAACATGAAGCCGTAGAGTTGCGTGATGGCGGTAGTGCATACATGGGTAAAGCGGTTGGTAAAGCCATAAATAATGTTAACAATATAATATCTCAAGAAATTTTGGGTAGCTCTGTTTTTGACCAAGAACAGTTAGATAAAATAATGATTGATTTAGACGGAACTCCAAATAAGTCTAAATTAGGAGCAAATGCAATTCTAGGCGTTTCTTTAGCTATTGCCAAAGCTGCTGCCAATGAATTAGGCCTTCCTTTATACCGGTATATAGGAGGTGTGAGTGCAAAAACATTACCTGTTCCTATGATGAATATCATT
Organism: Flavobacteriaceae bacterium; assembly: GCA_046711205.1. Classification (GTDB taxonomy): domain Bacteria; phylum Bacteroidota; class Bacteroidia; order Flavobacteriales; family Flavobacteriaceae; genus MS024-2A. Next base: position 9,001 of record JBKEHX010000011.1, read on the forward strand.
AATGGAGGATCACATTCAGATGCTCCTATTGCTTTTCAGGAATTTATGGTAATGCCCATTGGTGCTAAATCCTTCACACATGCTATGCAAATTGGTACTGAAATTTTTCATCACCTTAAAAAAGTACTTCGTTCCAGAGGTTTGAGTACTGCTGTCGGTGACGAAGGTGGTTTTGCTCCTGTCTTAGAAGGAACAGAGGATGCGTTGGATACAATTATCAAAGCAATTGGTAACGCAGGATATAAAGCTGGAGAAGAAGTAATGATAGCTTTGGACTGTGCTGCTGCAGAATTTTACAAAGATGGTGTTTATGACTACACCCTTTTTGAAGGCGAAACTGGAGTAAAAAGAACATCAGAACAGCAAGCTACTTACCTAGCAGATCTTAGTAAAAAATATCCTATTGTTTCTATTGAAGATGGTATGGATGAAAATGATTGGGATGGCTGGAAATTGTTAACAGAAAAAGCAGGAAATCATGTACAACTAGTTGGGGATGATTTATTTGTAACCAATGTGGAAAGATTAAGTAAAGGAATTGCAAACGGAATTGCAAACTCTATTTTGATTAAAGTAAATCAAATCGGAACCCTTTCTGAAACAATTGCTGCTGTTGAAATGGCACATCGTGCAGGATATACCTCAGTAATGTCACACCGCTCTGGTGAAACTGAAGACAATACGATTGCAGATCTTGCAGTAGCTTTAAATACAGGACAAATTAAAACAGGTTCTGCCTCACGTAGTGATCGAATGGCAAAATACAACCAGTTATTGCGTATAGAAGAAGAACTTGATTTACTAGCTTATTTTCCTGGAAAAAAAGCTTTTAAACACTAATGTTTAGACAATCAAAGATTGCTGCTCTTTCGAGTTATTGAGCAGAGAATATTAGCATATAAAGAATAATTAAAGACAAGTGATTATATGAAGCCTGCTTTATAGAATTTAATATAAAACTAAGAATATGAGCGAATCAGTAAAACTTAGCTACAACAACAAAACCTTTGAATTTCCTTTAATTGAAGGAACAGAAAATGAGAAAGGTATAGACATTAAAACCCTTAGATCGTCTACAGGATTAATAACCTATGATCCAGGATTTAAAAATACGGGATCATGTAAAAGTTCTGTAACATTTTTAAATGGAGAAGAGGGTGTATTAAGGTATCGTGGTTATTCTATCGAAGATTTATGTGATAGGTCTAGTTTTATTGAAGTTGCTTTTTTATTGATTTTTGGTGAATTACCTACCAATGAAGAACTTGATCTTTTTAATAAAGAAATTCAAAACGATTCTTTAGTAGATGAAGATTTGAAGATGATTTTAAAAAGTTTTCCAAAGGCAGCACATCCAATGGGAGTTCTTTCCTCATTAACATCTGCCTTAATTGCTTTTAATCCATCATCTGTAGATGTTGATTCAGAAGCAGATATGCGTGAAGCCATTATATTGTTGCTTGCTAAATTTCCAGTACTAGCGTCATGGACCCATAGAAAAGTAAAAGGTTTACCATTAAACTACGCCAATACTTCTTTGTCTTATGTAGAGAATATTGCACATATGATGTTTAAGCGTCCTCATGAGGAATATTCACCAAGCCCAGTAGTGGTTGCGGCCTTAAATAAATTACTAATACTACATGCTGAGCATGAGCAGAATTGTTCAACTTCAACAGTGCGAATTGTAGGGTCATCTCATGCCGGTTTATTTGCATCGGTATCTGCAGGTATTTCTGCACTTTGGGGACCACTTCATGGAGGCGCAAATCAAGCTGTAATTGAAATGCTTGAAGCCATTCAAAAGGATGGTGGCGATACTAAAAAGTATATGGCCAAGGCTAAAGATAAGGATGATCCTTTCCGCTTAATGGGATTTGGACATAGAGTTTATAAGAACTTTGATCCACGTGCTAAGATTATTAAAAAAGCAGCGGATGATGTTTTATCTGAAATGGGAATCAATGACCCTATTTTAGATATTGCAAAAGGTTTGGAAAAAGAAGCGTTAAGCGATCCTTATTTCATCGAGCGTAAGTTATATCCAAACGTAGATTTTTATTCCGGGATTATTTATCGCGCATTAGGTATTCCCACAGAAATGTTTACCGTAATGTTTGCCTTAGGGAGATTACCAGGATGGATTGCTCAATGGTTAGAGATGCGTAAAAATAATGAGCCTATTGGACGCCCACGGCAAATATATACAGGTTCTAAGCATAGAGAGCTTTAATAACTTCTAAATGTCCTCTATTGATGGAGGCATGAGTAATGACTTTTGTTCCGTAATCTTTTTGAAGTAGTTGTGAATTCCCTTTGAGTCTGCAAATACTTTTATGTAATGTTGATCCATGTATATGGAGTATTCCTTTGCCTTTCCTTTATATAAATTAAGTTTATAATAAGGAATAATTAATCCATAGGTTTCTAAAAGACTTCTAAAGCGAACGATTATCCCTTTAGGGCGAAGTTCTATAGAACAAGAATTTAGATTATTATCTAAAATAAGTAAGTTATGAATGTCAATAGAAGTACTATTGATTATTAACTTTTGTGATCCAATACCTCCTAATTTCCATCTTTGTTGCAAGGGAAATGGCTTTCCCACTGCATTATATATTCGTAGTTTAATAGAAGGATTGTTATAAGAAATATTCAATAGCATGTAGTTAAAGATAAGCGTTTGTCAAACGAAGGTATAATCAATTGATAATATTTATATTTGCGGTCAAATATTGTTATGAATATCAATTACAGTCAGCATTTTACGCCCGTTTTAATTCAGTTTTTTCAAGTTGAATATCAAGTTGCTATCGAGATTTTTGAATTTCAAAGTACTCGAAAGGAATTTGAAGGAGACCTTACCTTAGTGGTATTTCCGCTATTGCGTCGAGTAAAGTCAAATCCAGAAGATTTGGCAAACACTGTTGGAAATTATCTTTTAAATAATCATAAGGCTGTAACACATTTTAATGTAGTTAAAGGATTTTTAAACCTTGTTCTTAGTGATGCTTTTTATATAGAGCAGTTTTCAAGAATTCATCCTATTTTAAATTATGGTCATCTTGATATTACAGACACTTCTCCGACAGTTATGGTTGAATTTTCATCTCCAAACACTAACAAGCCTTTACACCTAGGTCATATTCGTAATAATGTTTTGGGGTATTCTGTCGCCAAAATAATTGAGGCCAATGGAAAAAAAGTCATTAAAACGCAAATCATAAATGATCGTGGAATTCATATATGTAAGTCAATGCTTGCCTGGAAAAAATTCGGTAAACAAGAAAAACCTGTTACTTCAGACTTAAAAGGAGATCAACTTGTAGGGAAATACTATGTAAAATTTAATGCTGAATACAAAAAAGAAATTGCCGCTTTAATCGCCCAGGGTTCTTCAGAAGAAGAAGCAAAAAAAAACGCGCCTTTATTATTAGAAGCTCAGGATATGCTTAGACGTTGGGAAGATAATGATAAGTCTGTTCGTGAGTTATGGAGTACCATGAATGAATGGGTATATGAAGGTTTTGAAGTTACCTATAAAAATTTAGGAGTTTCTTTTGATTCATATTATTACGAAAGTGAAACCTATTTATTAGGAAAAAATATTATTGACAAGGCTTTAAAAGATCAAGTTTTTTATAGAAAAGACGATGGTTCTGTTTGGGTAGATTTAACAGCGGAAGGACTTGATGAAAAATTACTTTTACGTTCCGATGGAACTTCTGTATACATGACTCAAGATTTAGGAACCGCTCAAAAAAGAGTAGAGGATATTCCTCAATTAAAGGGAATGGTTTATACCGTTGGTAATGAACAAGATTATCATTTTAAAGTATTGTTTTTAATTCTTAAAAAACTAGGCTTTGACTGGGCTGAAGCTTTGTATCATTTAAGTTATGGTATGGTTGACTTGCCAAGTGGAAAAATGAAAAGTAGAGAGGGGACCGTAGTAGATGCAGATGATTTAATTAAAGAGATGGTATCACAAGCTAAAACTATTTCAGAAGTAGCAGGTAAATTAGATTCCCTCAATGAAATTGAGAAAGTCACTCTTTATGAAACCATTGCATTGGGGGCTTTAAAATATTTCATTCTTAAAGTAGATCCCAAAAAACGAATTCTTTTTGACCCTGAAGCTTCGATTGATTTTAACGGAAATACAGGACCATTTATTCAATATACCCATGCACGTATTAAAACATTAATACTTAGAGCGGGTTCAATTGCAACAGGAAGTTTCGAGTCTTTAGCTGAATTAGATATTCGTGAAAGAGAAGTAATTAAGCATTTAGAGGGCTATCCAGAGGTAATCGCTTTAGCAGGAGTGCAATATAGTCCAGCTCTAATTGCTAACTATGTTTATGATTTAGTGAAGAGTTACAATACTTTTTATCAAAATATTTCTGTTCTTGGAAGTACAAATGCAGCCCAAAAAGCTTTTCGTGTGGCACTTTCTCAAAAGGTAGCAGAAGTAATTGCTAGTTCCTGTGGTTTATTGGGTATTGTAGTGCCCGATAGAATGTAAAAAAAAATCGCTCCGAAGAGCGATTTTAATCTTTTTCATAATAATTATTTCCTTTTCAGGATTATTTTGAATTAACAGCTAAGTTGTAAACAACTAATCCAAATCCAATTTTGTTAATAGCATCCCCAACGTTATATATAACGTCCATTGGAAGACCACCAAATATTCCACTATACCATCCTTCAGTACCAGCCATGTACCCAATTGGATAAATTGCCCACCCTACTAGAACGAACCAGCATAGTGTTTTGTGAGCAGCTTGCACCGCACCACCTGCAGCTGCAGCTAGTTTAGAGGTACTACCCATCCAGATTTCATATACAATCCAGAAATAAGCAAGACCTGAAATAAGACCCCATACTGCAGGACCTGATCCAGTTGTGTATACAGCTTCTCCAAAGTAACCCGTTACTAACATAACAATAGAAGCGAAAATCATTTTCCACATTAATTGTTTTGTAGCTCCAGCCGCTTTAAGGATTAAATAAAACTCAACACACATTAATGGAACAGTTAATACCCAATCCACATATCTAAAAAATGTCGGAGAGGTCATATTAGTTGCCCAATAGTCGCGCATGTACCAATAGTGAACTGCTGCAATGAACGTAATTAATCCTGACACTAAAATAGAGGTTCTCCATTTACTGTCAAAAGAGCTCATTGAGAGAAAGAAAAACGCTGATGCTGCCATCATCGCCATACATCCTACAAAGAATGTGAATCCAACGTAGTCATCTGTAGCCATCGCTGGAACTACAGTCATTAAATTTAGAATTTTTTCCATAATTAAATTAATATATTTGTTTAGATAAATTTAAAAAAAATTAAACTCAATTACAATAATATATAAATCTTTTTTCATTGCAATCACTAACTCTCTCATTCACAAAGCATAAAATTTTATTAATTTCTCAATTTATAACATTTCTCTGTGTCATATTTGCACTTTTTAGTTCTGATTTTTATCAAAATATTATTGCCCTCCTTGGAATTTTGTCTTTTGGAATTCTTCATGGCGCTAACGATATAAAAATAATTGATAAAAATTCTGGAAACAATAAAAAAAATAAAAAAGTCACATTTTTCGCCCTGTATATAAGTGTAGTGATTTTAGGTATTGTAATATTTTATTTTATACCAGGCACCGCACTTCTTTCTTTTGTTTTGGTGAGTTGTTATCATTTTGGGGAACAACATTTTGAGAAAATAATCAAAACCAAAAAAGGAAGGTCGCTTTTCTATTTCTCCTATGGAGCTTTTGTGTTTCTAATGCTATTCTCCTTAAACTATATAGATACTGCCGAAGTGATTTTTCAAATATCGAGAAAATTACTACCCTTCAATTTTTTTCTTTATGGATTGATTTTTACCTCCATTACCTTAGCTATTCAAATCCTATTTCATTTTAAGGATTTAATCTTATTTGCACAAGAGTTTTTTCTTCTGGGATTATTGGCCCTATTGTTTGCTTCAGGAAATTTACTCTTTAGTTTTGGAGTTTACTTTATTGTTTGGCATAGCTTGCCCTCTCTTAATACTCAAATTAAATTTTTATATAATAATAATATCACAAATAAAATCGCATATAGAAAGTATTTGAAAGCCGCATTTTTATATTGGGTTCTGGCATTGGGAAGTTTAGCTGTTGCTTATTTTTTTACAGACATCCCACAGGATCAATTTTTAACTCTCTTTTTTTCCTTTTTAGCAGCCATCACATTTCCACATGCAATAGTAATGGAACGAATGTTTTCATTCCATAGGAACCAGTAGCGAATATTCTATATGCATTTCTTATTTTTGTTTTTTGACACCCAATACCATTATAATTATGTTCGATAACCTTAGCAGTAAATTAGATAAAGCATTTCAAGTCCTTAAAGGGCATGGTAAAATAACGGAAATCAATGTAGCTGAAACGCTTAAAGAAGTTCGAAGAGCTTTATTAGATGCGGATGTTAACTTCAAAATAGCGAAAGAATTTACCGTTCGCGTTAAGGAAAAAGCATTAGGTGAAAAAGTACTTACTAGTCTTCAGCCAGGACAGCTTCTCATTAAAATAGTTAAAGATGAATTGACAGCTTTAATGGGCTCAGAGGCTGTTGGTGTTAATTTAGATTCAAAGCCTGCCGTCATTCTAATGTCTGGTTTACAGGGGTCTGGTAAAACAACTTTTACAGGAAAGTTAGCCCTTTATTTAAAAAAGAAACAAGCCAAAAGCACATTATTGGTGGCTTGTGATGTTTATCGTCCTGCTGCCATAGATCAGTTGGGGATTGTAGCAGAACAAGTAGGTGCCGCTTTATATGAAGACAGGGAAGAAAAAGATCCAGTTAAAATTGCGCTTTCTGCTTTAGAGGTAGCTAAAAAAGACAAACATGATGTTGTTATTATTGATACTGCTGGTCGTTTAGCAATAGACGAAGTATTGATGAATGAAATAAAAGCGATTCATGCTGCTGTAAAACCATCAGAAACTTTGTTTGTTGTCGATGCAATGACAGGTCAGGATGCTGTTAACACAGCTAAAGCTTTTAATGATTCATTAGATTTTGACGGCGTTATTTTAACAAAGCTTGATGGTGACACTCGAGGAGGAGCTGCCTTAACAATTAAATCGGTGGTGAATAAGCCTATTAAATTTATAGGGACAGGTGAGAAAATGGAAGCCCTAGATGTTTTCTATCCAGAACGTATGGCTGATCGTATTCTTGGAATGGGAGATGTTGTATCCCTTGTAGAGCGTGCTCAAGAGCAGTTTAATGAAGAGCAAGCGCGTAAGATTAATAAAAAAATAGCTAAAAATCAATTTGGTTATGATGATTTCCTTTTACAAATTCAGCAGGTTAAGAAAATGGGTAATATGAAAGATTTAATGGGAATGATTCCTGGGGTAGGAAAAATGATGAAAGATGTAGACGTTGACGATAATGCCTTTGCCGGAATTGAGGTGATCATTGGCTCAATGACTCCTAAAGAAAGATCCCAACCTCAATTAATGAATCATAGCCGTAAATCAAGAATTGCTATAGGTTCAGGCAAATCAATTGAAGAAATAAATCAGCTTATTAAGCAGTTTGAGCAAATGGGAAAAATGATGAAAATGATGCAAGGCGGAAAAGGACGCCAAATGATGCAACAACTCCAAGGTTTAAAATAAGATAATGATAGTACTAGACGGAAAGAAAATAGCATCAGCGTTAAAAGATGAAATTAAATTAGCGGTAGAGGGAAGAAAAAGAAAAGGTAAAAAAATACCACATTTGGCAGCTATTCTTGTGGGTAATGAGGGAGCAAGCTTAACCTACGTTGGAAGTAAGGTTCGATCTTGTGAGCAAATTGGAATTAAGTCTACCTTAATTCGTTTAGAAGAAACTGTTTCAGAAAAAGAGTTGTTGCAAAAAATCACTGAATTAAATAATAATAGTAGTATAGATGGATTTATAGTTCAACTTCCGCTTCCTATTCATATCAAAGAAGAAAAAATACTCTTAGCAATTGATCCAAAGAAAGATGTAGATGGTTTTCACCCTTCTAATTTTGGACGTATGGCATTGGAAATGGATGCTTTTATTCCAGCGACACCTTTTGGGATTATGGAACTTTTGGAGCGTTATAACATTAAAACTTCAGGCAAGCACTGTGTGGTAATTGGGCGGAGTCATATTGTTGGTCGCCCCATTAGTATTTTGATGAGTCAAAAAGGTCCCGCAGGAAATGCAACTGTAACGGTTGTACATAGCCAAACAGAAAATATTGAATTTTTAACTCGTTCAGCAGATATTATAATTTCAGCTCTGGGAATTCCTGAGTTTCTTAAAGCAGATATGGTAAAAGACGATGTTGTAATTATTGATGTGGGTATCACAAGAGTTCCTGACAAAAGTCATCCTAAAGGCTATGTGATTAAAGGGGATGTTGCTTATGAAGAAGTAGCAAAAAAAGCACGTGCAATTTCCCCAGTTCCTGGCGGCGTAGGTCCTATGACTATTGCAATGTTACTTAAGAATACACTTTTAGCTTGTCAGCGAAGAGATTAGTTTCTATACAGTTGTTTTAAGAATTTTGTTATAAGTCAGGCTCCATTTTATGATATATCCTCAATATAAGTAACCCGAAAAGTACACTAGATATAATCAACAAAATATTGGTGAGTCCATAAGTTCCGAATGAAAGACGAATCAAAATAGTACAAATCACAAAACCTGTATTTCTAATCAGTTGACTGTAGCGTTCTGTATACTGAAAGGAAAGGAGGAGAATAAAAACATCAGCTAAAATTAAAATGGTAAAAAACTCATTATAGAAAACAGAGTTTATATCTGGTAAAACACTTCCTTTTAGTGATACTAAAAATAAGCTTCTGAGCCAAGTAAAGGCACTGTAAAAAGAAGTAAAAATAAGGACTGGAAGCAAAATTAAGCTAACTGCACGCTTAGAACTAACAAACCCTTTTAAACGAATACTTAGCTCTTTTTTGGTGAGTTTATTTTGGTGTTTATTGAACAAGAAAATCAAATAGTAGAGCACTAAAACCCCTATTAGGTCATAAATTAATTGTCTGTTTGCTGCATTTTCAATCCAATTTACATCCAATTCAATTTTAGGAATGTCACCAAAAATTCTACGGATTAAAATTAATGAGATAATCTCAAATTGTTTAGAAACAGCCGTCGTAAATGAACGTGGTAAAAACATAATGAGAAGGTATATCTCATAAACTAGAATGATTGAGAAAGGAGTATAAATAGCTGAAATAGGGTCGTCTAAAAGACGCGCTTCAAAAGGAATGTGAAATAATTCAAACTTCTTAGAATAGATTAATACAAGGTGTGTTATAAATCCAATAATAGAAAGCCATAGGGTTACTCGTTCAATTTTCTTTTGATTAGAGTCAGAAAATATACTTTCAAAGAGTATGTCAAAAAAAGTCAATATTTTATTCATGAAATTATGTAGCAAAAATTTGACTCTTATTTTTAAATGATTTAAATTCTAAGGCGTTACCAGCTGGGTCATAAAAAAACATTGTCATTTGTTCTCCTGGTAATCCCTCAAATCTTAAGTAGGGTTCAATAACAAACTCGACGCCTTTTAAAGTTAATTTTTTTGAAAATTCTTTAAAAATTTCCCAGTCTAAAACTACACCAAAGTGTGGAACAGGAACTGATTTTCCATCTACTTCATTATGGTGTTTTTTTGAATTATTGGTTGGGTCAACATGAAGTACTAATTGATGCCCAAACATGTTATAGTCTATCCAGTGATTTGATGATCTACCGGCCTTACATTCTAATATTTCACTATAAAAATTGCTACAACGCTCAAGATTATCAACAGGAATAGCTAGATGAAAAGGGTTTGGCATAGTGTATTAATTTATGTTTTTAAAGATACACTTTCTATAGGAATCTGCTTTTGGAAAGCGTTATCTTTGCCCTATGCAAGCAAAAAAATCAATCGCAGCAGTTGTTCATGGACATTCACTTCCTTTAATGGAAGCTTTTTATACACTTCAAGGAGAAGGCTATCATAAGGGCGGTGCAGCTTATTTCATCAGAATTGGTGGTTGTGATGTTGGCTGTCACTGGTGTGATGTTAAAGAAAGTTGGAATGCTGCTTTGCATCCCCCTACTGAGATAAATAAAATTGTTAAGGACGCAAAAAAGTATTCAGATACCGTTGTCGTAACTGGAGGAGAACCTTTGATGTGGCCAATGGATCCATTAACAAATTCACTGCATGAAAAAGGAATTCAAATTCATATTGAGACCTCTGGTGCCTATCCAATAAGTGGAAGTTGGGACTGGTTTTGCTTATCACCAAAGAAAAATAAACTACCTAATAAAGAAGCTTATGAAATTGCAGATGAGCTAAAAATGATCGTTTTTAATAAAAATGACATACTTTTCGCTGAGGAGCAAGCTGCTAAAGTTGGTCCTGGTTGTAAGCTTTTTTTACAGCCAGAGTGGAGTAAGCGGGATACCGTTATGCCGCTATTAGTAGATTATGTTTTGCAAAACCCTAAATGGAAGGTTTCGCTTCAAACTCATAAATATCTAAATATACCTTAGGGGTAGAGCAGATATTTTGCTCTGGTTTTTTTAAACAAAATGAGTTCTTCAGTCCATGAGTCTCGGATTTTTTCTTCACTTTCTCCCGAAACTATTTGTTTTCTTAAAGTGCTTACGCCACTAATACGTTCAAATCCCTTGAGGAAAAAAGAATTTTTATCAGGAAATTTTGAATAAGCATTTAGCAGCCATTTTAATTCAATTTTTGACGAAGGATTAATAGTTGTTAAATCTTCTCCATAGCAAATTAGTCCTTTGTGTTTTGGATTTTTTGAACCAAAATTTGATTCCGGTATGTAAGAAAAGTTTGTTTTTGGAAATGCTGGATGACCATAAACTTGGAACTGTGATTCCGTTCCTCTTCCGATACTTATTTTAGTTGGTTCTAGCAAACATAAACTGGGGTATAATGCAATGGACTGCTTGTTGGGGAGGTTAGGTGAAGGCTTTACTTTTAATTCATAAGGAGTTTTATGGGTGTAATTTTCGATAGGAATTACGGTTAAATCACATTTGATAGAGTTTTTGAGCCATTTTTCTCCATTAATCATTTGTGCATATTCTCCAATAGTCATTCCGTAAACAATAGGAACGGGATGCATTCCAACAAAACTTTTGTATTTAGGATTTAAGACCGGTCCATCAATATAATGAGCATTAGGATTGGGACGGTCTAGGACAATTAGAGGAATATTGTTTTCTGCACATGCTTCCATCACATTATGAAGAGTGGAAAGATAGGTGTAAAAACGAACACCCACATCTTGAAGGTCAAAAATCATTATTTCAATACCCTTAAGTTGTTCTATACTTGGTTTTCTGCTTTTTCCGTATAAAGAAATTATGGGGAGTTGCGTTTTAGGATCAATTTGATTTTTCACTTTTTCACCTGCATCTGCGGTGCCTCTAAATCCATGTTCTGGCGCAAAAACCTTTTGTATTGAAATGTCTTTATTTTGGAGCATGTCTACTAGGTGAACAGTTCCTTTTTCCGTGGAAAGAATACTAGCTTGGTGGGCAACTACCCCCACTTTTTTTTTCTTTAAAAGAAAAGTGTATGAATCAATATTATATGCTGCAGGTATAATCTCATTTTGACAAGAAGCGGAAGTGAGGCTGAAGATTGTAAGCCAAAATAAAAATGTACTTTTGAAAAAGGTATTATTAAATTGATATTTCATTGAATATAGCTTTATTTTTTGCAAAAAAAATGCAACGACAGAAACAGGATAAAAGTACTGTTTCTGCTCGAATAATCAATATTGCAACAGTAGCAGTTGCTATTGGAATTGCCGCTATTTTGATTGCGATTTCTACAAGCCAAGGCTTGCAAAAAGAAATTCAAAAGAAAACAAGTGTTTTTAATGGACATATTTTAATAACTCTTTTTGAAAATAACGAGTCTCAGGTTTCTCTTCTTCCAATATTAGATAGTGATTCATTGCGTAATCTAATTAAAGACGAAAAAAACATTGAACGAATTCAGGCGGTTGCTTTAAAAGCAGGAATGCTAAAAACAAATACAGATTTTGAAGGTATTCTTTTTAAGGGTGTTTCTACAGATTTTGATTGGTCAAGTTTAGCTTCATTTAAAACACGGGGAAATTTTCCTGTTTTTGAGGCTGAATTTACTAGTAATGATATTTTCATTTCAGAAGTTTTAGCCAATCGATTAAATTTAACTTTGGGGGATAAGGTAGAGGCTTTTTTTCAAAATAAAACAGGGCAAGGATTGCCAAATAGAAGACACTTTACTGTTGTTGGAATTTATTTCTCAGGGTTTCCAGATATTGACGAGAATCTAGTTTATGGAGATTTAAAACAAATTCAACGTTTAAATAAATGGAATGATAAGCAAATAGGTGGATACGAGCTTTTTGTATCTAATTTTGATGCACTTCCAAAAACTACAAATAGTATTTATGAAAGTTTACCATCAGAATTAAACAGCATCTCTATTACAGAGCGATTTTATGGAATATTTCAATGGATTGCTCTTTTTGATTTCAATGTCTTAATAATTTTAATTGTAATGCTTTTAGTGGGAGTAATTAATATGGCCACCGCACTTTTAGTATTGATTTTGGAACGATCCCGAATGATAGGTTTATTAAAAGCTTTAGGTGCCAATAATCTCTTAGTACAGAAAATTTTTCTTTATAATGGAACTTTAATAATGGTTAAAGGGCTTTTTTGGGGTAACATTATTGGTTTAGCGTTTTATTTTTCTCAGCACTATTTTGGTTGGATCACCCTGGACCCTGAGACTTATTTTGTGAGTGTAGCGCCAGTTTCTATTTCATTTTCAGAAGTTTTAGGCTTAAATATATTTTTTTTAGTGATCTCAGTTTTATTGCTTTGGATTCCTTCAAAAATTATTTTAAATATTGTTCCTTCCAAAGTTTTGCGTTTTCGGTAATATTTTATTAATCACTCAAACTTTTACTGATTTTTATAAATACTTTTGTACTATAAATTTTTCTCATGAAATACGCTTCAACTATTTTAGATACCATTGGAAACACACCTCTGGTTAAATTAAACACAATCACTAAAGAAATTGATGCTTTAGTATTGGCAAAGGTTGAAAGTTTTAATCCGGGTAATTCTATTAAAGATCGCATTGCAATTAAGATGATTGAAGATGCTGAAGCATCAGGATTGCTTAATCCTGGAGGGACTATTGTGGAGGGAACCTCAGGCAATACAGGGATGGGCCTTGCGCTTGCTTCCATTGTGAAAGGCTATAAGCTGATTTGTATTTCTACAGATAAACAGTCAAAAGAAAAGTTTGATCTTCTCAGAGCTGTAGGAGCAGAGGTTATTATTTGCCCAACAGATGTTCCTGCAGATGATCCAAGATCGTATTATAGTACAGCAGCAAGAGTAGC
>JBKEHX010000012.1:0-22206 GCA_046711205.1 Flavobacteriaceae bacterium
TCTCTATAAAATTTTTAAAAGAAATGATATCATGCACCTTTGGTAAAAAAAATTGTTGTGATTGTTTTAATCCTGAAATAGCAATTTTTTCAAAACGTTCTTTTTTGACAACCTTTCTTTCAGAATGATCACAAAGTAATAGCGTGATAGAATTTATGCCTAATTCAGTAAGTTTTTCAACCAACCATTCCATACGGTTGTTGTTTTTTGTGGGTGCTATTGCTATATGGATTTGATTTTTATTGGGAGAATGCTGAATGAAATTGTCAAGGGAAGCAATTGTTTTTTGAGGTGAAACTAAATTCAGAATTCCCCTCCATTCGAGGCCCATTCCATTGGTTACCGAAACTTTATCGCCTGGAACCTTACGAATTACTTTAGCAATATGTTTGCTTTCTTCACGACTAAAGATGAATTCTTGAGTATTTTCTTCAATTTTAGTATCAAAAAAAAGAGTCATTAGTTAAATTTTAAACGTGCATTTGCGGGATCACTTAAAGTCCCATATTCATTTTTTAGTGATTTATAAAATGCTGATATCGCAATCATAGCAGCATTATCAGTAGTATATTCAAGTAAAGGAAGGTATACCGTCCAGCCTTTTATAACGGCTATATTTTGTAATTGTTTTCTGATTTCAGAATTAGCAGAAACGCCACCACCAATTACAATTTGTTTAAGGTTTTTGTCATGTGCTACTGTAATAATTTTATTTAAAATAATTTGAATTAAAGTATACTGTAAACTAGCACACAAATCCACTAAATTTTTTCTGATAAAATCTGAATCTTTTTGCTCGTTATTAGATATAAAATTTATAAATGCTGTTTTTACTCCGCTGTAACTAACATCGTAATTTGCTAGTTTAGGAATGGGGAACGAAAAGCAATGTGGATTCCCTTCTTTAGCAAGTTTATCAATTTCTGGTCCGGAGGGATAAGAGAGGCCCATCCGTTTTCCGCATTTATCAAAGGCTTCGCCAATGGCATCATCCAATGTGGTGCCAAGAATATCCATATCAAAATGATCATGCACATGAACTAATTGAGTATGCCCTCCTGAAAGCGTTACGCCTAAAAAGGGAAAGATAGGAGTATTTATTCTGTCATCTTCAATAAAATGAGCTAACAAATGCCCTTGCATATGATTGATTGGAATAAGCGGTATTTCAAGAGCTAGGGCTAAAGACTTGGCAAACGCACTTCCTACAAGTAAAGAACCTAAGAGTCCGGGGCCTTGAGTATAGGCAATTGCTGTTAGCTCTTTTTTGTCGATATTTGCTTGATGTAAAGCTTGCTGAACAACAGGGATTATTTTAGATTGATGTGCTCTTGAAGCTAATTCTGGAACAACGCCGCCATAAGCGACATGAATTTTTTGATTAGCCACACAGTTTGATAATATTTCCCTTCCTCGAATAACAGCTGCTGCTGTATCGTCACAGGAAGATTCTATAGCCAGTATTAGAGATTTTTTGGGCAACATTGCGATTTTAAAAACGTTACAAAAGTAAAATATTACAATCAAAAATAGAAAGAAAATAGTAAGCATAGTTTTAGGAGGAACTTTCTCACTATTTCTTGTGGGTATGGGCTTGCTTTCTTTTCCTAGATTTCAAACCCAGATAGTCCGATCAATTACTAAAGATTTAAAGATAAAAACAGGGCAAAATATTGCCATTGATAAAGTGAGTATACTCTGGAATGGTAAGCTGAAGTTTTCAGAGCTTCTTGTTTCCGATCATCACAATGATACCTTATTGTTTGTAAAGGAGCTAAGCACTTCAATACAAGATTTTAGAAAGTTAATTAACAGTGATTTTAATTTTGATGGAATAGAAACATTCAATGTATTTTTAAACATCAAAAAATACCCTAACGAGGAATCTCACTCTTTAAAAGTGCTATTAGATAAATTTAAAAAGCAATCTGTAAAAAAACACGCAAGTATTTTTAAATCTTCAGAAATTAGTGCTTCAAGAGCGCGTTTTAAATACACCGATTTAAATAAGGCTAAATCGAACACTATAAGTATTCAAGACATTGAATTTACCGTTGTAGATTTTGCATATGAAGTTGATAGCTTTAGTTTTGATTTAAAAGCATTAGATGGAATTTTAGAGTCTCCAGAAGATCAACCCTTTTCTTTTGAAGGGAATGTAGAATATTCTCCAGGAATTTTGGAGTTTTTCAATTTTGATTTTATCAATAATAAAAATCGCATTAAAGGTTCGTTGTATTTAAAAGGCAAGAACAATACTTTCGAAGAATTTAATGATAATGTTAAGCTAATACTAAGCATTAATGAGGGGACTATATATTTTCAAGACTTTTTATCAAATAAAGCTGAATTTATATCTACGTCACCTTATGAAATTTCATTGACTGCTTCAGGAAGTTTAAATGACCTTACGCTTCATAATATTTTGCTTAAAAATGAAGGATTTTCTTTTAGTGGTGGCTTAGATTTTAAACATCTTTTTGATGAACATGAAACGGATTGGTCTGCAATTATTGATGATTTAAAACTTTCATCAGAATCTTTTGAAGACCTTAAAATGCTGTCCATCCTTCAAAAACAAAAGATAAAAGCGCTAGGAGAGGTCCAGATGAAGGGTACATTACATTCTGAGGAAGACTCCTTCAGCATGTCTTTAGCCTCTGCCAACTCTTGGGGCGATTTTTCTTTAGTGGGTGCTCTAGGAAAGGGATTTATAACCGCTAAAGCTCTAAACCGTAAAGTAGATTTAGTTTTTAATATTAAGAAGCTTTTAATTGATTCTTTCACTGGACAAAAGACCCAAATCACATTAGCTTCTAAACTTCTTTTTTCTGGAGACTTTCCAAAAAGCAATCTTTTTGTTGCTTCCTGGAAAGGGACCAATACCATAATGTCTTCTGGAAATCACGTTTGGGATAATATTAAGTTTGAAGGCTTATTTAGAAACAATCAATTACGAAATACTCTTACAATAAATTCTGATCCTATAGTTTTAAAAAGTGATGTGCGTTTTGATTATCAAAATGACATTCCTGAATATACCATCTTGGCTAATATTTTTAAGTTCGACCTAAATACTTTAGGACTTCAATTAGGGGAAGGGAAAAGAGTTTTTAAGGGGGTTGTTTCAGCAAACCTAAATGGTCAAAACATAGACAATTTAGAAGGACAGGTTAAAATTTCATCCGCCAGTATTGTCAACGATTTTAATCAGGTAAAACTAAATCCTATTTCTATTGAAAAACAATTTATAGATAATAAAACGTTCTTATCAATTTCCAATACAGACTGTATTTCTGGAAATGCAACTGGAGAGTTTAAGCTAAGTGAGCTTTCTAAATTATTTCAAAATGCATTGCATCAGGCATACCCTTTTTTGTCTTCTAAAACAGTATCTAAAGGGCAGTATTTGACCTTTGATTTAAAAATTTACAAGAAAGTATTGGATGCCTTGTATCCAAATTTTTCAATTTCTGAAAACATAAAATTGAAAGGCAAAATTAATTCTGATCGTTTACGGTCGCAACTTATTTTAGATTCACCCTTATTACGCTGGAATGAGATCCAGTTTAAAAATATTCATTTTCAGATTGATACTAAAAACCCACTTTACAATACTTTTTTAAGCGTGGGAGAGTTATCTCATGAATACTATTCTGGTCGTGAATTTAACATGATAAGTACACAGTTTCAAGATACGTTATATTTTAGGTCAGAATTTATAGGAGACCGAAAAAAAACAACACCTTTCGAAGTAAATTTTTACCATACACAAGCTGACAATGCGACTTCTTATTTTGGGCTTAAAAAGTCTAAATTGCCTATGGGTAAAAGTGTGTGGACCCTAAATCCAAATGATAATCCACAACAAAAACTGAGTTATTCCCCTCAAAATAAGAGAGTTAAAGTTATTGATTTTAATGCTGTTTCTGAACAGCAAACCATACGCTTTTCCGGAAACTACTTTAATGTAAACGATTTTATGTTTTCGTTAGCTACAGAAAAAGTATTATTAGAGAATTTACTTCCGTTTTCTAAAATTTTTAACCTTGAAGGATCTACTTCCCTTAATGCCTATATAGAGAGATCACCTAGCGTAAATGAACTCTCTTTTAATGGTGCGATTAAGGCTTTGAAAATAAATGATCAATTGATGGGTGATTTTAATTTAGATGCTTCAGGAAATACCTTAATAAATGCTTATGTTGTTAATTCTGAGATTATTAACAACACTAAAAAATCATTTATATTGAAAGGTGTTTGGGAAGGATTAGAGATGCCAAATTTAAATTTTGACTTTAATTTTTTTGATTTAGATTTAGATTTTTTATCTCCTTTTGGAAGGGAGGCGTTGAAAGATTTCACAGGATTAGTTGAAGGATCTGCAAATCTTTGGGGTCCGTTAGATAACTTAAAGCATAATGGCTCATTAAACCTAAAAAAAGGAGGCTTCTATATTCCATATCTAAATTTAGATTATACTATTGAAGATACTGATATTATGCTTAACGATCAGATTTTTAGTTTTAGCAATGTTTTTATGAAAGATTCTGAAGAAGCAACAATAGCCATAATGAATGGTACATTTTCTCATAATAATTTTAAAAATTGGCAAACTAATTTGAATATTTCTTCAAAAAGAATGTTGCTGTTAAATACATTGCAAACAGAGGAGTCATTATTTTTTGGGAAAGGTTTTCTTGGAGGTCAAGTAAACATTGAAGGTCCTATAAAAAATCTTATAATAAGTTTGGAAGGAGCTACTCAAAACGGAACTTCAATTAAAATTCCATGGGCAGAAAATTATGGTTTGTCTGAAACATCTTTTATTAGCTTTATTGATAAAAACAAAAAACTTGTTCTGTCAGAGAAATCTGAAGAAGTTGTCATTAATGAAATCAAAGGTGTAGAAATGAATTTTGATTTGGACGTTACTAATCAAGCAGAAGTAGAAATTGTTATTGATCAAGAAACAGGGAGTTATTTAAGAGGAAGGGGTGGTGGTAATCTTTTTATGGAAATCAACACAAATGGAAAATTCAATATGTGGGGCGATTTTATCACCTTCGATGGGATATATAATTTTAAAAACCTTGGAATTATTGATAAAAAATTTAATGTAAAACCTGGTGGCACTATTGTTTGGGAAGGAAACCCTTTAGAGGCTAAAATGGATTTAGAGGCAATTTATGACGTACCCGGAGGAGCAAATCCTGCACTATTACTCGATAATCCCAATTTTAATAAGAAAATACCTACAGAAGTATTAATTCGTTTAGAAGGAAATTTATTGAAGCCTGACAATCCAATATTTGAAATTAATTTTCCAAATACAAGCGGAATTGTAGCTTCTGAAATTAATTATAGATTGGCAGATCCTCAACGAAGTCAATTGCAAGCTCTATCACTTCTTTCACAAGGAATTTTCATTAATGAAGTAAGTGTATCTATGCAAGGAATTACAAATAATTTATACCAAAAAGCTTCAGATATTTTCAGTGATTTAATTGGGGAAGAAAATGATAAATTAAAAGTAGGTATTGATTATTTGCAAGGGGATAAAAGCGCTCTGTTGGACATTGCTACCGAAGACCGTCTAGGGTTTACACTTTCCACAAAAATTAGTGACCGTATTTTGTTAAACGGAAAGATTGGGGTGCCAGTTGGAGGCCTACAGCAAACCTTAATCGTAGGAAATGTGCAAATAGATTTTATATTAAATGACGAAGGATCGTTGCGTGCTAAAGTCTTTAATAAAGAAAATGAATTCAGATACATTGGAGATGAATTGGGATACACGCAAGGTGTAGGGATATCTTATGAGGTTGATTTTGAAACATTTAAAGAGTTTATTCATAAAATAACTACTGTAAATATGTCCCCAATTGACTCTAATATTTCTGAAATAAATACTGAGGAACCATCACTTATTGAATTTGTTAAAAAAAATTAAAACATTCTTTTCAATAGGGTATAACAAAAATTATATCTCATATAGTATGCTCTTAAATTATTGATTAAATTTGCAACGATATCAAAAAAAAATGAACTCAAAAATTAAACGCATTGGAGTCTTAACTTCAGGTGGAGATGCGCCAGGAATGAATGCAGCTGTTCGAGCAGTAGTAAGATCCTCTTCATATTTTTCTATAGAATGTGTTGCAATATATAAGGGTTATCAAGGCTTAATTGATGATGAGACAAAACTCATGAATGCCCGAAGCGTAAATAACATCATAAATAAAGGAGGCACTATTCTCAAGTCAGCACGTTGTTTAGAGTTTAGAACTCATGAAGGTCGTGAAAAGGCATACGAAACAATTAAAAAGCATAATATTGAAGCCCTTGTAGTTATTGGTGGTGATGGTTCTTTTACTGGTGCTATGATCTTTCAATCAGAATTTAATTTTCCTGTCATTGGAATACCAGGGACTATTGATAACGATATTTATGGAACTACACATACCATAGGTTATGACACTGCTTTAAATACAGTTATTGAAGCTATTGACAAAATACGTGATACAGCTATTTCTCATAACCGCTTATTTTTTGTAGAGGTAATGGGTAGAGATGCTGGTCATATTGCATTGAATACAGGTATTGGAGCAGGCGCAGAAGAAATTCTAATTCCTGAAGAAGATATGGGCTTAGACCGTTTGTTAGACTCTTTGAAACGTAGCGAAAAAACAGGAAAATCATCTAGTATTGTTGTTATTGCCGAAGGCGATAAAACAGGTAAAAATGTTTTTGAAATTGCCGAATATGTAGAAAATAATTTACCTTATTATGAGGTAAGAGTTTCTGTTTTAGGACATATTCAACGAGGTGGAAGCCCTAGTTGTTTTGATCGTGTTCTAGCCTCTAGAATGGGAGTGCATGCAGTAGAGTCTCTTTTGAAGGGAGAGTCTAATGTGATGGTGGGAATTGATGATTCTCAAATGATTTTAACTCCTTTTGAAAAGGCTATTAAAGGCAAATCACAAATAAATAAAAATTTAATCAGAGTATCAGAAATACTCTCCGTATAATAACTAATAAACTTAAATAATTAAAACATGGCAATTAGAATTGGAATTAATGGATTTGGTCGAATTGGAAGACTCGTCTTTCGTTCCGCAATGAAACAGGATAATGTAACAGTAGTGGGGGTAAATGATTTATTAGACATTGATCACTTAGCTTACCTTTTAAAGTATGATTCTGTTCACGGTACTTATGATGGTTCTATTAAGGTGGATGGAAACAACCTAATAGTTGATGGTCATTCTGTTCGTATAACCGCAGAACGTGATCCTTCAGCGATTGGTTGGGGCGACTTAAAAACTGATGTTGTTGCAGAATGTACAGGTATTTTCATTTCACTTGAAAAAGCACAAGCTCACATTGACGGTGGAGCTAAAAAGGTAGTAATTTCTGCTCCTTCTCCAGACGCTCCAATGTTTGTAATGGGTGTAAATCATTTGGAAGCTTCTGCTTCAGATAATATTGTTTCTAATGCTTCATGTACCACCAACTGTTTAGCACCAATTGCTAAAGTATTAAATGATCATTTTGAAATTGAAGAAGGTTTAATGACAACCGTTCATGCTACAACAGCAACACAATTTACTGTTGATAGTCCTTCACGTAAAGATTTTAGGGGAGGAAGAAGTTCATTACTTAACATTATGCCTGCTTCAACTGGAGCTGCAAAGGCGGTTACCAAAGTAATACCTGCTCTAGTTGGAAAACTTACGGGTATGGCTTTCCGTGTTCCAACAGCCAATGTTTCTGTGGTAGATCTTACGGTTAAATTAAAGAAAGAAACTTCTTATGAAGAAATTAAAGATGTAATGCGTAATGCTGCAAATAATGAGATGAAAAATATTTTAGGTTATTGCGATGAGCCTCTAGTTTCTCAGGATTTTATTGGAGATGTACGTACCTCAATTTTTGATGCTGGTGCTGGAATGGAATTAAATTCTCGTTTCTTTAAAATTATATCTTGGTATGATAACGAATGTGGTTATTCAAACAAGCTTATAGATTTAGCAAAACATATCAATAATCTATAACAAAACACATAAATGATTTTAGTAGTTGATAGTGGTTCAACAAAAACCGACTGGATTTCTGTTGATACATCTGGCGAAACATTGTTTGCAACCCAAACACTTGGACTCAATCCACAAGTTCTTTCTAGTGCCATATTAAAGGAAAGAATAATAAATAATTTCGATTTATATCAAAACAGAGAAGAGGTTACACATTTATATTTTTATGGTGCAGGTTGTGGTGTTAATTCACCACAACGTCGCATCAAAAAAGTGTTTGATGAAATTTTTATAAATAGTAAAATTAGCATAAAAGAAGACACTTATGCAGCAGTATATGCCGCAGCAAATCCTAATGAAAAATCTATTGTTTGTATTCTAGGAACAGGTTCAAATTGCACTTATTTTGATGGAATCAATATTGAGCAACGAGTAATTTCACTTGGGTATATTCTAATGGATGAGGCAAGCGGTAATTTTTTCGGAAAACAATTGATTAGAAGTTACTACTTCAATACAATGCCTAAAGGCTTGGCACTAGAATTCGAAAAAGAATATGATCTTTCTCCAGATACTATGAAAGAGAATATTTACCGTAGAGAAAATCCAAATACTTATTTAGCCACTTTTTCAAAGTTTTTAATTAAACATAAAGACATTCCTCTTTTTCAAGACATTATCGCAAAAGGACTTGATCGTTTTATAAGTCATCAAATATTACAATTTGATGATGCTAGAGAAATTCCAATCCACTTTATTGGGTCCATTTCCTTTTTCTTAAAACAAGAAATTAAGCGGGCCTTAGAAGTACATGGTTTGTCCATGGGAAGAATAGTTCAACGCCCTATAGATGAGTTAGTTAATTTTCACAAGAATTTGATTGGGCTTAAGGCTTAAAAATCAATTACTTTACTGCAATCATTGAAATTTCAATACGTACGTTTTTTGGTAATGTTTTTACGGCTACTGTTTCACGAGCGGGTGCAGTATCATTATCAAAATAACTACCATAAACATCATTTATTTTTCCAAAATTCTCCATATCACTTAAATAAATAGAGCTTTTTACTACATGTTCAAACGTCATACCTGCAGCTTCTAAAATAGAACTTAAATGAAGCATCACTAATTCTGTTTCTTGTTTTATAGTACCACTAAAAAGTTTCATTGTTTTGGAAATCATCGGAATCTGACCTGAAATGTAAAGAGTGTTTCCTGATTTAACAGCCTGGTTGTAAGGGCCTATTGGTGATGGAGAATTGAGCGTTGTAATAATCTCTTTTTTCATAGTAACAAAGTTGACATAAAGGTAGTATAATTTTTAGATCAATAGGAACGGTTAGGCTCACTTTGCTTTTCATATTTGATATCACTTAATAAGCCTGATTTAATTCCAATAAAGAAGTTCCATGAAGCTCGATCACTAAAGGGTACCCAGCTAAAGTTTAATCTCCAACTTTTAAGATCTCGATCAAAACGCAATTGCGTGTATGTAAATCCCTCACCTTTAATGTCATAACCAGAGGAAAGTCCAACTTTCCACATTGGTGTAAGTTCAATGTTACCAGAAAACATCAATGAATTATTACTAAACTCTTGTTGATTTCTAGAATTATTATAAGTAAGGGAGTAGGCTAATGTTAAATCCCAAGGTATTTTAGCTCTATAGCTAGCGTATTTGGGAGGAGGTTCTGTGTTTTCTGAATCTGTTATTCTCCGATCAGTAAAATCTTCAGCTTTTCCAAATAGGTCATCTTCACGCCCACCACTAGAGGCTGATTCTTCTTCTGATCGCTTGTTTTTGTCACCCAAGCGCTCAAGTTGAGTACTTGAAAAAGAATAATTCATATTAATATTTGCACTTGTAAGACGCAACAAACCACCACCATTAGCTAGGTTATAGGTATTTATCCGCACGTTTTTCTCACTTAATGCATAAGGGTCAAAGGTTCCTCCCATGTTAACGTTCATTTTACCTTTAAGGAAAGCAAGTCCTGTGCTCATTCTTAATGGGCTCCAGCGAAGAGAGTCAGCGGCAAAATTATGGCCAGTTGTAATGTTTAAGTTATTTAATAAAATAACCTTTTTTGGACCTGTAGCAGTAGAATCTTTATCTCGAACTTTTGCTTCAAAATTATTACCCAAACTTATTCCCATATTATTTGATAAAGCCCTTCCTGGAACGCCAAATAAGCTATTCTGGTATCGCGTATATTCCGCAGTATTTCCATCGGCATCAATAATATAAGTATCGTAGTATTGCTCAAAACTAGGTCGGTTTGTGTAGCTGATTGAAGGGCGTAGGGTGTGGCGAAGGGATTGAATTTTCTTGTCCTCACCAAAATTAACTGTTCCATAAACTGTTGTTCCTAAAGAGGCACTTAGACTGTATTGTCTAAAGGCTCCAATTTTGTTTATGGTGTCTCTTACAACACTTTGAGTTTCAAGGTTAAAATCATTAAAGCGAATGGTGTTTTGGGTCCATACTTCTTCAAAATTAACAGAAGTAGTGAAGCTTAAGTATTTCATTATTTTAAAATTGGTACTTAAGGGAATGCTATGCTTCATACCAGTTTTTGCATTGTCAAACATCGTGGGTGAAAATAAGGCTTCTTCTGTTGTGATAATTCTGTTTTCTCCACGTCCAGAATATTGAAAATTAATATTCTGAAAAAAACCTTTTTTAGCTCCTATTTTTGGTGCAAAAGGATAGATTCGTTCCATAGAAGCCTGCAGAGTAGGAAGTGTCAAATTCACAACTTTTGATTGTGAGTTCTGCGACATAGCTGTATTAATAGAAACATTTACCCTTGGTTTTGCAGGGAAGGTTTTAGAATAAGAAATAGAGGAACTAAGGTTATTATTTAAAAAGTTAGGGGAGTTTAGCTGATTAACAGATTGTCTATAATAATCACTACTACCAAAGTTAACAGAGGCCGAGAAGGTTGAATTTGGACTCGATTTAGCATCTTTAGAGTGATTCCATTGGACATTGAAAACGGTGGATTTTGAATATTCAGGAAGACCACGCGCTTCATTAATTAAGTTTTCATAGCGAAAACTAAATTTTCCTCTGTATTTGTAGCGTCTGTTGTATTGTGTATCTCCCCGAAACCCATAACTCCCGTTGGTGTAATAATCCGCAATAAGAGTAAAGTCAAAATAATCAGATAGTGCTAAATAATATCCTCCATTTTGTATGTAATACCCTCTTAAATTACTTTCACCAATTGACGGAATAATAAAACCAGACTCTTGTGTTTGAGAGGAAGGAAAATAAGCAAAAGGAATTCCTACCGGGGTAGGAACATCAGCAATAAACATATTGGTGAGCCCTGAAATCATTTTCCCGCCAGGAATTATTTTACCTTTTCGCACTTTGAAATAATAGTCTATTCCCTCTTCATCATCTCCTCCAACTAGTTTTCCAGCAGTACTTACTCTAGCATCTTTAATGAAATAGACCGAGTCATTTTGTTTTTTGGTAAGTGCTGCAAAAATATCCATTCCATTTTGTCCAGATTTAGAGTTCCAAATTAATGCCTTTTGAGTGTCGAAATTAAAACGAATAGAATCGGGGTTTACTTCATTGTTCGCTTGTTTAAAAAAAGGATACTGTACCAATACAGAATCAACTTCTATTCGACCAGCATTCACTTCATTAGTTTTATAATCTAAAATTATAATACCGGCACGAAGTTCAATATCTTGATAATAAAGTTCAGCTTCATTATATAAAATAAGCTTATTTTCTTTACGATTAATTCGAACACAATCTTTTGCTTTATAGCGAACTTTGGAAAGAAGTAATGGTTTATTTATAGGCTTACTAATGCTATCAAGAAGAATTTTATTGGTGATCTCTTCTGCTGTGTCTTGTGCATAGAGTTCTAATCCTCCGAAGAAAAATATTAGACAAGCTATATTATAAAACTTTGATTGCAAAGCGATAAACCCTAAATTTGTTGCTCTTGGTTTAAACGACCAAAATTAAAGATAATTATAGTATGCGTCAAGATTTTTCAGCTTATTCTCACAAGTCAAATCATTACTTCACAATTAAGTTTTTTAGAAGTTCTATTGTACTTTGCTTTTTGATCTTGGGTACCTCTGTAATTTTTGCACAGAAAAAAACAGATAAATCCTTTGTTGTTGTCCTTGATGCAGGTCATGGTGGGCATGATTCTGGGAATAGAGGTAATGGGTATTTTGAAAAGAAAATTGCTCTTAATATTGTATTAAAAATTGGGAAACAATTAGAAGAAATCCCTGGCATTAAGATTATTTACACAAGAAAAAAAGATGAGTTTGTTGAATTAATTCAACGTGCAAACATTGCAAACAAAGCCGATGCGGACTTATTTGTTTCTGTTCACTGTGATGCCTTCACTTCCCCTAAAGCTTTTGGGGCAGGAACATTCGTCTTAGGACTTCATGCGAATGATCGAAATTTCCAAATTGCTCAAAAAGAGAATGCAGTAATATTTTTGGAAGATGATTATGAACAAAATTACGATGGGTTTAATCCAAATGATCCTGAGTCTGTGATTAGTCTTATTTTGATGCAAGAAACTTATTTAGATCAAAGTATAGCTGCAGCTAGTTCTATCCAAAAAAGTTTTGTCAGTAATTTAAAGCGTAAAGATAGAACAGTTAAGCAAGCTGGTTTTGTGGTCTTAAAGTACACCTACATGCCTAGTGTCTTAGTGGAAACTGGATTTTTAACAAATGCTTCTGAAGGTTCTTTTTTAAATTCATCAAAGGGGCAGTTAAATATGTCTAATGCAATTTCAAAGGCAATTATTAATTATAAAAATATAAGAGAAGCGGGAATTCAAGAGCAAGTATCATTTCTTGTAAATCAAGAATCCATAAACAAAAACAATATTTTTTCAAATAACATTAAGTTTAAGGTTCAGATTGCGGCTAGTAAAAAGAGTTTAAAGACGAAACCATATAATTTTAAGGGATTGCAAAGAATTTCTAAGATAAAGGGTTCTAAATTATATCGTTATTTTTATCAAGAAACCACTACTTATGAAGCTGCACAGAGATTTTTGAAAGAAGCTAAATTAAAGGGATATTCTAACGCTTTTATTGTTGCATTTAATGGGGATAAAAAAATAACAATTAGTGAGGCACTCCGTCTCCTAAAATGATGTCGGTCTAAAAATTATTTTTAAATTTGTGAGGCATAATTAACACATTATATTTTGAATTTTTCACGTGAAGTTAAAACGGCTATTCTTATTCTAGGTTGTTTAGGTATTTTTATTTTTGGATTTAGTTATCTCAAAGGGACATCTCTATTTAACAATCAAAAAGAACTCCATGCAATTTATACTGATGTTGAAGGGCTTGTGGAAGGTGCTAAAGTGACTATTAATGGTTATACAGTGGGTAAAGTATCACGCATTAATTTTGATGACACCTATGATAACATTAAAGTTTCCTTCACAGTTAGAGAAGATCTTTCCTTCTCAACTCTAAGCATTGCTCAGTTATATGAGGCAGGTCTTATAGGTGGAAAAGCAATTGCAATAATTCCAAAATACAGTGGAGGGACCTCTATAAAAAGTGGTGACCAACTTCTCTCTGATATTAAACCTGGGTTAACAGAGTTGGTAAACCAGCAAATTGCTCCATTGCAAGATAAAATTGAAGGCCTTTTAACATCTGCTGATTCCCTTTTTGCTGGTGTCAGTAATGTTTTGAACTATAAGACCCAAAATAATTTAAAATTAGCCTTAAAGGGAATGACAGAAAGTATTAATAATATCAATAGCCTTTCTAAAAGTATGAGCACCTTAATAAAGTCTAACGAACGCTCGCTTTCATCAACTTTTGGTAACATTGAGACAACTTCGGATAATTTAACACAGTTAACTGATTCTTTATCAAAACTTAAGTTTGGAACCATTTTTAAAAATATTGAGACTGCTTCTGGCAATCTTAGTAATATTTTGACTGCCCTTGAAAAAGGCGAAGGTACATTTGGTAAGTTGATCAATGATGATCAATTGTATGAGGAATTATTACATTCATCTGAAGCCTTAGAGGCCCTGTTAACTGATTTAAAGAAGCATCCAAAAAAATATGTTCATTTCTCAATTTTTGGCAGAAAGAATAAAAACACACAGAAAGAATAATCTTGATGGAATACCTCCCCAACATTATATTTTTTCTATTACTAGCGGTTTCTTTCGGTCTTTTTGCTAGAAACCTAAAACGTATAATTAGAAATATTTCTCTAGGGAAAGATGTCGATCGAAAAGATCAAAGCTCCCTTCGTTGGAAAAACATGATAAGAGTTGCTTTAGGGCAATCTAAAATGGTGAGCCGCCCTATAGCCGCAATTTTACATGTTATAGTATATATTGGTTTTATTCTCATTAACATTGAACTTTTAGAATTAATTTTAGATGGACTAACTGGCAAACATCGCCTTTTTGCATCCTATTTAGGAGGATTTTATTCTGTCTTAATTGCTGTTTTTGAAGTTCTTTCGTTTCTGGTGTTAGTCGCTGTGATTTTATTTTGGACCCGTAGAAATGTATTAAATATTAAGCGCTTTTGGAAAAATGAAATGAAAGGCTGGCCCAAGCAAGATGCAGATATTATCCTTTATTTTGAAGTTGTGTTAATGCTTCTTTTTCTATCAATGAATGCTACTGATAGTATTTTACAAGATCTTGACCCTGCACATTATATTAAGGCGGGGAGTTTTCCTATCTCCCAGTTTTTAGTACCCCTTTTTGATGGATTTTCCATAGAAAGCCTGCGGTTGTTAGAGCGTTCTTTTTGGTGGCTACATATATCAGGAATTTTCATTTTCATGAATTATTTATATTATTCAAAACACCTGCACATACTCCTTGCATTTCCTAATACTTTTTATGCCAATTTAAATTCAAAAGGTAAATTCCCAGTTGATGTAAATATCAAGAATGAAGTTCAGTTAATGATGGATCCTAGTTTCGTGATTCCTGAAGAAACGGGTGTAGTGCCAAATAAATTTGGAGCAAGTGATGTTTTTGACCTTAACTGGGTTCAGCTTATGAATGCATACAGTTGTACAGAATGTGGACGTTGTACCAGTGTTTGTCCTGCAAATATTACCGGTAAAAAATTATCACCTAGAAAAATTATGATGGACACACGCGATCGTCTTGAAGAAGTAGGGGAGAATCTTAATAATAACAAAGAGACTTTTAAAGCAGACCAAAAGCAGCTGCTAAACGATTATATTAGTCCTGAAGAATTGTGGGCGTGTACATCCTGTAATGCATGTGTAGAGGCTTGTCCAATTGAAATTGATCCGCTATCCATTATTATGGACATGCGACAGTATTTAGTAATGGAGCAATCAGCAGCACCTGCTGAGCTAAATTTAATGATGGGTAACATAGAGAATAATGGCGCTCCTTGGCCATTTAGTAATCAAGATCGTTTGCAGTGGGCTGACGAATAATTTAAATTATCTAAAATGCAACGAGAAGAAGCAGAAAATTATTTACACCAAAAAGTGGAAGCAGGAGAAGTGGTAAGCCCTGTTCTCCCCGATGGAATTAAAAACTATCTGATTGACATTGATGGAACCGTTTGTGATGATATTCCAAATGAAGAACCAGAGCGCATGGCTACTGCCAAAGTGTATCCGGATGCTTTAGATACATTGAATAAGTGGTTTGAAGAAGGTCATTTGATTTGTTTTTTCACGTCTAGAGTAGAATCTCATCGAAGTGTAACTGAAAATTGGCTAAAAGATAATGGGTTTAATTACCATAGCTTGTTAATGGGGAAACCACGTGGCGGTAATTACCACTGGATCGATAACCATTTAGTAAAAGCAACTCGTTACAATGGAAAATTCACAGACTTGATAGAAAAGGAAATGACCATTGAAGTTTTTGACGACGGACAATCTAAAGCCTAAAAACATGTTAAACGTTCCCACTTTAGCGAAGCTTCAAGCAGAAGGAAAAAAAGCAGCAGTTGTTTTTTGGGTTGGATGTGCGGGAAGTTTTGACGACCGAGCTAAGAAAATTACCAAAGCTTTTGTTAAAATACTTAATCAAACCGGCACTTCATTTGCCGTCTTAGGTGTAGAAGAAACCTGTACAGGCGATCCTGCAAAACGTGCTGGAAATGAGTTTCTCTTCCAAATGCAAGCCTTGCAGAATATTACAACACTTGATTCTTATGGGGTTACAAAAATAGTAACCACCTGTCCACATTGTTTTAATACCCTTAAAAATGAATATCCTGAGCTAGGAGGAAATTATGACGTGATGCACCATACCCAGTTTCTTAAGAAGCTTTTAAAAGAAGAAATCCTGACCATTGAAGGAGGAAAATTTAAAGGAAAACGAATTACTTTTCATGACCCATGTTATTTAGGACGTGCTAATAATATTTATGAAGCTCCACGTGAATTGATTCAAAAGCTAGACGCAGAATTGGTAGAAATGAAGTCATGTAAGTCTAAGGGGCTATGTTGTGGAGCCGGAGGTGCACAAATGTTCAAAGATGCTGAAGCTGGAGATAAAGAGGTAAACATTGAACGAACCGAAGAGGCTTTGGATACACAGCCAGATATTATAGCTGCCGCATGTCCTTTTTGTAATACCATGATGACTGACGGTATTAAAAACAAGGCCCAAGAAGGGAGTATACAAGTAATGGATGTTGCGGAATTAATTGCAAAGGCTAACGATTTATAATTATGGTAGTTCCTTTTTCACAGCTATCATCTTTGGCTCGCATATGGATATATCCCTCTGATAGAGCCTTTCGTGAGGAAGAAATTCCTAAAATAGAAGAAATACTCACCTCTTTTCTAAGTCAGTGGACCGCTCATGACGTTTCGTTAGAGACCTCTTTTGAGCTTCCATATGACCGCTTTATTGTGCTAGGTGTTAATCAAGAAACAGCTCAGGCAAGTGGATGCTCAATAGATAGTTCAGTGAGAATGATTCAGCAGTTGGAAACGCAATTTGAAATCAGCTTACTTGATAAAATGAATGTTACTTTTAAACAAGGACAGTATTTTGTTCATAAAGATTTAAGCGATTTTAGAAAAATGGCAAAAACAAGAGTGGTTACCAAAGAAACTATAGTGTTTAATAATTTGGTTGATACAAAAAGTGATTACGAAAAGTTTTGGGAAATTCCAGCCTCAGAAAGTTGGCACAACCGATTTATGAAATAAGCTAAACCTAAAAAAATTAATTAATACCTTCCAATTTCATATTAAATAAGAATGATGCAAAAAATATTTTTGGGACTTCTTGTTTGCCTTCCATTACTCTCAAATGGACAACAAGAAGATCCGCTTGTAGTATCCGGTTTTGAACTTCCCCAACAACAAAAATGGGTAGATAGTGTTTACCAAAGTCTTTCTCTTAATGAAAAAGTAGGACAACTATTTATGCCCATGGTCTTTACAGAGCAAGATAGTACTCATTATAAGCTCTCTTTAAATCTGGTTAAAACTCATAAAGTTGGGGGAATAGTTTTTTCACTTGGAGGGCCTGTGGAGCAATCTCAATGGCTCAATAATTTTCAAGCCGTTGCAAAAACGCCATTACTTATTGCAATGGACGCTGAGTGGGGCGTTGCAATGCGATTAGATTCTATCAAACCTTTCCCTTGGCCAATGACATTGGGTGCAGTAAAAGACACAAGTTTACTTCGAGCCATTGGAAAGCGAATGGGGGAGCAAGAAAAACGCTTGGGTATTCATTATAGTTTTAGTCCAGTTTTAGACATTAATACAAATGCTGCAAATCCTATTATTGGGAATCGATCATTTGGAGCCTCTAAAGAACGAGTAATTCGTCAGTCGTTAGCTGTAATGAAGGGACACCACGATGCAGGGATTTTAACCTCAGGGAAACATTTTCCAGGCCATGGTGATACTGCTCAAGATTCACATAAAACATTGCCAACAGTCAGTTTTAGTGCGCAACGAATAGATTCAATAGAGTTAGCACCTTATAGGGTACTTATTAAAGAAGGATTGTCTTCGGTTATGGTAGCCCATTTAAACATTCCCAGCATTACGAAAGAAGGCTTGCCTTCTTCGCTATCTAAAGATGTTATTCAAGGATTGCTTAAAGATTCTCTAGGGTTTGAGGGCTTAATTATTACTGATGCTTTAAATATGAAAGGGGTATCGGAATATTCTAAAGTAGAAAACATTGATTTAACTGCTTTTTTAGCAGGTCATGATTTACTCCTTGTTTCAAATGACATTCCAAAAGGAATAAGTGCAATTGTTAGAGCCTATAAAAAAGGAAAAGTAACAGAAACACGTTTGACGTATTCTGTTAAAAAAATTTTAAGAGCTAAATATAAAGTAGGCTTGGCAGATTACAGTCCGATAAACCTTTTGAATTTATATAAAGACCTTAATACTGTTAAAGATCAAAAACTTTATAGTGAAGCTATTGGGAACGCCTTGACTTTATTGAGAAATGACAACGGTATACTGCCATTAAAAAAGAAGCAAAGTGTTGCTCATATTGCCTTAGGAGATGATTCTGCAGAACCTTTTAAACTACAATTACAAAAATACCAATCCGTTCCATTTATAAAGGAGGTAACAGTTGATAATGTGCTTAAAAAAACAAAAGCATATGATACTGTAATTGTTAGTTTTCATCGTTCCAACACCACCCCTTGGAAGGCTTCAGATTTCAATGCCTCTCAGTTAAAGATTATTTCAAAAATTGCAAAGGCAAAAACGGTCATTTTAGATGTTTTTGTAAAGCCGTATTCTTTAAAACCTATCACTTCAATAAAAGGAATTGCAGCTATTCTGATGAGTTATCAAAATAGTGAGGAAGCGCAACAATTAAGCGCTGATGCAATTTTTGGGGCACAACATATAATTGGGAGGTTACCAGTTCATGTTTCTCATGCCTTTAAAGAGGGAGATGGAATTGATTTAGACGGAGGGTTTCGCTTAGGATATACTCCCCCATCAAATATGGGTTTTGATCCTATTAAACTTAATGCTATTGACGCCTTGGCTCAGGTGGCTATTGATTCGATGATGACCCCTGGTATGCAAATAATAGCAGCGCGAAAGGGAAAAATAATCTATAAAAAAAACATTGGATACCACACTTATAAAAAAGAACAAACGGTACAGTCAACAGATTTATATGACATTGCTTCTTTAACTAAAATTTTAGGAACACTTCCTCTGGTAATGAAAGAGATAGAGGTGAAAAAACTAGAATTCACCTCTACTATTGCCACTTTATTACCCTCTTGGAAAGATAGTAATAAAGCAACAATTACAATTAAGAAAATGCTTTCACACTATGCGCAGCTCTGGCCATGGATTCCTTTTTATAAAGAAACCCTTACCAAAAAAGGATATCCAAAAAAGTCATTATATCATTCAAGGCTTTCTGAAAAACATTCATCAGTTGTTGCTAAAAATTTATTTTTAAAAACAGATTTTGAAGAGAAACTTTACTTGCAAATTAAAGAAAGTAAACTAATCGATTCCCTTCAGTATAAATACTCTGATTTACCCTATTATATTCTTAAAAAATATTTTGAGGCTTCAACAAAGGTACCTTATGATGAGTATGTCCAAGAACAAGTTTTCGGGCCATTAGGATTAAAGACAATAGGCTTCAGGCCTTTAGAGCGTTTTAAAGTTTCACGCATAGTACCTAGTGAAGTAGATGATTATTTCAGGCATAAAGAGTTGAGAGGGTATGTGCATGACATGGGAGCTGCTATGCAAAATGGAGTTGGAGGCCATGCTGGTTTATTTTCAAATGCTAATGACGTAGCGGCTATAATGCAAATGTATTTACAAGGAGGAAGATATAATGGTGTTCAATTATTAGAGCCAGAAACTATCAATCTCTTCAATACCTGTTATTATTGCAAAAATGGGAATAGAAGAGGAATTGGCTTTGATAAACCAGATTTTGACCTTAAAAATTCATCTACCTGTGGCTGTGTTTCAAAGCGTAGTTTTGGGCATTCTGGATATACAGGAACTTATGCATGGGCAGATCCAGAGAAAGAAATTATAATCGTTATTTTAGCAAATAGAACCTATCCTAATGATGATTTTAGGTTTAGTAAAAGTAATATCAGAACGCGAATACAGGCCTTATTATATGAGGCTTTAATTGATTAAAAAGAAAACGTTTGAATATAGCAATTGTATGTTATCCAACATTTGGAGGAAGCGGTGTAGTAGCTACAGAATTGGGTATTGCCCTTTCTAAAATCGGCCATATCATTCATTTTATTACCTATCATCAACCGGTTCGTTTAGAAACCTTAAATGCGTCCAATATTTATTTTCATGAAGTTGTAATACCGGACTATCCTCTTTTTAAATACCAGCCATATGAGCTAGCACTGTCAAGTCGCTTAGTAGATGTAGTAAAGGCGAATGCAATTGATGTGTTACATGTGCATTACGCTATTCCGCATGCCTATGCAGGATATATGGCAAAAAAGATGCTTGCTGATGAGGGAGTCCATATTCCAATTGTGACAACCTTACATGGAACTGATATTACACTTGTGGGGAGCCATCCTTTTTATCGCCCTGCGGTAACCTTTAGTATTAATCACTCTGACCGGGTAACAGCAGTTTCTGAAAGTTTAAAACAAGATACCTTACGTCTTTTTGATATTACAATCGAGATTGATGTAATTACCAATTTTATTGATATTAAAAAAATTAATGGGAAAGCAACGCCTTGCAATCGTGATCTTCTGGCTTCAAAAAGCGATAAAATAATTACCCATATAAGTAATTTCAGGCCCCTAAAAAGGATCTATGATGTGATTGGTGTTTTTGAAAAAATTCTTTTACAGGTTCCAAGTAAATTACTAATGGTAGGGGAAGGGCCAGAAAAACAAAAGGCAATGGATTATGTGAAAAAACAAGGGTTAACGGAGTCAATTTCGTTTTTAGGGAATAGTAATGAAATCGATAAAATCCTTTGTTATTCCGATTTGTTTTTACTACCCTCAGAAAAAGAAAGTTTTGGATTGTCAGCACTTGAAGCCATGGCAAATCAAGTTCCTGTAATCTCTTCCAATGCTGGTGGTATTCCAGAAGTTAATAAAAATGGTTTTTCAGGTTATTTATCTAACGTAGGAGATGTTGAGGGAATGGCTGAAAACGCATTAAGTTTACTTCAGGATGAAGTAAAACTGAATAAATTTAAGAAGCAAGCACAAGAGCAAGCATGTTTATTTGATATTGATGCCATTATTGGTCAATATGAAGATATTTATAGAGAAGCTATAACTGAAAATAAACTTTAGTTTTTAATCCTCATTTAGGATGGTATATTTCCTTTGCTGCAGCATACACTGTCTCTTTATCCAAGCTCATTTTTTTCGTTTTAAAGCTAGCGTATAGTTCCATTTGGTCATCATAATGTGGAGATTCCGGATGGTCTGAACTTCCATAAGAAATTACAGACACTATTTCGGTACCTTTTTCTGAAAAGCGAACTAACTCAATATATGACTCTCCACTTACCACTTTAACTCTACCATCTTTATAGGGTCGAGCGGCCATTGCTGTAATGACGTCTGGTAAGCCAAAAATGGGAAGTTCTTTTGATCCCCTTACTAATTTCTGATAGTCGCCTAAGGACACCTCTAAGCTTTTAAAGTGTTTGAGCAAATATACTTTAGTATTGGTTAATGCTTGTAAAAGAATGGAAGGCGGAAATATTTTTGGTGCCGGTAAATCTTTATAAAAGGGGCGTAACTGATCATAGAAAACTGCAAAAATTCCCGCACCCAATGAGGATGCGATTGCTTTCCGGTCCCATTGCTGTAAGCGCTCAATTAACACCTTTAATAGGGGGTATTTTTCAGCATCTAAACCTTC
This sequence comes from Flavobacteriaceae bacterium, assembly GCA_046711205.1. Lineage (GTDB taxonomy): Bacteria > Bacteroidota > Bacteroidia > Flavobacteriales > Flavobacteriaceae > MS024-2A. The sequence goes on from JBKEHX010000012.1 coordinate 21,934, forward strand.
TAGATGATTAATATCCATCCAACTAAAGGCATATGGCTTTGGGTATCGTTTATCGTATTTTATGGTTTTAAAATCAGAATAATCTACTTTATCATATTGATCGATTAATGTTTTTAGACGGATAGAGCGATTGTTGTCATATGTTTCAAAGCCCATAGTTTTATCAAATAAGGTTTCATCGGGATTATCGCCATCAGCACTTGATCTAAAAGGAGTGTGATTTGCATTGTAAATATAACCGGACTTTGGCTGTAATACCTGTGGAAGTTCTTC
>JBKEHX010000013.1:0-20993 GCA_046711205.1 Flavobacteriaceae bacterium
AGAATCTGCTAATGTTTTTTTATTTGCATTAAACAATCTGTTTGACGGTACAACAGCATCCCAATGTAATTCATATCTAGGAATTGAAGTTGCTAAAATATTACCATCTGCTGCATAAATATTACCCCTACTTGGCTCTAAAACAACATTCTTAATGATGTTTACAAAACCTATATTGATACCTTTTTCACCTACATAAAACTGGATATAAACCAACTTACCTATAAGTAAAAAAGCAAAAAGTGATAACCCCACCACCAATAGGTAGAATCTTGACATAACGTTTGAATTTGAAACCTCTTTATTCATCTTCAAATGTTATTTTAATGGGTGGAATACTTGCAGGACCTATTCCTTTTACAGATAAAATTTTTATGATGGACGTTTCCTTACTTAAAAGTAAAAGTGCTTTTTTACCCTCAATGAAATCACTTTTAAGGGCTCTAATACTTGAATTAAGTGCTGCGATTTTGAAAATTTTACGGTCAGCACTATGTCCGCTAGAAATCATAATAATCGCTAAAAAAGAGATAAACAAAATCATTCGCCAATTCTTAAAGGCATCTTCTTTAATAAGGAATTCTATATTTAATATGGATAATATCTTATTCATAGCTTCTCTGCAATTCTTAATTTAGCACTCCTCGCTCTTAAATTTACTTTAATCTCATCATTTGAGGGCATTCTTAATTTTCCGATTTTAGCCAACGGCTTTATTGGATTTCCATAAAAATCTTTCTCCAACACCCCTTCAAAACTTCCTGTTTGAAAAAATCTTTTCACCAAGCGATCTTCAAGAGAGTGATATGAAATACAAACTAATCGACCTCCTTTGTTTAATGATTCTGTTGCCTGTGTTAAAAAAGATTTTAATACTTCAAGCTCATTATTAACCTCAATTCGTAAAGCCTGGAAAAGTTGTGCTAAAATTTTATTTTCGATGCGCTGAGGTACTAAAGGTTTTACAAAATAAATCAAATCCATTGTTGTTATAATAGTCTTCTCTTCTCTTGCTTTTACAATTTTTCTTGCGATAGCTTTTGAATTTTTCAATTCGCCATACTTATAAAATAAAGTATTTAAGTCCTCTTCTGTATAGCTGTTAATGATTTGAAAAGCGTCTAAAGACTGCGTTTGATCCATTCTCATATCCAAACGAGCATCCATACGAATTGAAAAGCCTCGCTCTTTTGTGTCAAACTGATGAGAAGAAACACCAAAATCTGCTAAAATGCCATTAACAGGAGTTGCTTTATGATATTTTAAATATTGTGTGAGATTACTGAAATTGGCTGGAATAAAATCAAAACGAGCATCATCAATTACATTTCTCATAGCATCAGCATCTTGATCAAATCCAAGCAGTCTTCCTTTGGCACCCAAACGATCAATTATTTCCCTGGAATGTCCTCCGCCCCCAAAAGTAACATCAACATAAGTTCCATTAGGACTAATATTCAGTCCCTCAAGCGATGCTTCGAGGAGTACGGGATTATGATATTGAGTCGTCATCTTTATCTCCCATAACTTCTTCTGCCAAGGCTCCAAAATCTAGAGCTGCTTCATCTATAGCTTTTTCATAGAGCGACTTATCCCATATTTCAAGAATATTAACTGTGGAAGAAACTACCACATCTTTTAATATTTGAGAATGAATGGCAAGATCTTTTGGAATCAAAAGACGCCCAGATACATCCATCTCAATAGTCTTTACCCCTGCAGTAAATCGCCTGATAAAGTCATTATTTTTCTTATTGAATCTATTTAAACCATTCACTTTTTCCATTAACCCCATCCATTCTTGCATTGGATACAATTCCAAGCATGGATTAAACACTGCACGTTTTAACACAAAACCTTCAGAAGTAACTGCTGTCAATTGCTTTTTAATCGCTACAGGCATCATTATACGTCCTTTGGCATCTGCTCTACATTCATATGTTCCAATCAAGTGTTGCACGTCTGATGTTTTTATTTAAAATCAAATATAAAATATATTTACCACTAATTACCACTAATTACCACATTGTTAATAAGTTTCATCACCACTTAAAAGCAATCTTTAGATTGGGTGACTCAATAAAAGTTTATACCTAAAGTTGAAATGTATATATTTACAGCTTGAATTTCGCTCATTTCAAGTATGGAAAATAATATTATTACAGAAGAAGAGTTTAGTTATATAGAGTCTGGGGAGGGCCAGCCTATAATTATTATTCATGGGCTTATGGGTGGACTGAGTAATTTCAGAGGTGTTTTAGAACACTTTTCTTCTAAAGGATATAAACTTATTATTCCTGAATTGCCTGTTTACAGCATGGCTATTACAGATACTTCTGTAAAAGCATTATCTGAGTTTCTTCACAGGTTTATTGCTCACAAAGGGCTGAAAGATATCATTCTTTTAGGAAATTCCTTAGGAGGTCATGTTAGTTTATTATTTGCCAGAGATTATCCTGAGTTAGTAAAAGGATTAGTTCTCACTGGAAGTTCTGGACTTTATGAAAATAATATGGGAGATGGGTACCCTAAGCGAGGAAACTACGAGTACATTAAAGAAAAAAGTGAAGCCGTTTTTTATGATCCAAAAGTAGCAACAAAAGAAATTGTAGATGAGGTTTTTGAAACAGTTAATGATCGGAATAAATTAATACGAACCTTAGCACTAGCAAAAAGCGCCATTCGCCATAACATGGCAAGTGAATTACCTAATATGCTAACCCCCACTGCCATAATATGGGGAGCTCAAGACAGTGTCACACCTCCAAATGTAGCAACAGAATTTGACAAACTATTACCTAATTCAACCTTGTATTGGATTGAACATTGTGGGCACGCTCCCATGATGGAACATCCCATCCATTTCAATACAATATTGGAGCAATGGTTAGTTAGTGAAAATTTCTAATAAAGCACATGCAAGTTCATTCCGCAACTTTCGTTATAAGTAATACAGATGTTTCAAAATGTCCGAATACGTCTATTCCAGAATATGCCTTTATTGGGAGATCTAATGTTGGTAAATCTTCAATGCTAAACACTATTTGTAACAAAAAAAATCTAGCAAAAACATCTTCTAGACCCGGTAAGACACAACTCATTAATCACTTTCTGATCAACAAAAAATGGCATTTGGTAGATTTACCTGGTTTTGGCTATGCTAGAGTATCTAAGACAAAAAAAAGAGTTTTTCAAAAATTTATCACCAATTATTTTAAACAAAGAAAACAGTTAGTGAGTGCCTTTTTACTTATCGACATTCGTCATGAGCCACAGCCAATCGATTTAAATTTTATGCAGTGGCTTGGAGAGAATTACATTCCGTTTTCTATTATTTTTACAAAGGCAGATAAACTCAAACCTGCTGCTAGAGAACGAAACATTAAAAATTATACTGAAAAAATGCTAGAAAATCAGTGGGAAGAATTACCCTCTGTATTTGTAACCTCTTCCCTTCATAAAACAGGAGGTGAGGAAATCCTAAGCTTTATTCATTCTCTAAACGAAGATTTTTCTGAATCTAATCCTTTTTAGCTTTTTTTCAATTCTAATTTTTCAGCAAAATATTTACAGAAGTCTTTCATAGTTGCCGTCATTTTTTCATCTTTTGTTGCTTCATAAAAAGTATCACTTAAGGAAACTAAGGTTTGATGAAAAAAAAGCTGCATTTGATCCACTGGCATGTCTTTCACCCAAAGGTCCATTTTAAGGGTTTCTTGCGTCTCAGAATCCCAAAAAGATAGAAGCATTGCCTTAGTCTCTTGGTTTGAAATCCCTCCATCTTCAGCGGTCCATTTCATCTGTTCTGGAATGTTATTTTCATCTAAATTTACTTCTATTTTAATTTCAGTATTCTTTTTAATAGCCATTATCGTTTTGGTTTATATTTTGATGAATTAAATAATTTTTGTGCAGGCATTCTCAATAAATTATCTAAAGTAGTTTCAGGAAATTGATTCATATAGCTATTTACAATTTGCCACCCCAGCCATGAGCCAATTCTACCAGGTGTTTCATTGTCAAGCTGTAAATAAAACTTAGAAAAAGGAGCGGGCTCAATAAATCGCTGTACCCATTCCGGCTGTGTTTGATATAATACTTGCTTTTCTATAAAGTATTGCCAAACATATATTTCGTTCTCTAAGGCCCAATTAAACTCTTCTTTTGTGTAAACTATTCTATCCTCCATAGGAGTATGTGGAAGAATAAGGTCTTGCAGATAGAGCTTTTTTCCTTCATAAATCATACGTGCTAAAAAGGTGCGATTCTCCAAAAGAGGAATAACAAAGGCTCCAAATTTATCTACAATTTGAACTGAAATATATTTTGAGTCTAATTCTTTCCTAATATAGCTTGGTATTCCGTCATATAATGGATTATCTGCTCCTAAAAAAGTGTCTAGTGAAATTAATAGTAAACTGTCAGAATATACTATTTTAATCTGATAATCAACATTATTCGTAAGCGTTATTACATGAGGAATCTTAGTGTTAGGGAAAATGTATTTGATGTGCTTAAAAAGATGTGATATCTCCTTTTCTAATGGTTTTATCTTATTAAAAGTTTTGTTCACTTCATTTTGTAACATTAACTGAAGGCTATCATTTTGGCGGTTAATCCAAACACTGTCTGAAAACTGTTCAGGAAACAAAAAAGGATAGGTTTTTTTAAGTTTAGGAATTTCATCAGCAGGTTGATTATAGAATTTTAAATCAAACCTATCGAAAGAAATGTCTACAGGAATTACATCTATATCAGATTCATTGATAAATTCTTGTTGGCAGGAGAAAAAAAAATAGAAAAACAATAAAATGAGTAGCGTTTCTTGAAAGAATTTAAAAAAATAAATAAGTCTATGCTTGAGATTTTTATTCATACCACCAAATACTTTAATTTTGTGTAAATTTAATTGCTATAAATGATTTAATGATGAAATCTCCTGAAAAAGTAGCTCAACATATTACTAAGTGGCTTTCAACCTATGTTGAAAATGCCAGTATGAATGGATTTGTAGTGGGAGTGTCTGGTGGAATAGACTCTGCTGTTACCTCTACTCTTTGTGCAAAAACAAAAAAAAAAGTTCTTTGCTTAGAAATGCCAATTAAACAGGACGTTGGACAAATTTCTAGATCTCAAAACCATATTAACTGGCTAAAATCTAACTTTAAAAACGTTTCGTCTCAAACGCTGCCTTTGGATTCAGTATTCGAATCTTTCAAACAATTGATTCCTGAAACCAATGATAAAGAAGGACAATTTTTAAGCTTAGCAAATACCAAAGCACGTTTGCGCATGACAAGTCTCTACTATTTTGCTTCATTAAATGGCTGCTTAGTGGTAGGTACTGGAAATAAAGTAGAAGACTTTGGTGTGGGGTTTTATACAAAATATGGAGATGGTGGCGTAGATATGAGCCCAATTGCTGACTTGATGAAAACAGAGGTTTTTAGTCTTGCTAGCTATTTAGAAATCATAGAATCCATCCAAAAAGCCTCACCTACAGATGGCCTTTGGGGAGATAATCGGACAGATGAAGATCAGCTTGGAGCAACCTATCCTGAGCTAGAATGGGCAATGAGTGCCCTCAAAAATGGAGTTCCAACAAAAGATTTCACTGAACGAGAAAAAGAAGTTTTTGAAATCTACCATAAACACCATTTACAAAACCAACACAAGATGAACCCAATACCCATTTGCAAAATACCTAAGGGGTTTGTATAGATTGATTTCTTCTGTATGCAGTCTTCTAATACCTCAAATTAAATAATAATGATAAATATTGCACTTCTAAATTCTCACTCTTATTTCATAAAGGATTTAAATATTTTTTCAACAACTTGGAATCTATTAATATTTTAACTCCATTTTATAAAATAAAAGAATTTTAGAATTTATTAGGAACTGTATACAATGACGGATGCCAAATTATAAGTAGCTTTTTGAATCAAAATATATGCTTTAGTCGTCCTAGAAATACAAAAGAATATTTCTCTTCTAGAAAAATATAGTTAATGAAATTTATATTAAATGGTAAAAAAATGAAATAAAAGAAACATTAATAATGAAAATACTAATAAAAGTAAGTTAATGAAACAAATTAGGGTTAAAAACGCTTTCGACTAATAAGAGCAAGCCCTTAGTTATGATTAATTTAAAGCACGCGGTTTAGCTTTCTAGAAAGAACTTTTTTTAGATTTTGATATTGAATTACCTCTTCTAAAAACTCTTTATCTTCTATAGTAGCTTCTCGCTTCTTAGCATCATCCATTAAACTTTGTATTTTCTGATCTATCAAATGTCGCCTGAATGTTAGTATTGTTTCACTAACCAATTGTCCTACAGTACTTTTTCTGTCTTTTACAAAAATATTTTTCTTTTCCCAATCATGTAATTGATGGGCTTCATCTTCAAATAAAATATCTGTAAGTATTTTACCTAAACCTGGATCTTCCTGTTGTATTATTTTTTCCGGCTTAACCACTCCCTCCATTTGAAAGCACTCAATAAGCTGTTTGTATAAAATCTGAAACTCTGGTTGAATTAATTCAACTTCATCTTGTTGCAAATCAAGAAATATCTTTTCATGTACTTTAGAATGAAATATTTTAGACTCTTCTATTATATTACCTTCTCTGTCATAACTCAGATAGAGATCATCAAAATCTGCTTCTTGATCTCCATATTGAAGAAGTATCCCAATAATTTTTCTCTCCAAAACAAGTAAGGGATTTATATGCTTCTCCTGGCCTTGAGTTTTTTGAATTATCTCCTCCTTTGGCAAATGCTGAGGAGAAATATTTCTCACTGGTGCTTTTTTCTTATTCTGTTCTTGTGCTAAAGCATTAAACAAAACAGTTTCTGAAACCTCCATTGAGCTTGCACATTGTTTCAAATAAATTTCCTGCTTGATTGCATCTGGAATTTTTGAAATACTCTGTACAATTTCACGAACTGTATTTGCTTTTTTTACGGGATCATTCTCTAAGTCTTGAAGAAGTAAATCAGTTTTAAATTGAATGAAATCTCTTGCCGACTCTTTTAAGTACGATTTTATCTCTTCTTGTGTATGATTTTTTGCAAAACTATCAGGATCTTCTCCTTCAGGAAAATTACAAACCTTAACATTCATTCCCTGCTCCAAAATTAAATCAATACCTCGTATCGCAGCTCGAAGTCCAGCAGCATCTCCATCAAACAGAACTACAATGTTGGGAGTAAAACGTCTAACAAGGCGGATTTGCTCTGGTGATAAAGCCGTTCCGGAAGAAGAAACCACATTTTCGATCCCCTTTTGGTACATCTGAATCACATCGGTATAACCCTCTACCAAATAGCAAATATCCTCTCTAGCAATTGCTTTTTTTGCCTCGAACATACCATACAAAACTTGACTTTTATGATATACTTCGCTTTCTGGAGAGTTAAGATACTTTGCGGTTTTTGCAGTGGCAGATAAAATACGGCCTCCAAAACCTTGTGTTCTTCCTGCCATACTCCTAATTGGAAATATTACTCTCCCACGAAAACGATCAACAGCACCACGCTCATTTTTAATTATTAAACCGGTTTCCTCTAAATAATTCTCGGCATAGCCTGCCTTAGTGGCTTTGTTGTAAAAGTGATCTCTTTTTTCTGAAGCGTATCCTAAGCTAAAGAAACGGATGGTTTCATCTGTAAAACCGCGCTCTCTTAAATAACTTAGTCCAATTGCCATTCCTTCGGAAAACTCCCACAAATCTAGTGAAAAGCTATCTTGGGCAAATTTATTTACTAAATAAAGACTTTCTTTAGTGTTGGATTTTTCTTTTTCTTCTTGAGATTGTTCGGTTTCTTCAATCTCAATATTATATTTTTTAGCTAAAAAGCGAATTGCCTCTGGATATGTAAAGTGTTCATGCTCCATCAAAAAGGCAATCACATTACCTCCCTTTCCACTACTAAAATCTTTCCAAATTTGTTTTACAGGAGATACCATAAAACTAGGCGTTCGTTCCTTTGAAAAAGGACTCAACCCTTTGAAATTAGTACCTGATTTTTTTAAAACAACAAAATCTCCAATCACCTCTTCAACTCGGGCCGTTTCATATACTTGGTCAATTGTGTTTCTTGTAATCAAAAGTTAGTATTTTAATAAATTTATGACTTTCTTTACTAATAAAGAATCTTAATAAGGTTGTCCTTATATTTTTCGTTCAATAACGTAATTTAACATTAATTCTAAAGCATCACGGTATTGACCTTTAGGAAACTCAAATAACAATTCTAATGCTTCTTTTCTGTAGGCTTCCATTTTATCTGTCGCAAAATCGAATCCTCCTTTATCCTTAATAAGAGCTATAAGCTCTCGTACCTTTCCTTTATCCTTATTATGATTTTTAACAACATTGATGATTGCTTTTTTTTCAGCTTTTGAAACCACATTCAAGGTGTGAATCAAAGGAAGGGTCATCTTTTGTTCTTTTATATCAATTCCAGTGGGCTTTCCTATTTTCTGCTCACCAAAATCAAAAATATCATCTTTAATTTGAAAAGCCATCCCTAGAAGCTCTCCAAAAAGATGCATTTTTTCAACTTCTGTCGGCTTTGCATCAACTGCTTGAGCGCCTAAAGCACAACAAGCTGCCAATAATGCAGCTGTTTTTTGACGAATAATCTCATAGTATACCTCTTCAGTAATATCAAGGTTACGGGCTTTTTCTATCTGAAGCAACTCCCCTTGACTCATTTCACGAACTGCCACAGAAATTATTTTTAGCAAATCAAAATCTTCATTTTCAATTGATAAAAGCAACCCTTTTGAGAGTAAATAATCTCCAACTAAAACAGCAATTTTATTCTTCCAAAGTGCATTAATTGAAAAAAAACCGCGACGTTTATTACTATCGTCAACTACATCATCATGAACAAGAGTGGCAGTGTGAATAAGCTCAATAACGACTGCACCTCTATATGTTCTTTCATTTATTTTTCCCTTACCTAAAAGTTTTGCTACTAAAAAAACAAACATTGGTCGCATTTGTTTGCCTTTTCTGTTAACTATAAAATGGGTAATTCGGTTGAGTAAACCAACCTTAGAAAACATGGATTGGGTAAACTTTTCTTCGAAAAGTTCCATTTCCTGGTAAATAGGTTCTTTAATACGTTCAATAATTCTCATGAGCTTAGTAAATATATCAAATAAGTAAGACTTTTTGGATTTAGGAAACCTTTCCCTTTAAATCTAATTTATTGGCCAACTGGCCACAAGCAGCATCAATATCTAAACCTCTTGAACGGCGATAAGTTACACTAACCCTAGCGCTTGTTAAGGCAGCTATGTATGCGTCAATTACTGTTTGACTGGCTTGATTCATTAATGAGCCATCAATGGGGTTGTATTGAATAATATTTACCTTTGAGGGAATTCGTCTACACAAAGCTACTAAGGCCTGAATATCTTCTTTTAGATCATTGACACCTTCCCACACTAGGTATTCAAAAGTAATTTGTTTTTTACTATAGTTACACCAATAAAGCAAAGAGTCAATTAAGTCTGTCAATGGAAACTTTTCAGCAAAAGGCATAATTTGTTCACGTACTTCTTGTCGAGCACTGTGCAATGAAACAGCCAGTCGAAACTTTACTTTATCGTCTGCCATTTTACGGATCATCTTTGGTATACCAGAAGTAGATAGAGTAATTCTTCTTGGAGACATTGCAAGCCCTTCGGGATCGGTTATTTTATCTATGGCAGCTAGTACATTTCTATAATTCATAAGAGGCTCTCCCATCCCCATAAACACAATATTAGATAACGGGCGGTTATGATACAATTTACTTTGCTGGTCTATTGAGACTACTTGATCATAAATCTCGTCTACATTTAAATTTCGCATTCTTTTTAAGGCAGCTGTCGCACAAAAAGCACAGTCTAAACTACAGCCCACTTGAGAGGAAACACAAGCAGTTGTTCTGGTGGTAGTTGGAATTAAAACAGATTCAACCACTAATTTATCATAAAGTTTTACCGCATTTTTAATAGTCCCATCTGAACTACGTTGCTGGGTGTCAATATTGATATGCTTAATTTCAAAATGTGCTTTTAATAAGTTTCGATGTTCTAAAGACAAATTGGTCATTAAATCGAAATCATGAATCCCTTTTTTCCATAGCCACTGGTATACTTGCCCTCCTTTAAATGAGGGAGAGCCATGTCTCACAAAAAAGTCTTCTAAGGATTCTTTGGTTAGTGCTCTAATGTCTTTTTTAGTGGTTTCTTCCAAAATTTTTTTATAAAAAACCGCATTGCTGCGGTTTTTATTTATGTTAAATAATCAACATGGCATCACCATAGGAGTAAAAATTATATTTCTCCTTAATAGCAATTTTATAGGCATGTTTAATAAAATCAGGATCAGCAAAAGCAGAAACCATCATCAATAATGTTGATTTTGGGGTATGAAAATTAGTGATCATACAGTTTGCAATCGAAAAATCATAAGGAGGGAAAATAAATTTATGAGTCCATCCTTTGTGTTCATTAAGGAGGCCTGCAGAAGACACTGAACTTTCCAAGCCCCGCATTACGGTAGTTCCTACCGCACAAATTTTTCTACGTTCAGCAATTGCCTTGTTTACTTTTTCAACAGCAATAGCATCAATTATCAATTCTTCAGAATCCATTTTATGCTTTGATAAATCTTCAACCTCAACCGGGCTAAAGGTTCCTAATCCAATATGAAGTGTTAACTCCGCAAAATTAATGCCCTTAATCTCTAATCTTTTTAAAAGATGTTTTGAGAAGTGAAGCCCTGCAGTTGGAGCAGCAACTGCACCTTCATGTTTTGCGTAAATTGTTTGATAACGCTCACGATCTTCTTCTTCTATTTGGCGTTTAATGTATTTAGGAAGTGGAGTTTGCCCAAGTTCATTAAGTTTTGATCTAAATTCAGCATAGTTTCCATCAAAAAGAAAACGAAGTGTTCTCCCTCTAGAGGTTGTATTGTCAATTACTTCAGCCACTAAACTTTCATCTTCGCCAAAATAAAGTTTGTTACCAATTCGAATTTTACGCGCTGGGTCAACCAATACATCCCAAAGGCGTTGTTCTTCATTTAACTCACGCAATAAAAATACTTCTATGCGAGCTCCAGTTTTTTCTTTGTTTCCAAAAAGACGAGCAGGAAAAACTTTTGTGTTGTTTAGAGCCATTAAATCTCCTTCATCAAAATAGTTGATGATGTCCTTAAAGGAATGGTGTTCTATAGTTTCCTCCTTACGATTAAGGACCATTAATCTAGATGAATCGCGATCTTGAGCAGGTCTCTGAGCTAATAAGTCAGTAGGAAGTTCAAATTGAAAATTAGAAAGTTTCACAGGTTAAAATTTTTATAATTAATACCAATAGACTTATAAATATGAAAATGAAATTATCACCTCAAATTGCGGATAAAATTTAATTTTTAAAAATTAGCTTTTAATCGTATTAAAATTAAAACCTGCTATTTATAAATATTAGGTTGCAAATATACCATCTCAAAATAGGCGTTGTCAAGTAAAAAGGCGTTTATCTCTATTTAATTTTAAAATTAAGCTTTCTTAGGTCCTCCCAGAAGTCGGGATAAGACTTTGAAACTACAGTTGAATCCTCAATTTGCAAAGGTATTCTTAGGGCTAAAGGAGCAAAGGCCATTGCCATTCGGTGGTCTTTATAAGTAGGAATAGAACAATTTTTCTTAAAATTTGTACCGGGGGAAAGGTGTAAACTCTCATTGGTAACCTTAATCTTTGCACCTAATTTAGTGAGCTCGGCATTGAGGGCCTCTAAACGATCTGTTTCTTTTATTTTAAGAGTATGCAGACCTACTAAATCACAACCAACACCAAGGCCATAACAACTAACAGCAATTGTTTGTGCTATATCTGGCGCTTTTGAAAGATCTAATTGAATTGAGTGAGGAAGCGGCTTGTTTTCTTTTTTGAGATATAGGGTTTCTCCATCAAAACTAGAAGATACTCCTAATTCTTGATATATATCGCACAATACAGCATCGCCTTGTAAACTAGTTTGCTTAAAACTAGTTAAACTGATTTCAGCCTTTTCAGAAAGTGCTGCAATACTAAAAAAATATGAAGCGGAGCTCCAGTCTGACTCTACTACTTGATTACTCCTTTTGATGTTTTCAAGCGGTGCAATAGTAATTAATTGACCGTCAAAACTAGTGGTAACGCCTAAATTATTAAGCAAGGAAAGAGTCATATTAATATAAGGCATGGAAGTAATTTTTCCAACTAAATTCAACTCGAGTCCTTTCTTTAAAACTGGGCCTAATAAAAGTAATGCAGAAATATACTGACTACTAATATCTGCTAGTAATTCAATAGTACCTCCTAAAAGTTTTTTCCCTTTAATAAGAATTGGAGGGTAGCCTTCTTCTTTTTTATAGGTAATTGAAGCACCAATGGAACGAAGTGCATCTACTAATATTTTTATAGGTCGCTCTTGCATTCTAGTAGAGCCAGTAAGTAAAACTTCACGGTCTTCTATGTGAGAAAAATAAGCGGTTAAAAACCGCATTGCTGTTCCTGCATGGTTAACATCTATAAAGTCTGAATTAGATGCTAGTGCAGCCTGCATAACTTTACTGTCGTCAGAATTAGAGGTGTTTTCTAATTCAAAACCCTTAAATAAAGCTTGCAACAATAATAAACGGTTTGTCTCACTTTTGGAACCTGTAATATTTAAAGAGCCTTCACAGTGTCCAGTAAGGTGTTCAATTTTAATATTCATTAACTATTACGATTTTAGTTTAGGGTTTTTATGATGGCGTTCATGATCTCTTGATGCTTTATGAACTAACTTTTTTTCAAAAGCGACCTGTAAATCCACACCGGTTTGATTTGCCAAGCAAACAGCTACAAAAATAACGTCAGCCAATTCTTCACCTAAATCTATGTTTTTATCACTTTCTTTTTCCGATTGTTCTCCATATCGTCTTGCGATAATTCGAGCTACTTCCCCTACTTCTTCGGACAATTGCGCCATATTGGTCAGTTCATCAAAATAGCGAACTCCATGGGTTTTGATCCATTCATCAACAGCTTGCTGTATACCTTTTAAGTCCATGTTCAAAAATAATTATAAATGTTGATTCTAGCCTTATCGCTTTATTTGATAAATTTGTTAAAAAAATGTCTTTATCTCATGCAGCGAATATACAATAGGGCATTTATCATGCGTCTCTTCATTATGTGAATTAAAGTGAATTGCCTGCATGCCTTGATCTAAAGCGCCTAAAATATCAGCCTCAAAACTATCCCCAATCATTATTGATGCTTCGGCAGTGGTGTTAACTGTTTTTAAAGATTCAATGAATATTTGTGGATGTGGTTTCTTGAAACCTATTTTTTCTGCTGTAAACACATGCTCAAAATAAGATGCAATCCCTGAATTTTCGATTTTATAATGCTGCACCATATCAAAGCCATTGGTTATGATATGTAATCTAAACCTATTATTTAAAGCATCTAAAAGCTCAATAGTGCCATCAATCAAATGTTGAAAAGTTGATAAATATGTAATGTATTGCTCTGAAATTCTATTCACTAGTCCTTCAGGGGCTTTATAATATAACTTCTCAAAAGTTTTATATAGCCTATTAAAACGAAGTTCCTCTTGTGTAATTTGATTTATTCGATACAATTTCCATTGTGCATGATTAATGGGATTGTAAGATTTTAAGAAATCGTCAATCGAAAAAGGCAAATTTGATTCTTTAAATATTTTTCTGAATGTGAGTTCTGAATTTTTTTCAAAATCCCAAAGGGTATGATCTAAATCAAAGAAAATGTCAGTTACCGATTCAGTATTGATCATTTAATATAGTTTTTAAATTCTTGATGCCAACTTTTATTCTCTCTAATAGGATTAAAAAAGCCATTAGAAATCACAATTGTAAGCGAACTGCAAGATAAGGGTAAGTTCTCATAAATATCCTTAAGCAATTGAAAGGCTTTTTTAGCTGACATTTCCTTTAACCCTTTTTCTGTTGTAATTATTGGATTGACCTTTAGGGGTAGTAGAAATTCATTGGATAAATTATAAAAATAAAATGGAGTTGCAGTTCCTGCTCTAAAACCTAGGGTATTTTGATATCCCATGCTGTAATCTGAACTAAATTCTTGAGCCACTAAACTTTCATATACTAAGCCCAAATCCCGAATACCCTTACTCATCCTAACATCTGAAAGGAACTTGTGAGTTAACGATTGAAAAGTTTTTTTTTCACGACTCAAAAATTCATTTTCATTTAATTGAGATTTGACTGAAACTAAAAGACCTAAAGAAAACAAATCCCCCATTGTTTTGATGATTTTTTGGTAACTCAAATTAAAAGTTGATACAGTAGATTCATAAGGTGAACTTTGTGAAAAAAGAAAAAATATTTTAGGTGAAACAATACTAGATTTAAAAAGATATTTCCATGTTTTAAAGGTATCAAATGGATCTTCTTTTATCCTAAATAAAACTGCTAATTGCTCAAAAAGATGAAGTAAATTGAATTTCCATAATGAATAAAAAAAATCACCTAAAGAAACAAAAAAAGATCGATGCTTGTATCGAAAAGGAGTCGAAACCTCTATAAGTACATTTTTCTTAGGGTCCTTTTTTTTGTCTTTTAATTCAAAAGACTCTGGAAATAATTTAGCAAGTGTTTTATGTAAATTTTTTATCCAAACATCTACAATAGGAATTTTTAAAAAATTAAACTGCCCCGCTATGCTTTGAGCAGGGTCGAAAAATCCTTGATGTGTTTTTATATGTGGCAATGCTTCTTCATAACGTGAAAGAAGAAAAAAACTAGCTGCAAAAATATCAAAACGGAGAAAGCTTTCTCCTTTAATTTTAAAGAAAATAGGGAAACCTTCAAACCGCTCCACATTTAATTCTTGAGACTTTACACCTTGCTCAAAAAGCAACGGATGAGCGGGAATAAAAAACTCATTTCCCAACTGTTTTTTAGTATAACTAAATTTTGGTCCGGAATGTGCTACAAAAACCTCAACAGCTGTTGTGAATTGAATAGAAACACTTAGCATATTTTCAAAAATATGTTTAAAAATATAGGTTAATCTAGGTGTAATTATATGGGTGTATACTAGTACCATTTCATGAGATATATTCGTCTGAAAAGCTAAAGTAACCTTTTTCTGAAACAATTAAATGGATGGTTTGATTTGAGAAAAAAATTTACTTTAACAAGATGTGAAATATCATATCAACTAAGTATATACTTCTTTAAATTAGGTTTAATACTTGGTAATAATGTCTTTTAATTGTTCCCAATCGAACCCTCCAAAATCACCTGAACTCATCATAATCAAAATCTGATTTGTGTACTTTTGACTAAACAAATAGTCTTCTAAAGAAAAAGTATCAGTAAACACTTTTAAAGAGGAATGGATAAAAGCAGCCTGAATAGTTTCTGGCGAAATTGGGGCCCTGTTTTTAATTTTTAATGCTTCTGGATCATAAAAAACAACTGCCTCTTCTGCTAAGGACAAAGTGTCTTTATATTGTCTAATAAAAATAGCATCTAAGCTACTGTAGGTATGCAATTCTAAGCAAACTCGAATTTTAAAGCCTTCAAATTGATCTTTAATGGCTTTGACTGTTGCCTCTACCTTACTGGGTGCATGGGCAAAATCTTTGAACAAAACGGCAGTCTCTCCCATTGAAAGTTTTTCTAACCGTTTTGCAGCTCCTGTAAAACTTGGAATTGCCTCATAAAAATCAGCAGTATCTACCCCCATTAATTGTGAAATCCATTGAGCACCTGCTAGGTTCATCAAATTATGCGTACCAAATACTGAAAGTGGTAAACTTCCTTCAGAGGTGTCTAAATAGGTAATGCTTTTATTAATAAAATGTTTGGGTGTCCCATAAGATATTTTTTTTACTGGATGTGGACTGTTCTCAACTAAATATTTTAACACTAAATCTTCTTGATTGTAGAGCAAAACTCCTCCCTCTCGAATTGAAAAAATAAATTTTTCAAACTGATAAGTATAATTATCAAACGTTGGAAAAACATTTACATGGTCCCATGCGATACCACTAATAAGTGCAATTTCAGGTTGATACCATAGAAATTTGGACTGCGAATCAATGGCTGATGACAAATACTCATCGCCTTCTAATAAAATAAAATCGTTTTCTTCTGAAAGAAAAAGGGTTTCAGAAACAGTTGAGACGGGAGCTCCTAACATAAAATCTGTGGAAACATCATGATAATTCAATACATGTAAAATCATAGCAGTGATGGTTGTTTTTCCATGACTTCCTGCAATAACAACACGAGTTTTTTCTTGGCTCATTTTAGCCAAAAATTCTGGATAAGATTGAATTTTTAGTCCTAAAGCCTGAGCCTTTAAAAGCTCTGGGTTATCAACCTTAGCGTGCATTCCCAAAACTATAACATCAATTTTTTTAGTGATTTTTTCAGGAAACCAACCCAAGGATTTTGGGTAGATTTCTGCTACTTTAAGTTTTGTTTTAGAAGGATCAAAAATAACATCATCACTACCTGTAACTTCATGACCCAGTCGATTCATTTCCAATGCTAAACTATGCATAGCACTTCCTCCAATTGCAATAAAATGGAAACGCATCATACGCTATCTAAATATTAATTGTTTAAAAGCTTCCAAAGTTCATCTTTTAATTCAACCAATTGAAATTGAGCAGCACTAGAAATCATCAGATGTGGAACATTTTTAAAATGCATTTTCAGCTCATTTGTATATTCGCTTTTCAGTTCTTCATCTAATAAATCTGCTTTTGAAAGCACTACAATAAATTGCTTATCTAAAAGCTCTGGATTATACTTAATTAACTCTTTTTTAAGAATGTCAAATTCTTTTTTTAAATTTTTAGTATCGGCAGGAATCAAAAATAATAAAATTGAATTCCTCTCAATGTGCCTTAAAAAATAATGTCCTAAACCCTTTCCTTCAGATGCTCCCTCAATAATTCCAGGAATATCTGCCATAACAAACGATTGGTAATTTCTGTATTCTACAATTCCTAAATTGGGTTTAAGTGTGGTAAACTCATAATTTGCTATTTTAGGTTTTGCAGATGTCAGCACTGATAATAAGGTGGATTTCCCTGCGTTTGGAAATCCTACTAATCCAACATCAGCAAGTACTTTTAATTCTAATGTAATTTGTATAGTTTCCCCATCAATTCCTGGCTGAGCATAACGCGGTGTTTGTCGTGTTGACGATTTAAAATGCCAATTACCTCGGCCACCCAGACCACCTTTCATTACAATAAACTCTTGATTGTCTTCCGTTATTTCAAATAAGATATTATTGCTTTCTGTATCTCGTATAATTGTTCCTGTAGGAACATCTATATACATGTCTTCGCCTTGGGCCCCACTACTTCTGTTCTTACTTCCATCTCCACCATGTCCTGCAGAAAAATGTTTTTTAAACTTAAAGGTATAGAGGGTCCATAATTGAGTATTTCCTCGGATAATAACATGACCTCCTCGGCCACCGTCTCCTCCATCTGGGCCACCCTTGGTAATGAATTTCTCTCTGTGTAAGTGAATCGAGCCTTTACCTCCTTTTCCTGAACTAACAGATAATTTGACATAATCAACGAAATTTCCTTCGGTCATAAACTAGTTTAAACTACCTATTAAATTCGTTAAACGTTCTGTTATCTCTTCTATAGAACCAATTCCATTAACACTATGAAATTTTTTTTGGCCTTTGTAATAATCTCTGAGAGGTTCTGTTTTCTGGTTGTATTCCTCAAAACGGTTTCTAATTTTCAATTCATCTTGATCATCCGATCGACCACTAGCTTCACCTCGTTCTAATAATCTTTGAACTAAAATATCATCATCTGCCTCTAAAGCTAAGGTAGCATTAATCTGTATTTTCTTAGCTTTTAAAAAAATATCTAGCGCTTGTGCTTGAGCTTTTGTTCTTGGAAAACCATCAAATATAAATCCTTCCGCTTTTGGGTTTCTATCCACTTCAGCCTTTAACATATCAATGGTTATTTGGTCAGGAACTAAGTCGCCTTGATCCATAAAAGATTGCGCTTTTTCCCCTAAGGCCGTTTTGTTTTTAATATTGTACCGAAATAAATCACCTGTAGAAATATGAACTAAATTAAAGGTGGCTTTTAAAAATGCAGCTTGTGTTCCTTTCCCTGCGCCTGGCTTTCCAAATAAAACTAGATTGATCATTTAATTAAAAAATTTTGGTAAAGATATCCATTTTAAGTGGCTTTTTTCAATTCCAAAAAACTTATGCGTATTTTTGCTAAAACGAATGAATGGCATATTTTTCGGGCTCACAAACAATTGGAATTCTAGGCGGCGGCCAACTAGGCAAAATGTTGCTCACAACTACTCGTCAATGGGATATTAACACTAAAGTAATGGACCCCAGTCCGGATGCTCCTTCAAAAATTGCTTGCAATACTTTTGTCACCGGTGATTTAATGGATTATGAAAGTGTGGTGGCTTTTGGAAAAGATGTTGACATCTTAACCATTGAAATTGAAAACGTAAATGCTGATGCTTTAGCAGCATTAGAAAAAAAAGGTGTTAAAGTATACCCGCAAGCTAGAGTACTAAAAACAATACAGAATAAATGTAACCAAAAAGAATTTTATAAAAAACATCAAATCCCTACGGCCCCTTTCCAATTATTTAAAAGTAAGAATTCGTTGAAAGATGCTCTTGCTCTAGGCCTAGTTTCCTTTCCTTTTGTTTGGAAATCTGAAACAATGGGTTATGATGGGTACGGTGTCAAAATTTTACGCTCAAATAAAGATTTAGAAAATATTAATGGAGGGGCTTGCATTACGGAAGATTTAGTCGCGATAGACAAAGAACTTGGGGTTATAGTTTGTAGAAGTCTAAAAGGAGAATCTTTATGTTACCCTTGCGTAGAAATGGAATTTCATCCCACTGCCAATCAGGTAGAATATGTTTTAAGCCCTGCAAGAATTTCTAAATCTATAGCTAAAAAAGTAGAAACATTATCACTAGAGGTTTCCAAAGCCTATAAACATGTCGGACTGCTTGCTGTAGAATTATTTTTAACAACAGAAGGAGAGCTAATCGTAAATGAAGTGGCGCCTAGACCACATAATAGTGGTCATTACACTATTGAAGCTGCCTACACCTCACAATTCGAACAACATATAAGAGCTATTCTTAACCTCCCGCTTGGTAATCCGAAAAATAAAGTTGCTGGGGTAATGGTTAATCTTGTTGGAAAAGAAGGACATAACGGCCCTGTTTACTATAAAAACTTAGATCAAATTTTAGCCCTTGAAGGTGTCAATCCTCATATTTATGGTAAAAAAGAAACCCGCCCCTTTCGTAAAATGGGACATATTACCATTGTTAACAAAGACCTTAAAACTGCCCGTGAAATTGCAGAATACGTAAAAGAAACTATTGAAGTAATTACACAATAATATGAAACAAGTAGGAATTATAATGGGAAGCAAATCAGATTTTCCAGTAATGGAAGAGGCTATTGCGATATTAAAAGAATTAAACATTGAGGTAGAAGTAGATATTGTTTCTGCCCATAGAACTCCAGATAAAATGATGTCTTATGGAAAGCAAGCCCACAAAAGAGGACTCAAGGTTATAATTGCAGGCGCTGGAGGTGCCGCTCACCTTCCTGGAATGATTGCCTCACTTACACCACTTCCGGTTATTGGTGTTCCTATAAAATCTAGTAATTCTATTGATGGTTGGGATAGCATTCTTTCTATTCTTCAAATGCCTGGAGGTGTCCCCGTTGCTACAGTAGCACTAAATGGGGCTAAAAATGCTGGGATCTTAGCTGCTCAAATTTTAGGGAGTAGCGATGAAAAGGTGCAAAATAAAATAGTTTCATACAAAGAAAGTTTAAAAGAAAAAGTGCTGAAAAGCAGTGAAGAATTAAAAAAACAAAACATTGATTAACCCACTATTAGCTGCATTCAAAACTCCTTTTGAAGCCGCCCCCTTTAAACAAATCAAGACTCATCATTTTATTCCAGCTATAGAATCAACTATTGCTATAGCACTTGAAGAAATAGATGCAGTTTCGCAACAAAAAGAAACACCCACATTTAAAAATACGCTTGAAGCACTTGAAAATTGTGGGACTCTAATTAGTAGAAACAGCAGTTTACTTTTTAACCTCAACAGTGCAGAAACTAATGAAGAACTTCAAAAAATTGCACAAGATGCTGCCCCTTTGTTAACACGTTTTCAAAATGATATCCATTTAAACCAAGTGCTATTCAAGCGTATTAGCTTTTTATATGAAAATGGTATCAGAGAGTCTCTAACTCGAGAACAATTAACATTACTTGAAAAAGAATATAAAAGTTTTGTTCGGAATGGTGCGCTTTTAGATGATGATGCAAAAGAAAAACTGCGAATTATTGATACAGAATTAGCTCAGTTAAGTCTTAGTTTTGGTGAACATGTCCTGGCAGATACCCATGCGTATTCCTTAAATATCGAAAACAAATCAGACCTCAAAGGATTGCCTGATAATGTGGTTGAAATGGCACAAAATATGGCAGAAGAGAAAGACAAGAAAGGCTGGCTATTTACCCTAGATTATCCAAGTTATATTCCTTTTATGACCTATGCAGAAAACAGGGCATTGCGTAAAGAACTAAATAGTGCTTTTGGTAAAAGAGGGTTTCAAGAGAACGAACATAATAATTCAGCTGTTATTCTTAAAATTATTAAACTACGTAAAACACGTGCAAAACTACTTGGCTATGAATCACATGCTTCCTTTGTTCTTGAAGAACGTATGGCACAATCTGAAAAAAATGTCAAATTTTTTTTAGATAATTTAAGTCAAAAAGCATATCCTGCAGCAAAAAATGAGTGGAATACTATGGCCACTTTTGCAAAAGAACACCTAGACATAGAAACCCTAGAAAAATGGGATACTACTTTCGT
>JBKEHX010000014.1:0-19923 GCA_046711205.1 Flavobacteriaceae bacterium
CTTCCTTTGAAGGTAGAATGGTATTCGCCACCAAAAATATGGTCAGACAAACGCCTTGTCTTGACTTCAATTTTTCGTACTTTTTTTAATATTTCTTTAGTATCCATGATGTAAGTGCTCTATACTGGGTAAACTAAATAATTTTATAGGAATCTTTTCAAAACTTTATAAATAGATTCTCTTATGAACTAAATGGTGACGTATACAAACAGCTATTATTAAGGAACTTCTATTTCGTTAATAATAGAGTTAATGATGTCTACAGACGAAATGTTTTCAGCTTCTGCTTCGTATGTAATTCCAATTCTGTGTCTTAAAACATCATAAACAATGGCTCTTACATCTTCTGGAATTACATAACCTCTTCTTTTAATAAATGCATAACATTTAGCAGCTTTTGCTAAATTGATACTTCCTCTTGGCGAAGCTCCAAAACTAATAAGTGGTTTAAGTTGTGAAAGGTTGTAGCGTTCAGGATATCTAGTTGCAAAAATGATATCTAATATGTATTTTTCTATTTTTTCATCCATATAAACTTCACGAACTGTTTCTTGAGCATTTAAAATTTGCTTAATTGTAACAACTGGTTTAACTAAAACTTCTGCATTACTTAAATTGTTTCTAACAATTTGTTGTTCCTCATCTATTTTAGGATAATCTATTATAGTTTTAAGCATGAAACGATCCACCTGCGCTTCAGGAAGGGGATATGTTCCTTCTTGTTCAACTGGATTTTGAGTTGCCATTACTAAAAAAGGTGACTGTAATTTAAAAGTAGTATCTCCAATGGTTACTTGTTTTTCTTGCATTGCTTCTAACAAAGCAGATTGAACCTTCGCTGGAGCTCTATTAATTTCATCTGCCAAAACAAAATTGGCAAAAATTGGACCTTTTTTTATTGAAAAATCATTTTCTTTAATATTGTAAATCATTGTTCCTACAACATCTGCAGGAAGCAAATCAGGAGTAAACTGAATTCTGCTAAAACTTCCTTTAACAGCCTGACTCAAGGTGTTAATAGCTAATGTTTTTGCAAGTCCTGGCACTCCCTCTAATAATATATGACCACGTCCCAACAATCCAATCATTAATCTTTCAACCATTTTTTTTTGACCAACAATCACTTTATTAATTTCTAAAGCTAAAAGGTCTACAAAGGCACTTTCACTTTGTATTTTTTCATTAATCGCTTTAATATCAATTTCATTATTTGAACTATTCATGACATTTTAGTTTAACATTTTTTTGGACTGCAAATTTGGAGAATAAATACTCTTATTATTGTTAATAATTGGTTAAAAAATAAAACTGATCCGATTTTTAAACCTTTTATTTGTTAATATTTTAGTTTTTTATAAAGATAATGATTTCGTACTGGTTATTGTGCTTGAAACAATTCTAGATAAAAAAGTATTTTAAAAAAACACTTATGAAAAATAAAACTATTATTATTACTGGAGCTACTAGTGGAATTGGTTTAGCTACCGCCAAGGCCTTTGCAAAATTAAATTCAAAGCTTATTATTTGTGGTCGGAGAAAAGAAAAACTAGACCAACTTTCTAAAGAAATTAATGTTCCCTATCAAATTCTTGTTTTTGATGTCAGAAATAAAAAAGAAGTATTTAGTTGTATTAATCAACTTCCTGAAGAATTTAAAAAAATTGACCTATTAATAAATAACGCTGGTAATGCACATGGGATGGACTCTATTCAAGATGCTAATTTAGATGATTGGGACGCCATGATTGACGGAAATGTTAAAGGTCTTATGTATGTTACTAAAGCAGTAATTCCTTTAATGATAAAACAAAAATCAGGTCATATCATTAATCTTGGTTCTATTGCTGGTAAAGAAGTTTATCCCAATGGGAGTGTTTATTGTGCTAGTAAATTTGCTATAGATGCTTTTACTAAGGGTCTAAGAATTGATCTTAATAGAGTAGGAATCAAAGTAGGAGCGATTCATCCTGGTTTAGTTGAAACCGAATTTTCTAATGTCCGTTTTAAAGGTGATCAAAAAAAAGCAAAAAAAGTCTATGAGGGTCTAATAGCACTTTCCGCAGAAGATGTGGCGCAAGCCATAATATTTATGGCAAAAGCTCCAAAACATGTATGTGTTGCTGACTTAGTTTTATTGCCTACAGATCAAGCTAATTCTTATATTAATACTCGTAAATAAAATGAATTATTAACTTTTTTCATTTTCGAATTCTTCAGGGTAAAGAAAATTATTATACGGAAATCTTCTTATATGAATTTTACGGACTTCTTCGTATAACTTCTTTCTAAAAGAATCAATATTTTCTTTTTTTAAGGCTGAGATGAAAATGGATTTATAATTTGATTTATTCATCCAAGTACTTTCAAATTGAGTTAATGTTAGATGTTTTTGACCTTTTACAGATACTAAATCATCTTTATCCCAAGGCTCTGGTGTGTAGGAGTCTATTTTGTTAAAAATCATTATAGAGGGTTTTTCTAAACTATTTATTTCTTTCAGTATTTTATTTACTGATTCTATATGTTTTTCAAAATTAGGATGAGATATGTCAATAATATGAAGCAATAAATCAGATTCTTGAACTTCATCTAAAGTACTTTTAAAAGAGTCTATTAGTTGGGTAGGCAGTTTTCTGATAAAACCAACTGTGTCGCTAAGTAGAAAAGGAAGGTTCCCTATGACGACTTTCCTTACAGTTGTATCAAGCGTTGCGAAAAGTCTATTTTCTGCAAACACATTACTCTTAGCTATGCTATTCATTAGTGTAGATTTTCCAACATTAGTATAACCAACTAACGAAACCCTAACTAATTCACCTCTATTTCCCCTTTGAGTAGACATTTGCTTATCGATAGAAATCAATTTCTTTTTTAATAATGAAATTTTGTCTCTAACTATTCTTCTATCTGTTTCAATTTCAGTTTCTCCAGGACCTCTCATTCCTATTCCGCCTCGCTGTCTTTCTAAATGAGTCCATAGCCCCTTAAGTCTTGGAAGTAAATACTCATACTGCGCTAATTCTACCTGTGTTCTAGCATAACTTGTTTTTGCTCTTTGCGCAAAAATATCTAGGATTAAACCTGTGCGATCTAAAATTTTACATTTTAATAATTTTTCGATATTATTTTGTTGAGCAGGAGACAGCTCATCATCAAAAATTACAGATGAAATATTGTTTTTTTTATTAAAATCTTTGACTTCATCTAATTTTCCTGAGCCAATAAATGTTTTAGGATTAGGTAAATCTAATTTTTGAGTAAAACGTTTTAAAACATTTCCTCCAGCAGTAAAAGCAAGAAATTCGAGTTCATCTAAATATTCATTTGAAACTTCTTTATTTTGATTTAAATTAATTATTCCAACCAAAACAGTTTTCTCAAAATCTAATGATTTTTCTTCAATCATTTTCTTCGAAAGACTCCCCCCACTTTTTTATTTTAAATTCTTTCCCGTCAAAAACCCCATAAGTATAGTGAGTAATCCAATCCCCTAAATTAAAGTAAGTAGAATTTTTCGTAAGCTTAATCTCTAATGGTAAATGTCGGTGTCCAAAAACAAAGTAGTCCCGATGTTTTTGAATAAGTTTTCTTCTAGAGTATTGAACTAGCCACTCCTCTTTTTCTTCTAAAAAATCTATATCAACCTTTCCGGATATCATCTTGTTTTTTGTAGATAAATATTGACCTAAACGCACCCCTAAATCAGGATGAATCCATCTAAATAAAAATTTCAAGAAGGGGTTGGTGAAAAATTTTTTTAGTCTTTTAAAGCCCTTATCTCTAGGGCCTAAACCATCGCCATGTCCAATATAGAAATCTTTATTTTCGATTTTAAAATCTTGAGGTTTCTGATAAACAGAAATTCCTAATTCTTTTTGAAAATAATCATACATCCATAAATCATGATTTCCAACAAAATAATGAACTGGTACACCTTGATCCGTTATTTCTGCAAGTTTACCCATAATTCGAACAAAGCCTTTAGGAACAACTTTTTTGTACTCAAACCAAAAATCAAAAATGTCTCCTAGAAGAAACAATGCTTCTGCATCTTTTTTAACATGGTCTAACCATTCTACAAATATAACTTCTCGTTCTCTACTAGATTTATAATCTGGAGCTCCAAGATGATTATCTGAAGCAAAGTAGATTTTTTTATTATTTGTAATTTTCATTATAAAAATTTGGTCGACTAGCCTATAGCTTCATCTAAATCATTTATTAAATCTCGAGAATCCTCAATTCCTACACTTAGTCTAATTAATGAATCTACAACGCCGCTTTTTTCTCTTTCTTTTTTAGGTATTGATGAATGAGTCATACTTGCAGGATGACCCGAAAGACTTTCTACTCCTCCTAAAGATTCTGCAAGGGTAAACAGTTTTAATCTTTCAATAATTTTTATTGCTTGTTTGTAATTAGCTCCTTTAGGAACGAATGAAAGCATTCCACCAAAATCTTTCATTTGATTTTTTGCAATTTCATGATTGGGATGAGTCTTAAAACCAGGCCAATATACCTTATCAATCTTTTTATTATTTTCTAAAAACAAAGCTACTTTAGATGCATTTTCACAGTGCCTTTGCATTCTTACATGAAGTGTTTTTATCCCTCTTAAAGTTAAAAAACTATCCATTGGTCCACAAATCGCTCCACTTGCATTTTGAATAAACGATATTCTTTCTGACAATAAGGGGTCATTAACTATCAATGCTCCTAAAACTACATCCGAATGTCCAGCAAGATACTTAGTAGCTGAATGCATTACTATGTCTGCTCCTAAACTTAATGGCTTTTGCAAATATGGAGAAGCAAATGTATTATCAACGGCTAATACTAATTTATGTTTTTTTGCAACTTTTGACATTAATTTAATGTCTATAATGTTCATCATTGGATTTGTAGGGGTTTCAACCCATATAAGTTTAGTTTTATTTGTGATAAACTTTTCAAATGAAGATGAATTATTCATTGGAATAAAGTGAAAATTAATTCCAAAATCTTTATAAATTTTTACAAATAAACGGTAAGACCCTCCATATAGATCATTCGTTGAAATAACTTCATCTCCTGGCTTTAATAATTTCATCACAGCATCGATTGCTGCAAGTCCAGAGGCAAAAGCGAACCCGTAATTTCCATTTTCAATAGATGCTAAGGAGTTTTCTAAAGCTGTTCTTGTAGGATTATGAGTTCTACTATATTCATATCCGGCATGTTTCCCTGGTGAGGATTGTGCGTATGTTGAAGTTTGGTATATTGGAGGCATTACAGCAGCATATCCTTTTTCTAAAGATTGACCACCATGAATAGTCTTGCTGTTGAAGTGTAATTTTTTTTTCATTTTTAACTTAGTAAATGACTATACAAATGTATTGGATTTTAAAGCAAAACATCTTTTTTTCAAAAAAAATGATTTTTATTTGCAGAGTCAAAAAAAAAAATGAAAGTATTTTATTATTTAAAAACATGCAATACATGTAAAAGAATAATGAATGATTTAAGTATAAGTTCAGAAATTAAACTTATTGACATTAAATCCTATCCAATTAACTTAAAACAATTGGAAGAAATACGAATAATTTCTGGAAGCTATGAATCTCTTTTTAATAAAAGAGCACAACTGTACAAACAAAGAAATCTTAAAAATAAATCATTAACAGAATCCGAATATAGAGATTTGATTCTTGAACACTATACTTTTTTAAAGAGACCCGTTTTAATTTTTGAAAAACAATTATTTATCGGAAATAGTATTGATAATATTAAAAGATTGAAAGTCTTTCTAGATGAAAAATAGAAGCTTTGCACTATTGGCTGCTTTAGGAGCAACTACTATTTATGGATTAAATCATACTATTGCTAAAGTCATAATGCCACACTATGTTAGTGCCTTTGGCTTTATAATGCTTAGAGTAGTAGGTGCGTCAATCTTATTTTGGGTTGTGAGTCTTTTCTTACCTAAAGAAAAAATTGAAAAAAGAGATTATTTCAGAATTCTTGGAGCGTCATTTTTGGGTATGTGTATTAATATGTTGATGTTTTTTAAAGGCCTCGAACTTTCAACTCCTATAAATAGTGGAGTAATAGTCACATTAACTCCAATTATTGTTTTAATCTTATCTTCATTATTTCTTAAAGAATCATTAACAGTTTTAAAAGTTATAGGCATAATTTTAGGCTTTGGAGGAGCTTTAGTTTTAATTCTCTATGGAAATAATTCTGTTGTAGTAAATGCTCCAAACATAAGTTTAGGGAATATTTTATTACTCTCCAATTCTATAAGCTTTGGAGCTTATCTAGTTTTAGTAAAACCTTTAGCACAAAAATACCATACTATAACTATTATGAAATGGTTGTTTTTAATTGGGACTTTAATGACTTTTCCGGTGACTTTTAATGACTTTCTTTTAATTTCCTGGAGCAAATTGCCTTTAGAAGCCATTTGGAGAATTGCATTTGTTGTAATAGGAACCACTTTTTTAACCTACTTGCTGAATTTATATGCATTGAAGACATTGCCCGTAACTACAATAGGTGCCTTTGTTTACCTGCAACCATTAATAACCATAATTTATGCAGTAACAAGCGGGAATGATACTTTAGACTGGATTAAAGGATTTGCTTGTGGGTTAGTGTTTTTTGGCGTTTATCTAGTTTCAAAGAAAACAGATTTAATAAAACAAAAATAATTATAATTTATTCTTGTAAGTTAGGTTTGATAGATATCTATTGGCATCGATATCATTCAAACTAATTTCAGGTTCTTTAAAAGAATAATTATGTTTTCCTTGGAAAAAGCACCAAAAGAAAGATGATTTTTTTTTTATATTTACACCTAAAGCCAAAAACCAAATGATACAACATAGTTTTTAGGATAATGTTATACGTTAATTTACTAACTACTCACATCTTATTTTGCTATAACCTTAAATACATTTAAAATGAAGGACTATATTTTAGCCATTGATGCTGGAACGACGAGTTCTAGAGCTATTATCTTCGATCGAAATGGAAGTACCATTGGAGTAGCACAACATGAATTCACACAATACTTTCCGAAAGAAAGTTGGGTAGAACACGATGCAAATGAAATATGGAAAACTCAGTGCTTAGCTATTAAAGAAGCCCTTCAAGATGCTGGTATATCAGCACATCAAATCAATGCAATGGGAATAACTAACCAAAGAGAGACCACAGTCTTGTGGAATCGTAAAACAGGGCAGCCCGTTCACCGAGCAATTGTATGGCAAGACCGAAGAACTGCAACCATATGTGAAGCTATAGAAAAGCAGGGTAAAGCATCTTTATTTTATAAAAAAACAGGTCTCCTTTTAGATGCCTACTTTTCAGGAACAAAAATCAAATGGATTTTAGATCAAAGTAGTGAATTAAAAAAAGCTGCAGAGGCTGGTGAACTTGCCTTTGGAACAATTGACAGTTGGCTTGTGTGGAATTTAACAAATGGGAAATCTCATGTCACAGATGTGACTAATGCAAGTCGAACTTTATTATTTAATATCCATACCTTAGAGTGGGATGCAGAATTATTAGACGCTTTAGATGTCCCTATATCTTTGCTTCCTAAAGTGGTATCCTCCTCGGAACATGTAGGAACTACAACTCTCGATCTTTTTGGTTATGAAATTCCTATATGTGGAATAGCGGGGGATCAACAAGCAGCACTCTTTGGCCAAATGTGTATTCAACCAGGAGATGTCAAAAACACCTACGGGACGGGTTGTTTTTGTATTATGAATACTGGAGAAACTCCAGTAGTTTCTAAAAATAGAATGTTGACAACAATTGCTTATCAAGTTAATAACACCGTAACCTATGCCCTTGAAGGAAGTGTTTTTGTAGCGGGAGCAGTTGTTCAGTGGCTCAGGGATCAGTTGGGAATCATATCTTCTGCAGCTGAAATTGAAGCCTTAGCCAAAACAGTAGATGACAATGGTGGAGTTACCTTTATTCCTGCGCTAGCAGGTCTTGGGGCTCCCTACTGGGATCCACACGCCACAGGTGCTATTCTTGGTATTACACGAGGTACCCAAAAAGGACATATAGCAAGAGCTGCTTTGGAAGCCATAGCGATGCGTACACGTGAAATTGTAATCGAAATGCAAAAAGATGCTGACATAACTTTTAAGACCCTAAAAGTAGATGGAGGGGGAAGTAAAAATAATTTACTAATGCAGATTCAATCAGACTTATTGGGAGTCGAAGTTATTCGTCCAGAGACAACTGAAACAACAGCCTTAGGAGCCGCTTTTTTTGCTGGGCTAGCAAGTGGATATTGGCCCTCTTTAGAAAGTCTATCTGAAATATGGAAAATTGATAAAAAATTTACACCTCAAGAAAATACGCAAAATAAAAAAATTATTGAAGCCTGGGAGGCAAGAATATCAAAAGCAAGCAATTCTTCAAAATAATGAATAGAGATTATAATATTACTCAATTAGACAAAACTTCGGAGTGGGATATTGCTATAATTGGAGGAGGAGCATCTGGTCTAGGAATTGCTGTCGATGCAGCAAATAGGGGATATAAAACTGTTCTTTTTGAAAAATATGATTTTGCAAAAGGTACTTCTTCAAGAAGTACAAAATTAGTTCATGGTGGTGTGCGTTATCTTCAAAATGGTGATATTTCATTAGTCATCGAAGCCCTTAGAGAACGTGGAATAATGAGAAAAAATGCACCACATCTAGTAAAGGATTTAAGTTTTGTCATTCCTACTTATGACTGGTGGAGCAGTCCCTTTTATGGCATAGGTTTAAAAGTATATGACATGATGGCTGGTAAATTAGGTTTGGGGCCTTCTACAGTTCTTGATCGTGAAGAGACTATTAAATTAATTCCTAATGTGAATAGAGAAGGCCTTCGTGGAGGCATAATCTATAATGATGGTCAATTTGACGATGCGCGTATGGCTATAAGTTTAGCGATAACAGCTGATAATCAAGGAGCGACTGTTATCAATTACGCTAATGTAATTGGATTTGAAAAAGAAAATGAGTTGATTTCTGGATTGCATGTTCAAGACCTTGTTAGTGGTTCTAAAAAAAGGGTTAAAGCAAAAGTAATTATCAATGCAACTGGTGTTTTCTCAGATCGTATTGTTGCATTAGACCAGCCTAAAGTAAAACCAATGATTCGACCATCCCAAGGAGTTCATTTAGTAATTGAAAAAGTCTTTTTAGATGGCGAACATGCTATTATGGTTCCTCATACTTCTGATGGCCGGGTACTTTTTGCAGTCCCCTGGAATGGTTATGTTGTTTTGGGAACTACAGACACACCGTTAAATGAAACATTAGAAGAACCTATAGCGTCAGAAGAAGAAATTAATTTTATACTGGAAAATGCTGGTAAATACATGACAAAAAAACCAACCCGTAAAGATGTCAAAAGTGTTTATTCTGGTTTACGTCCATTGGCTGCAAATGGTAAAAAAGATAGTACAAAAGAAGTTTCCCGGCATCATAAAATTGTAGTGAGTACAAGTGGGTTGATTAGTGTTTTAGGAGGAAAGTGGACAACCTATCGAAAAATTTCAGAAGATGCTGTAAATACAGCTCAAATTGTTGCGGGACTTTCGGAAAGAAAATGTGGAACAGAAACATTACCGATTCATGGATTTGACTATAATTCAAATTGGAGTGATCCCCTCCATTGTTATGGCACAGAATCTAAAAAAATAATCGCATTAAATCCGGATAAATCAAATAAATCTCTTTCAGAAAAATTCTTTTTAACAGTAAATCAAATTCAGTGGGCAATTGAAGAAGAAATGGCGCTTACCATAGAAGATGTTTTGGCACGAAGAACAAGGTGTCTGTTTCTTGATGCTTCTGAGACAGAGCTTATAGCTCCTAAAGTTGCTTCTATAATGGCGAAGATGTTAAATAAAAATCAAAACTGGGTCAAAAAAGAACTCAAAGAATTTAAATTAATACTTAAAAATTACAAATTATGATTATGCATCCCTTTTTGGCAGAATTTATTGGAACTACAATTTTATTATTATTAGGGGGCGGTGTTGTAGCCAACGTAAAATTAAAAAATACCATTGCTCAAAATCAAACGCCCTGGGTCTTGATTACTAGTGCATGGGGTTTCGCTGTTTTTGTGGGGGTCTATGTGACTTCTGAATCTAGCGGTGCCCACTTGAATCCTGCAGTTACTTTAGGATTAGCTATAGCCGGTAAATTTTCTTGGTCTTTAGTTCCTGGATATTTTACAGCTCAACTCTTAGGTGCTATGATGGGAAGTTGGTTGACCTACATTACCTATATTGATCATTATAAACTCACTACAGATGAAGCCACTGTTCGAAGTACTTTTTGTACAGGTCCTGCAATTCGTAATTTGAAAAATAACTTTTTCAGTGAGGCAATTGGAACGTTTATGCTTGTTTTCGGAGCCTTGTTTATTGTGGGGCCTAAAATAAAAATATCCGGAACCGAAATTCAAAATTTTGGCTTGGGATCTATTGATGCTCTTCCTGTTGGAATATTGGTTTGGGTTATTGGAATTGCTTTGGGTGGAACAACGGGTTACGCCATCAATCCTGCAAGAGATTTTGGTCCCCGTCTTGTTTACCAATTAATACCTAGAAAAAATAAAAATGCGGATTGGAGTTACAGTTGGATTCCTGTTTTAGGTCCTTTGACTGGGGCAGCATTTGCAGGAGTTCTGTTTAATTTAATTGCTTCTTTTAGCTAGTTTAATTATTTGATATTCCCTGAAAAGTTAAGCAAATAAAACTCCCTTTTACTAGACTCTAATAAATTAACTAAACAAAGAGTTGAACTCTCAAATGCTTGAATATATAGCCCTATTGATCTTAGATCTTTATAGAGGTTTATGTTTAAATTGATTACAAAAAACTATCTACAGCTTGATAGGCTTTAATCAATGCTTCTTCCCCCGCTTTTCCAATATTAAGATTCCCATGTTCCATCCCTAAAATACCATCAAAAGCTCTAGAATGAATATACTTAAAGATATTCTTGTAATTGATTTCCCCTGTGGTGGGTTCCTTTCGACCAGGATTATCACCAATTTGAAAATACCCAATTTCATCCCAGCATTTTTCAATGTTGGGAATTAGATTTCCTTCCTGGATTTGTTGATGGTATATATCAAATAAAATTTTACAAGAAGGTGAAGATACAGCCTTACAGATTTCATATGCTTGTGGGCTCTTCGATAAAAACAGACCCGGGTGATCTCTAAAATTTAAAGGTTCTAAAACCATCACAATACCATAAGGCTCCAACATTGCTGATGCTTGTTTCAAAGTCTCCACCACATGAGTCGTTTGATAAGCAATGTTTTGTGATAAATCTACATGACCAGGAACGACTGTCATCCACTTGGCGTTGACCCGTCTTGCAATGGGAATAGCCTTTTTTATATAGTCCAAAAACTCTTCGCGAAGGGTCTTATTTCCGCTAGCCAAATTAGGCTCTTTCCAATAAATTTCATGGGCAACAAAAACCCCCATTCGCAATCCTCTTTTTTGCATTGTATTTGCCATTTTGTCTTGCATCTCCAAAGTTCTTTTTCGCATGTCATTATCCTCAAAAGCAGTGAATCCATTATCCGCCATAAAATTAAGTTGGTCAATAGGATCATTACCAGCAAGATTTTTAAACATTCCCAAATGAGGAGCGTAATGCAAATTGTAAAAATATTTTGAATCCGATGCACTTGTATTAGAAAAAGCGTTTGTACCTGAAAGGAGTCCTATTCCGGAGATACCTGTCAATTGAGTAAAATGTCTTCTTTTCATCCTAAATAAATTTAGTTTTTCCTGGAATAGCAATAGGGTAATTTCCATTGGAATCAGGGATACTTGGAGGGGTACTACTCCAGGTAAGAGCTTCAGGCATTAACTTAAGTTGAGATGATAAAGCCTCTTCAAAGGTGATTTTTTTACCAGTATAAGTGGCCATTCTACCTAAAATCGCAGACAAAGTACTTTTAGCACCATTTTCAGCATCAGAGATTACTCCTCCGTTTCGAATGGACGAAAATAATTGATCGTGCTCTACTTGATAAGGATTCGGTTCTTCTTCTCTTTTATCAGGATATTTATAAACTATAGCTCCGTTTAAATCTGTGATTTCACCTCTTCCTATTTCCATTCCTCCTTGAGTGCCTTGAAACACTTCATCTACACGACTCATGGTACCTGGTATATGACGGCATTGACTTGAAATTACAGCACCACTTGGGTAAGTAAATTCCACAAAATGATGATCAAAAATTTCTCCGTGGTCTTTCCCGTTGCGAACTTGACGTCCTCCCATACCCTGAGCTGACTCGGGATATTCTCCTAAAAACCAATTGGCAACATCGATATTGTGAATATGCTGTTCCAAAATATGATCCCCACACAACCAAGTAAAATAATACCAATTTCGCATTTGATATTCCAATTCAGATTGACCAGCTTGACGTTTATTTACCCAGACACCAGCATCATTCCAATACACTTGACCGCTTCGTATTTTACCAATTGTTCCATCAGCAACACGTTTTCTCAAATCAATATATTTAGATTCATAATGACGCTGTAAACCGACAACGACATTCAGTTTTTTTTCTTTAGCAATTTTTGCAGTTTCTAATACCTTTCTAATTCCTACCGGATCTGTAGCAACCGGTTTTTCCATAAATACGTGTTTATCTTGCGAAATAGCGTATTCAAAATGATAGGGGCGGAATCCTGGAGGAGTTGATAAAATGACGACATCTGCCATATCAATGGCTTTCTTATAGGCATCAAACCCGATAAATTGATTTTTTTCTTTGACGTTGATTTTTTTCTCTCCTTCAAAATGATTTTTAATTCCTTTTAGGCTACGTTGAATCCGATCCCCAAAAGCATCTGCCATTGCTACTAATTCTACATTTTTATCTGCAGTAAGAGCTTGTACAGCAGCGCCTGAGCCACGTCCACCACAACCTACTAGAGCTAATTTTAATGTTTTGTTTCCATTTACATGCGCCATACCCTCTACAGAAAGAGGAACCGTAAATAAAGCACCCGTTGCAATTACGGTATTCTGAACAAAAGAACGCCGAGATTTATTAGTGTTAGATAAATAGTCTTCCTCGTTTTTCATTTTTTTTTAATTTATTAATTCATAATTCCAATATATTTTTTGTTCCTCAGAACTTGGAACATTCACTGGCCGCACTACCCGAAATCCAACAAAGGTTGCATCGGTATGCCACCATAAGCTTTTGGGAATCTGAGGATCTTGCCTTTTCCATTTTTTAGAAGAAGGGCGCCTAGCAGCAGAGCGCAATCGCTTTGGGAAATCAATCCAAGAGCCACCCCTAACTGTTATTGGGTAGGTTTTTGTAGGTGCCTCAAAGGGGTTTTTGTTTTTGTTTTTTCTAGTCCCATAGACAGTAGGTATATATTGATCTAGTGTCCATTCAGCAACATTGCCGTGCATGTCATATAGTCCCCATGGATTGGGAAGCTTCTTACCTACCTTTTGATATTTATCATTACTGTTTTCGGCAAACCATGCATACTGATCGATTACATCGGTATCATCACCAAAGGAATAAGCCGACGTTGTGCCTGCTCTGCAAGCATATTCCCATTCTGCTTCGGTGGGCAAGCGATAAAAGTTACCTGTCATCGCAGAAAGCCATTCACAAAATTTAACTGCAGCCAATTGGGTCATACAAATAGCAGGATAATTATCAATACCCATACCAAAACTCATCTCAACATAAGGAGTTGTTGCACCGGAGACTCCATCTACGTCTATATTAACCTCGCTTTTATGCGTCTTTGAGCTTTGATATTGATCCATTTCTCTACTAACAAAAAGGTTATATAGGTCCCAGGTAATTTCATATTGTCCAATCCAAAAAGAATCTAAAGTCACTTCATGTTGTGGACCTTCGTCCCCAAAATGACCCATTTCAGTTTTATCACTTCCCATAATAAATGAACCTTCTGGTATTAAAATCATTGAGATTTGAGCTTCAATATTAGGCAAGTTTTGGATGTAATCTGATTGCGAAAAAACAGTAGTCACGCAAATAGATAATAAAATTAAAGAGGATATTTTTTGGACCTTCATTATAATTGTAAGTGTTAAATTATAAAAACATCTTCAAAAAAAAATTAATATATATATATATATTTATGATTTTAGCAGATAACACTATATATAATTATCACTTTAATAACAATTAGAGTTTTTACTTGTCAAGTAATAACAGGTATTGTATCGGATGAAACAGGACCCCTTCCTGGGGTAAGTGTTATCAAAAAGGGTACAACCAATGGAAACATTCAAATTAATTAGTGAATATTAGTTCAAATAATAAAATTAATAAATGCAACTTTTGGAATTAGATTTCACAAAATAAGATTTATAATTTTTTGCTTTTAAATCCATGCAACCGCATAGATTTAGTAGTTCTATGTTTTTAAAGTCAATAGGATGACTCTCAGCCTGAATAGCAATATAACCTTCTTTAATAACCTCGCCCTTTTTATTGATCCATTCTTGTTTGTTTGACACCCCCATTCCATCCCAGTCTTTTCCTAGATAACTTTTACTTATAAAGGCATCATCTATTTGAGGTGTTTTATAGGTTAGCACAGTGTCTTTTTCAATAATATGGGTGTTATATACTCTCCTCCCATTACAATTGCTTCAGCATGTCCCCATTGATCTCCATATTAGGTGGACGATTGAGATGAAATACAATGGTTATAATCTAGTTTTTCTTTATACATTACAAATGTTCCAGGGGTGCACAAATTAGCTGTTGTACGTTCTTCTTTTCCCAATCCTCCAAGGAGCTGTATTTCAATAGATACAGGGAAATGTTGTTCAAAAGAATTACTTTCTGCAGATTGCGAATGCACCATAACTCCACTATTTCTATTGTTCCAGACTTCACCTCCAGCGGTTTGATTCCCTGTAAAACGATAGTCGAAACGTAGTTTGTAATATGAATAGGGTTTCTTATAATATAAATGCCCCTATTTATCATCAAAAACTCATAGTCATCATAAACAATTTGGAGTATGCTATCTTTAACTTAAAAAAGTGTTTTTATAATTGTCATTTAATGGACGATCAGCAATTTTTATATCCCAACCTTCCAAATCTTTTCCGTTAAAAAGAGAAATCCAGTTTTCTTGATCTTGGATTGACTCTACTTTGTTATAAGCACCCGAAAAAAAGAATAATATTAGCAAAAAGAATATTGGCATTCTTATTAGTTTATTTTTATTTATGATCATAAAAAATTAAACAAAATTAAATTATAAATAATCCTAAACAGAATATAGCATATATATACAAGCAAATTTTAAATTGACCATGCTTTTCCTCCAGTAGCTTGCTCTAAGTCTACACAACCTTCTTGTCTTCCAGGAACTGGGTCATAGGCTAGAATGTTTTCTGCTATATATTCATTTATTCTAAATGCTTGTACTGTAATTCTTCTTAACCTAATTGCAAAAGATTTAGCTTCTTTATTTACCTCTAAATCAGATTTAAGATATTTAGCCAGTTGATCATCCCATTCTTTAATTGAAATAGATTTAACACTGCTTTTCCCTGTTTCAGATTTTGCTTTATTAATGAATTCATTTAATCCATTTTTAAACATTTCCTTTGCATTATTATCAAAAACAGCACTGATATAAGCATCCCCAAATTCAGGTAATTTTAAATCAATCGCTCCAGGAATATCAGTAGTTGGAATTATTAAATCCATAAGCTTAGAAACAATATCAAACTCCTCATTTGAAAGAAAAACTGGAGACCAATTTGAGCTTTTTTGACAACTTTGAAATAAACTAACCACAGATGAGGTTGCAGTTATAGCTCCAAACCCAATACCTATACTTTTTAACGCTTTTCTTCTATCCATTTCTAAAATAATTATAAGTTCATTTTTTTTAATTCATTTACAGCATGATTTGCAGCTCTAGCAGTTAAAGCCATGTAGGTTATCGAAGGATTTGTACATCCTGCTGAGGTCATTGCTGAACCATCGGTAACGTAAACATTTGGTACAGAATGAAGCTGGTTGTTTTTGTTTAAAACAGATGTTTTAGAATCTCTACCCATCCTTGCTGTTCCCATTTCATGAATTCCTAGACCAATCGTGTATCCTCTATCATACCCTTTTACATTTTTAAATCCTGCGGCATTTAGCATTTCTTCTGCCTGTTGCTTCATGTCTTTTCGCATATTAATCTCATTTTCAAAAATTGAAGCATCAAATGTTACTGTAGGAAGGCCCCATTTATCTAGTTTATTATAATCTAAAGCCATTTTATTTTCATGGTAAGGAAGTATTTCTCCAAAACCTCCAAGATTCATTCCCCAATCTCCAGGTTCTAAAATTGCTTTTTT
Source organism: Flavobacteriaceae bacterium (assembly GCA_046711205.1). GTDB lineage: Bacteria > Bacteroidota > Bacteroidia > Flavobacteriales > Flavobacteriaceae > MS024-2A. The sequence continues at coordinate 16,422 of JBKEHX010000014.1, forward strand.
AATTTCAGACCCATAAGCCATCTCTTTAGAATAATCTCTCCAAATACCGCGACTTCCTCCTCCTTGATATCCATAACCTCTTAAAAAATCTTTGCGGTTCGTTTTTCCTCCTAAATTTCTATATCTTGGCAAATAAATCCCATTAGGTCTTCTTCCGGTAAAATATTTATCCTTGTGAGAACCTGACACTCCAGATGCTCCAACACCAAGATGATGATCCATTATGTTGTGGCCTAATTCTCCTGAATCATTTCCCATTCCATTTGGAAAACGATCTGATTTTGATTGCATTAAAATAGAGGTAGTCGGCACAGTAGATGCACAAAGAAAAATAACTTTAGCATTATATTCGAAGACTTCCTGTGTTTCAGAATCTATAACTCTAACCCCGGTAGCACGCTTTTTGATTGGGTCATATATTACCTCATGTACAACAGAATTCGGTCTTAAAGTCATGTTTCCGGTTGCTTCTGCAGCTGGAAGAGTAGATGAGTTACTACTGAAGTATGCGCCAAATGGACATCCACGTCTGCAACGATTTCTATATTGACAAGAAGCTCTTCCAAGTCCAGGTTTACTTCCTTCAGTTATATGCGCAACTCTTCCAATAGTAAGTAACCGATCTTCATACTTAGTTGCAAGAGATTTTTTTAAATCTTCTTCTACACAATACATATCCATTGGCTTCAAAAATTTGCCGTCTGGTAACTGAGGTAAATTTAGTTTTTCTCCACTTATCCCTATATATTCTTCAACATAATCATACCAAGGAGCAATATCTTTATACCTAATAGGCCAATCAACTGCAATTTCTTCTTTGAAATTCGCTTCAAAATCAAAATCACTTAAACGGTATACCTGGCGACCCCATGTTAATGATCTTCCTCCAACATGGTAACCTCTAATCCAATCAAAACGTTTGGTCTCATTATAAGGATGTTCATTGTCATCAACAAAAAGATGCTTGGTAGATTCTGAATTCACATATCTTGTTCTACTTTGTTTCGGTTGATTTTTTTTTATTTCTTGGGTTATAACATCTCCAACTGGATAGTCCCAATGATCATCATTTGCGGTAGTATAATCTTCGTTATGTTTGATCATCCTACCCCGTTCTAAAACAAGAGTTTTTAATCCTTTTTCACAAAGTTCTTTCGCTGCCCATCCCCCACTTACTCCGGTTCCAACAACAATAGCATCGTAATTATCTTCCATCTAAAATATTTTTCATTTTTTTTAAAAATTCCGATCCTAATATAAACAAAATTGTAAATCTATAGTTTAAATATTGCATATATTTGATTTTATAACTAAAACTAACTATTAATGAAATTTAAAATATTTAAAAGAACACTATTGTTTTCTTTATTACTTGTTCTGACTATTTATGTGTCAAATTGCAACAATTTAAATACAGATAAAAAAGAAACTTCAAAACATCAATCTGACTCATTTTTTAAACTATCTCTTGCTCAATGGTCCATTCATAATATGATTAGGGAAGAAGGAGTAGACCCATATTCTTTTGCTAAAATAGCTAAGGAATTAGGCTTTGAAGGTCTTGAATATGTAAGCCAATTATACGATGATGTGATGAAAAGTGATGACAAAAAAAAATCAATAGAAATTTTTATAGAAAAAAATAATGCTCTTTCTGACCAGTATGGAGTAAAAAATATTCTTATTATGATTGATGATGAAGGGGATCTTTCATCTTCGAATTCAAATAAAAGAGATGAAGCTATTGAAAATCACAAATTATGGATTTATGCAGCTTCCAAAATGGGATGCTCTTCGGTTAGACTAAATCTTTATGGAGAAAAAGATCCTGATAAATGGGTTTCAAATTCAATTTCAAGTTTATCAGTCCTAAGCGATTATGCTGCTGCTTTAAAAATTAATGTTATGGTTGAAAACCATGGTAGAATTACATCCAATATCCCTTATTTAATGAAAGTTATCTATGGAGTTAATAAATCTAATTGTGGTACACTTGCTGACTTTGGAAACTTTTGTATAAGTGATGAAGGTTATGGAGCTATTCATGACGGTAGTTGTAAAAACATTTATGATATCTATAAAGGTGTTTCAGAAATGATGCCAAAAGCATTTGGAGTTAGTGCTAAATCCTACGATTTTGATGATGAAGGAAATGAAAAAACAATCAATTATAAAAAAATGTTAGAAATAGTTAAAGCTCAGAATTATTCGGGCTATATAGGCGTGGAGTATGAAGGAACAAGACTTTCTGAAAAAGATGGAATAAAGGCGACAAGGGATTTACTTTTAAGAATTGGAAGTGAAATGTGAAATATAGATCTTTTTTATAATGAAAAGCTCAATAAAAATTCAATTATCGTTTTTAATGTTTCTTGAATTTTTCATATGGGGAGCTTGGTTTGTAACTATGGGTACGTTTTTATCTCAAGAATTCAAGGCCTCTGGCTCACAACTTGCTTTAGCCTATGAAACTCAATCTATTGGTGCTATTATAGCGCCCTTTATTATTGGTTTAGTCGCAGACAAATATTTTGCAGCTCAAAAAGTACTAGGAGTACTTCATTTACTAGGGGCGTTTCTACTATTTAAAGCTGGTCTTTCTGATAGTTTTTCAAATTTCTATCCTTATATTTTATCCTACATGTTATTATATATGCCTACTCTAGCTCTAGTTAATTCAATCTCTTTTAGACAAATGGAAGACCCCTCAAAAGAATTTGCTCCAATAAGAATTTTTGGTAGTATTGGGTGGATTTTAGCTGGACTTTTAATTGGTTATCTTTCTTGGGAATCTTCTAGTTCTTTGAAAAACACTTTTTATATGTCTTCTTTTATATCAACAATTTTAGGTTTTTATAGTTTCTTTCTGCCTAATACACCTCCATCAATTAGCAAAACTAAAAAAATAAGTTTTAGTCAGATTTTAGGACTAGATTCTCTTTCTATGTTAAAAGATAAGTCATATTTGATCTTTTTTTTTTCATCTATATTAATTTGTATTCCCCTGGCTTTTTACTATCAACATGCAAATCAGTTCTTAAATGAAATAGGAATGAATGCAGCTGCCGCTAAAATGACTTTAGGACAAATTTCTGAAGTTTTATTTCTATCACTATTACCCATTTTCATCAAAAAGTTCGGCTTTAAATCAACTTTAATCCTTGGAATATTTGCTTGGGGTTTACGTTATTTGCTTTTCTCACTTGGTTCAAATGGAGAGCAAACCTGGATGTTAATACTGGGAGTAATATTACATGGAATTTGTTATGATTTTTTCTTTGTCTCTGGTCAAATTTATACTAATTTGAAGTCTAAATCTGAATATAAAAGTGCAGCTCAAGGATTAATTACTCTTGCTACATATGGGTTAGGTATGTTCGTTGGGTTTCGAATAGCAGGATGGCTCACTGATTTTTACGCACTAGTAGATGGGCATAATTGGAAACAAATCTGGCTTCAACCTGCATTTTTTTCGTTTATCATTTTAATCTTATTTATATTC
>JBKEHX010000015.1:0-18957 GCA_046711205.1 Flavobacteriaceae bacterium
TTTGCCTGAACTTATTGTAATTGATGGTGGAAAAGGGCAGCTTTCTTCTGCTTTAAAAAGTCTTGATTTGCTTGGCTTACGTGGTAAAATATCTATTATAGGAATTGCCAAACGATTGGAAGAAATATACTTCCCAAATGACCCGGTTCCCTTATACCTTGACAAACGCTCTGAAAGTTTAAAAATTTTGCAGCGCGCTAGAGATGAAGCCCATCGTTTTGGGATAACGTTTCACAGACAAAAAAGAAGTAAAGGAAGTTTACATTCAGAATTGGATCAAATTTCTGGAGTGGGACCAGCCACAAGAGATAAGCTACTAGGCCATTTTAAATCATTAAAGCGAATTAAAGAAGCATCTAAAGCGAATTTAGAAAAAGTATTAGGAACACGAAATGGAATTAAGGTTTATAAAGGACTTCATGCTAAGTAAGATATTTAACATTTTATAAACGTACAGATTACTTATCACATAAAGGTATTTAGTACCTTTGAGATATGATTAAAAACCTAATATTTGTCGTATTTTTTGGAATTTTTTTCTCTTTTTCTCAAAAAATTTCTGATGAAAAGGTAACTGCTGAACCGCCTTTTAAAAAGAGTGAATGGTTTCAATTACGAATTCATTATGGTATTTTTAATGCCAGCTATGCAACCCTCTCGCTTGAAAGAGATACGATAAAAGGAAGACCCGTTTTTCATGCAAAAGCATATGGAAAAACTACAGGCTTAGCAAATTGGTTTTTTAAAGTAGAAGATTATTACGAAAGTTATTTTGATGAAATAACCATCCTCCCATATGAATTTATAAGAGACATTAATGAAGGTGGGTATACTAAAAAAATTGCGATCACCTTTGATCAAGAGCTTAATACAGCTTTGGTAAACAACCTAAAAAAAGAGACTATACAGGTTTTTGATACCCAAACAAAAGTCCAAGACTTGATTTCTTGTTTTTATTATTTACGTCATTTTTATCCCAAAAAAGGTATTGAAATTAATGAGAGCTTTGACATCAATATGTTTTTTGATCAAGAGAACTATGTGTTTAAACTAAAATATTTGGGGAAAGAAAGCATTAATAGTAAGTTTGGAAAAATTGACTGTTTAAAATTTCGTCCTGTTGTTCAGTCAGGAAGAGTTTTTAAAGAGCAAGAAAGTGTTACTTTATGGGTGTCTGATGATAAGAATAAACTTCCTATTCGACTGCAAGCTGATATTTTGGTAGGGTCTATAAAGGCAGATTTGGAAAATTTTAAAAATCTGAAACACCCATTTAAAATCACTATCGACTAACTGTATATAAAAATGAGGATAACTTTATGAGGTCTTTTTATATCGTGTCCATTTAGTTCAGAAATTTGTAAAAAATATTTTTATGTTTCGCGCACTCATGTTTTTTTACTTTTTATTCTTTATTTCTTGTGATAATTCAGGGGAGGTAGCCACTAACATAAAGCCCGAAGCGATTACTGAGCCACTGCCAAATCTTCATTACGGAATTGACCTGAATCATTTTGAAGTAAAAGAATACAAAATTAAAAGAGGAGACACATTTGGTAAAATTCTTGAGACTAGCGGAATTGATTACCCCCAAGTGTTTGAGGTTTTACAAGCTATAAAAGGAAAGGCTAATGTGCGAAAGCTAACCATAGGAAAACCCTATAGCCTTTTCTTCAATAAAGACAGTATTCCATCGCCTGAATATTTTGTTTACCATCCTGAAGTTTCTGGCTATACCTTAATTCACTTACAGGATAGTTTATACGGAAACAAAATTGTAAAACCCACTCGTTTGGTGGAACTAGAGGCTTCAGGAATTATAGAAAGCTCTTTGTATGAAACAATGCAAAACAGCGGAATTAATGAAAGTTTAACCTATTATTTGTCTGATGTTTATGCTTGGACCGTTGACTTTTTTAGGCTTCAAAAAGGAGATCGTTTTAAAATTATTTATACCGAAAAATTTGTGGATGATTCCATTTCTGTAGGTGTAGAACGCATAAAAGCTGCGTATTTTGAACATAAAGGAAAACCCTTATATGCTTTTGAATTTATAAGTGATCCTGAAAAAGGAATTGTAGATTATTTTGATGACAATGCCAAAAGCTTACGCCGTGCTTTTCTTCAAGGACCTTTAAAATTTAATCGAATTTCTTCTCGTTATAATTTAAGAAGAAGGATTGCCTATTACGGAAACCGTATTCGTCCTCACAAAGGAACAGACTTTGCAGCCTCAGTTGGAACTCCCATTTTAGCAACTGCAAACGGAACCGTTATTAAATCAAGTTATACTAAAGGAAATGGGAATTATGTGACACTAAAGCACAATGGCATCTATTCTACTCAATACCTTCACATGAAAAAAAGAAAAGTGAGGTTTGGACAATTTATAGAACAAGGAGATGTTATTGGTTGGGTTGGAATGACAGGTAATACCTCAGGGCCCCATGTTTGTTATCGCTTTTGGAAAAACGGCATACAAGTAGATCCTTTCAGGCAAAAACTTCCAGATGCAAAGCCTATTTCTACAGACTTAAAATCTGAATTTTCGAAATATATTATTCCCTATAAAACTAAACTTGACTGCATTCCATTTGAAACAACAAAAACAGATGAAATTGCAATAAATAACAACAAAAATAAGAATGCAGATCCTTCCTAATTCGAATCCCACCCATCTAAAAACATGGGACTTACTTATAAAACATTTTAAAAAAACCTCTCAAACATCTATTGAGGAGCATTTTGAAAAAGACCCCAATCGTTTAGAATATTCCGTATTAGAATGGGAAGACTTTTATGTAGATGTTTCCAAAAATCGAATTGATAAAAAAGGATTTGATTTATTACTCCAATTGGCAGAAGAAAGTGAGCTAAAAGCCGCCATTGATGCTCAATTTTCTGGTGCTAAAATAAATGCTACCGAAAATCGCGCTGTCCTACATACCGCCCTAAGAACACAAAAAAAAGAGCCTATTTTAGTGGAAGGGGGGAATGTGCTTCCTGCACTCGCAGAAACAAAAAGAAAAATGTATGCTTTTTGTGATGAAGTTATTTCTAAAACATGGAAAGGGTACACTGGAAAGGGAATAACTCATATAGTCAATATAGGAATTGGAGGGTCTGACTTAGGCCCTGCAATGGTGGTAGAGTCTTTAGAATATTATAAAAACCATTTAGACCTACGCTTTGTTTCCAATGTAGAGGGAGATCATCACCAAGAAATAGTAAAAGACCTTGATCCGGAAACGACCCTTTTTGTGATTGTTTCTAAAACTTTTACAACGCAAGAAACCTTAAGTAATGCAAATAGTATACGTTCTTGGTTTTTAAAAAAAGCACCGGAAAGTGCGATTGCAAATCATTTTGTGGCAGTTTCTACCAACACCCAAAAAACAGTAGCTTTCGGAGTTTCTTCTGAAAACACCTTCCCAATGAACGACTGGGTTGGAGGTCGCTTTTCATTATGGAGCTCGGTGGGATTAAGTATTTGTTTAGCGGTAGGTCCCAAACATTTTGAAGGCCTGTTAGAAGGTGCTGGAAAAATGGATCGTCATTTTCAAGAAACTCCTTTTGAAAAAAATATTCCTGTGGTTCTTGCGCTTTTAAGTGTTTGGTATAATAATTTTTATGGTGCAGAAAGTGAAGCCATTATTCCTTACACACAATATTTAAGGAACTTTCCTGCCTACCTGCAACAAGGCATTATGGAAAGTAATGGCAAAAGTGTTGACCGCGATGGTGTTCCAGTAAACTACCAAACAGGAACCATTATTTGGGGAGCTTCAGGAACCAATGCCCAACATGCCTTTTTTCAATTAATTCATCAAGGAACTAAGCTGATTCCTGCAGATTTTATTGGTTTTAAAAAATCATTATTCGGGAATAAGGATCATCAAAATAAATTATTAGCCAATTTCATTGCCCAAACAGAAGCCCTCATGAATGGGAAATCTCTTCAACAAGTTAAAAAAGAATTAAGCAGGAGTGGAATGGCTGCTGATGAGCAAGAAAAAATCGCGCCTTTCAAAGTTTTTACAGGAAATAAGCCCACCAATACCATTCTTATTGATGCGCTTACACCTTCCACTTTAGGAGCTTTAATTGCCCTGTACGAACATAAAATTTATGTGCAAGGGATTCTCTGGAATATATACAGTTATGACCAATGGGGCGTTGAACTAGGAAAGCAATTGGCCAGTGTTATATTAGAAGATATAGAAGGTGAAAACAGCCATGCTCATGACGCCTCTACAAAAGCACTTTTAAAGGCAATTTCTTAGCCTTCGTTTTTTTAAAATTCAAAAATTTGAGTTGTTAACATTTCCTTAATAAAATCAAAAAAATCATAAGGTTTAGGTAAAGAAAAATAATCTCTTATAATTTACCTTAGTTTAAAATTATAAACTATCAATCTAATGAAAAAAAATCTATTTGTTGCATTGTTAATTGTTCTTTCTCCACTTCTTGCTCAAGAAGAAAATGAGAAAATAGTTGATTCACTTGTTAATTCTTTGGGTACATTTCAAGACCTTGAGGAAATAGTATTAACTTCTGGGGTGATTGATCTTGCCGAAGAAAGGGAGACTCCTATAGCGGCAAGTAGAATTTCTGCTCAAGAGGTTCTTTTAAAGGTAGGGAATCAAGAATTTCCTGAAATAATGAACAAAACTCCTGGGGTATATGCTACTAAACAAGGGGGAGGATATGGTGACTCGCGGCTTAGTCTACGTGGTTTTGATCAAAGAAATACTTCTTTTTTGATTAATGGACAGCCTGTTAATGACATGGAAAATGGAGCCCTTTACTGGTCAAACTGGCAAGGTCTAACCGATATTGCTTCAGGGATTCAAATTCAAAGAGGTCTTGGAGCTTCTAAATTAGCAGTTCCTTCGGTAGGAGGTACTATTTCTATCTTTACTAAAAGTGCTGAAAAAGAAGAAGGAGGATCACTTTCTCAACTTATTGGAAACGACAGATATTCCAAAACAACTGTTTCATACAACACAGGAGTCAATGCTAAAGGATGGTCTTCTTCTTATTTATTGACAAAATGGTCAGGAAATGGCTATGTTAACAACACAAGTGGAGAGGGCTGGACGTATTTCGCAGCTTTAGGATATACTCCAAAAGGTTCAGCACACAATTTAAACCTTTCTTTTATTGGGGCTGGACAATGGCATAACCAAAGAGATGTTTGGGTTTCAATTCGAGATTTTGAATATTTTGGAGAAAAAGGAATTGATCCGCGTTGGAATTCTAATGGTGGAACGCTAAATGGAGAAGAATATAGCATGCGTAGAAACTTCTACAACAAACCTTTAGCAACCTTTAACTGGGATTGGAAAATAAGCGATAATATTGACTTAGCTACTTCATTATACGGATCTGCTGGTCGTGGTGGTGGAACAGGACCTAGGGGAAATAACTTTAGAAATTCTGATATCGACATTTTACCCTATCAAAAAGATTTATATAGCCACCTAGGTATTGCAGATGGAAATCCAGTGGGAGGAACTAAAGGAAGAAATGCAGATGGTACCATAAATTTTGATCGTATTGTTCAAATAAATAGATCTTCTACGCATCCTTACACGGGATCTATTTCAGCTTTTGATGGAGGTGCTATTGGATCAAATGGGTATAAGGAAGATGGCGTAAACAGAGCATCTCTAATTCGTCGTGCCTCTATGAATTCTCATGACTGGGTTGGGGCAATTTCTAACTTAAACTTCAAAACTGACAAAATGCGATATAGCATCGGACTTGATTTAAGAAACTATAAAGGATATCATTATCGTGTTTTAAATGATCTTCTTGGATTAGATGGATACTTCTCAACTGGAAACAAAAACAGCGCGGGTCAAATTATTGAAACCACTATCGATGCTTCTCCTTTCCAAAGTACGGGAATTAAAGGGCCTAAAATTGACTACTACAATGTTGGTTTTGTTGGATGGCAAGGTTTTAATGGTTTAGCAGAATATTCTACAGATAAATTAACCGCTGTACTTCAATTAGGGTTATCAAACCAATCTTTCCAACGTGAAGATTTATTTGACCAACCTAAAAATCCACTTTCAGAAAAGAAAAATGTTGTTGGAGGATACCTTAAGGGAGGGGCTAACTATAACTTCAATGAAAAATCAAATATATTTTTTAACGCAGGCTTTATAAGTCGTCAACCCCAATTTGATGCAGTATTCCCAAGTTTTGCTAACAACGTAAGTAATGATCTTCAAAACGAAGAAATTCAATCAATTGAATTAGGTTACGGATTTATCTCGAACGCATTCAAAATAAATGTAAACGTTTACTCAACATCATGGGGTAATCGATTCATTACAAGAAGTTTAACAAATTCGCAAGGGATTGATGGCACGGCTCAATTTAGAAATGTTGACGTACTTCACCAAGGAATTGAATTAGAAGGAAGCTGGAGGCCTAGTGGGTTGTTTAAGTTAAGTGGAATGCTTTCCATTGGAGACTGGACGTATACAAAAGACTTTACCTCTACCTTGTTTGATGACCAACAAAGACAAATAGGTACTGGAACACTTTACACCAAAGATGCAAAAGTGGGCGATGCTGCTCAATTTGTAGCTTACCTTGAAGGTGATTATAAAATTAGTGAGAATCTAAGTGTTGATTTAGGATGGCGATTTGTAGATGGTTTATATGCTGATTACAGTATTACCGACTCTGATTTTACTCAGCCCAATAATAAAGGAGCGCTTAAACTACCTGCCTTCAACCTTATGGATCTTGGTGCTACTTATAGATTTGACTTGTTTGGAAATTCAGCGAGCTTACGTTTAAACGTAAACAACTTAATGAACACAACATACATTGCAGAATCTAATTCAAACATTCATGCTGGCGCTGATTCAGAAACTTGGAATGATGTTGATACAAGAAACTATGTGTGGTTTGGATTTGGAAGAACTTGGAATGCAGCATTGCGTTACAACTACTAAATCAATTTTAATTCAAATTAAAAACCCTCACAATAGTGAGGGTTTTTTTATGAAGTAAAGACAAGGTCTTTTACCTTAAGCTGTAAAGTGATACTCCCATTATACTCATTCTCTTCTAAAGTATATAAGAGAGAAAAGGTCTGTTGGTTTTTGATTTGAATTAGATGATTTGCCATCCCAAAAGCAATGCCTTGAAAAAGAGTTCCGCTGGCATCTATTATTTCCAGTTTAAGGTGGTTTTCTTCTTTCCCAACCTTACGAGTTCCCCCAGCATCTTTACAAAGATGGGTTACAAATACGGGGCGCATATTTTTAGGTCCAAAAGGAGCCATTTGATTTAGTATTCGGTATAATTTTGAGGTTAATGCATCGAAGGTCACTTCAAGGTCATAAGTATAGTAAGGTTTAAGCTGCTCTGGTAACAAATGTTTTTCAGCATACGCTTCAAAACAGTCCTTAAACCCTGCTAACTGCTCAGGCTTTAAAGTTAGCCCAGCAGCATATTTATGTCCTCCAAATTGAATCATGAAAGCGCTACAAGCCTCTAAGGCTTGATACACATCAAATCCGGAAACAGAACGTACAGAACCCGAGAGTATCCCTTCAGATTCTGTTAATACAACCGTGGGTCGATAATAGGTTTCAATTAATCTTGACGCTACAATCCCAATGACTCCTTTGTGCCATGAGGGATGGTGAACAACCGTAGAAAAACGATCTGTTTCTTCATTTAATATAATTTGATGAATTGCTTCTGAAGTAATGCGTTCATCCGTTGAGCGGCGTTCCGTATTAAAGAAATCAATAGAGCGAGCCTTGGGTAAGGCAAGGTCTATTTCATCAGTCATTAAAAGTTCAACGGCACTCAAGCCATGGTCCATTCTTCCTGCAGCATTAATTCTAGGGGCAATCACAAAAACTAAATCCGTAACCTTTATTGGCTTTTTGAGTGTTTTAAGAAAAAATTGTAGTCCTACGCGTGGTGTTTCTTGAAACTGCTGAAGACCCAAAAAAGTAAGGGTTCTGTTTTCCCCTTCCATAGGAACAATATCTGCGGCAATGGCCGTAGCAACCAAATCTAAATAAGGCTTTAATGCATCAGGTGGAAGGTCCAAATGCTTTTGTACTGCTTGAATAAGTTTGAATCCAATACCGCAACCACATAATTCCTTAAAGGGATAGTTACAATCCGCACGTTTTGGGTCTAAAATGGCATATGCTGCAGGTAATGTTTCATTAGGTAAATGATGATCACAGATGATAAAATCAATTCCCATTTCAGCAGCATAAGCAACCTGCTTGTGTGCTTTTATGCCACAATCTAATGCAATAATTAAAGTAATTCCTGCTTTTTGGGCGGTGTCTATTCCAGCGATGGATATACCATAACCTTCTTTGTAACGATCAGGAATATATGGTTTTAAAAAGTCAATCTTATCTTTAAAATAAGATGTTACAAGGGCTACAGAAGTTGTTCCATCTACATCATAATCTCCATAAATCATTACTTTTTCTTTCTGCTCCATAGCCGTAACAATCCGCTGTACCGCAGCATGCATGTCTTGCATTAAAAAAGGGTCGTGCAATTGTGCCCATTGGGGTCTAAAAAAAGTCTTTGCCTGTTCAAAAGAAGTGATGCTTCTTTGGATAAGAAGTTTTGCAATTACTATAGGTACTGATAGCCTCTGGGCTAGAGGGTTAATTGATTCTTCTGAGGCTAAAGGTATTGATTTCCAACGCATTATTGTTTTTTTGCGCCTTCAACTACAATAACAAATTCACCTTTAGGTGGGTGCGCTTCAAAAAAAAGAAGCCCTTCCTGGGTGGTTCCTCTGAAGGTACTTTCGTATAATTTAGAGATCTCTCGAACAACAGCAATAGATCGATCAGCTCCAAAGAAGTTAACCAGTTGTTCTAGTGTTTTAAGTAATTTGTGTGGCGACTCATAAAAAACCTGCGTACGGGTTTCTATTGCCATTTGTTCAAGGCGTGTTTGGCGTCCTTTTTTAGGTGGCAAAAAACCTTCAAAAACAAAACGTTCACACGGAATTCCACTTTGTACTAAAGCAGGAATTAAGGCTGTAGGTCCTGGCAAACATTGAACCTCTACTCCTTCTTTAAGGGCTTCACGGACCAATAAAAAACCTGGATCAGAAATTCCAGGGGTGCCCGCGTCAGAAATTAGTGCCACTGTTTTTCCTGCATTTAGCTGGCGCACTATAGCTTCTACTTTTTTGTGTTCATTGTGCATGTGAAAACTTTGAAGGGGGGTGTCAATTTCAAAGTGCTTCATTAATTTTAAACTAACCCGGGTGTCTTCAGCTAAAATCAAATCAACCTCTTTGAGCAGACGAATGGCTCGCAAGGTCATGTCTTCTAAATTACCAATAGGTGTGGGGATCAAATAGATCACTTGTATATAATTTTAAGGATTAAACTGCTGCTATATAATTATGCAGTAAAATTATTTTGTAAAATAGTTAAAAAACGCTCTTCCATCACTTGTTTATCCTTCCAGTTGTTGTATTCAGGTTTCACCATTTGGTTGAGAAACCTAGTTACCTCTTCCCAGCTTTGATAGGTTACTACCTGAGAAAGTACTCGTTCATACGATGTGTTGTCGTCATCAAATAAATGCTTTATAAAAGAAAGACGGTCATTTAAGTCAATACTTATGGTCTTGGAAAAGAGGTCGTTAATATTTTCACGCTCTTCTTCTAACGTTTCAGAAACGGATTGAGGGACTGTATTTTCATCTTTAACTACAAATGTGGGGGGGTCTGAAACGGTATCAAATAATTTTTCATAACTCTCTTTCTCTGGCATTTCAGTTACCATTTCTTTTATGGTGTCCATCACAGAGGGTGCTTCAAGGTTTTTTTCCTCTACATTTTTAGCATGAGAAGCACTAACACCACTCAAAGAATCTATGACCGATTTAAGCTGGATTTCTTGTTGCGCCCAGGCCTGTGACTTTATTAGATCATTCCCTTCTGTCATTTTATGATAAATGGAAATTTCATAGAGCTTTTGAAGGGCTTCATGTGTTTCTGATGCATCCCACTTTTCATGGCTTTCCAGAACCCTTTCGGCCCATTTAACTAATGCATTTTTTATTTGTTCTGTCATGATTTTTCGCCCTACAACACGTTAGATTTTAATACCTTTGTTGAAATAGGGTTTAAAAATCTATTTTTCAAGTTGAAAATTACAAAATGTTTTTAGAAAATACCGTAAAGTCAAACGAACAATTTGGATGGATTGAGGTGATCTGTGGCTCAATGTTTTCTGGAAAAACAGAAGAACTTATTCGCCGTCTTAAACGAGCTCAATTTGCTAAACAGAAAATTGAGATTTTTAAACCAGCTATTGACTTACGCTATGGTGATGAATTAGTTACCTCACATGATAGAAATCAAATTCCCTCTACACCTGTTCCTGCTGCAGCAAACATTCCCATTTTAGCTGATGGTTGTGATGTTGTTGGCATTGATGAGGCTCAATTTTTTGATGATGAAATTATAAAAGTATGTAATGACCTTGCTAATAGGGGGGTACGGGTAATTGTAGCAGGCTTAGATATGGATTTTCAAGGAAATCCTTTTGGTCCTATGCCAGCATTAATGGCTACTGCAGAGTATGTTACTAAAGTACATGCCATTTGTACCCGTACAGGGAAGTTGGCGCATAATAGTTTTAGAACTTCTGAAAATAATACTATAGTACTCTTGGGTGAAAAAGAAAGCTATGAACCCCTCTCTAGAGCTGCCTTTAATAAAGCACAAAAAGCCCAACAAAAAAAGAAAGATAACAATTCTCCAAAGTAACTCAACTCATTGAACACACTTAGCCTTCAACTTTCCAATCTTAATTATAATTATGCTCAGATTCAAAAACAACTGAATCCATCAACAGAAGTTGTCGCTGTTGTAAAAGCAGACGCCTATGGAAGTGCTTCTAAAGCAGTTGCAAAAAGACTTGAAGCATTAGGTGTTGATTATTTAGCCGTAGCGTATGCAGAAGAAGGGAAGATGTTACGGAATTATGGTATCAAAATTCCAATTATGGTATTTTATCCACAGGTAGGTTCCTTAAAAATACTTCTTGAAGAAGCGCTTGAACCCTGCTTGTATAGTCGTTCACTTTTATTAGCGTTTAAAGTCCTTTTAAAAACGAGAAATAACTCACAATACCCTATTCATATAAAATACAATACAGGCTTGCAACGCATAGGGTTTTCTCCTGAAGACACCAATTGGGTAATGGCACAAACAACTAGTGATTATTTTAATTTGAAAAGTGTGTATTCTCATTTAGCAGCTTCAGAAGACCAGCGTCCCTCAAAATTATGTGATCAGCAAATTATGCTTTTCGAAAAAATAAAAAAGGTGCATTCAAAGAATAAAACACTGCCACCTAAATTTCATTTACTAAACAGTTCTGGTGTGTTCAATTATCCTGAGCTGCAATATGATATGGTGCGCTGTGGAATTGCACTTCATGGTTTTGCAAACCATCCAAAGTGGGATGCCCTTTTAAAACCCATTGCTGTTTTAGAAAGTAGTATTAGTCAAATTCATAATGTTAAAAAAGGTTCTTTCGTAGGATATGACCATGGGTGGAAAGCTCCTGTAGATTCAAAAATTGCGACCCTCCCCCTTGGCCATGCAGATGGAATCGGACGGCACTTTGGGCACCATAAGGGCAGTGTTTTAATTAATGGTGAACAAGCCTTCATTGTTGGAAATGTTTGCATGGACATGCTTATGGTAGATGTCACAAAGATAAAATGTAAAGAACTAGATAATGTCGAATTTTTTGGAACCACCCACAATACTGCAGCTGTCTTTTCCAAACAAGGGCAGTCTATTAGTTATGAGGTGCTTTCGGGATTAGGACCCAGAATAAAAAGGGTTGTAAAAGAATAAATAGTTAGGAATTGTTGTATTTATAACAAATTGTTATTTTTATTTAAATCTATTGGGAGTTATGGTCACTATATTTTTTAATTCTATTTTTGATACAAACTAAAAGACAATGAAATTAGCATTGGTTGGAGCCACCGGAATGGTTGGAAATGTAATATTAGAAGTTTTGGCAGAACGCAAACTTCCTATATCAGAATTAATATTGGTTGCCTCAGAAAGATCGGTTGGAAAAGAAATGATCTTTGAGGGGAAAACACATACAGTCATTGGCATGCAAGACGCAGTTGATGCCAGACCTGATATTGTATTATTTTCTGCGGGAGGAGAAACGTCTTTGGAATGGGCGCCAAAATTTGCTGATGCAGGAACGACAGTAATTGATAATTCTTCTGCATGGCGAATGGATGTTTCTAAAAAATTAATCATCCCTGAAATTAATGGAAATCAACTTACAGCTGACGATAAAATTATTGCCAACCCAAACTGTTCTACCATTCAAATGGTTATGGTATTGGCTCCTTTACACAAAGCCTATAAAATAAAACGCCTTATCATTTCTACCTACCAATCCATCACTGGAACTGGTGTAAAAGCTGTTGAGCAACTAAACAATGAGGCACAAGGAATAAAAGGAGAAATGGCCTATCCGTATCCTATTCATAAAAATGCGCTCCCCCATTGTGATGTCTTTTTAGAGAATGACTACACCAAAGAGGAGATGAAATTAGTGCACGAAACACATAAAATTCTAGGGGATGATACCCTGGCAATAACAGCAACTGCTATTCGTATTCCGGTTGTTGGTGGACACAGTGAATCTGTAAATATTGAATTTGAAAATCCTTTTAAAGTAGGTGATATTAGAAGCTTACTTAATGGCACTTCGGGTGTTGTTGTTCAAGATAATCCAGACACAAACACTTACCCAATGCCCATTTATGCACAAGGAAAAGATGCAGTTTTTGTAGGGAGAATTCGCCAAGACACCTCGCATCCGAATGCTATTAATCTTTGGATTGTTGCAGATAACCTTAGAAAAGGTGCTGCCACCAATACCGTTCAAATAGCAGAATATCTTATAGCAACCGTAATTTAATTTATTATAATTGATGAAAAACATAATTAAAACATTAAGCTTTTTATACATCATATTACTAAACCAGGGTTGTGAAACGGAATCTGCTACATTTAATGTTGCACCTGTATTTTCAAGTCATATGGTTTTACAACAGCAAATGGAAGTCCCTATTTGGGGGACTGGTACACCAGGAACTTTAATTAATCTGGATGCAAGCTGGGGTGCTAACACAAGGGTTAAGGTTACTAGTAACGGGCTTTGGAAAACTATTATTCAAACCCCTAAATATGGTGGGCCGTATGAACTAAAAATACATGCATTAAATAAAGAAATAAGTTTTGAAGATGTAATGATTGGAGAGGTGTGGTTAACCTCTGGTCAATCTAATATGGAGTGGCAAATGCAAAATCGAATCGATAATCAAGCTGCTGAAATCGATGCAGCCAATTATCCTAATATTCGTATGTTTTCTGTGCCAAAAAATCTAGGAGGCAGTGCAATTAATCATGCCATATGGAAAGTAGCAACTCCCGAAAACGTAAAGCAGTTTAGCGCCGTAGGCTATTTTTTTGCACGTGAGCTTAATAATAATCTTAATATCCCAATAGGTGTCTTAAATTCTTCTTGGGGAGGAACAAGAGTAGAAGCTTGGATGAGTACTGAGAAACTTGCTTCCCTTGAACCAACTCGTGAAGAAATAAAAAAAATAATAGATGCTGGAGGTTTTGATAGTCAGATTAAAAAACAACAAAAAGAAAATATTAAGATTCTTGCTGCAAATGCCAGCTACCTTAAGGCAAAGAATTATCCTTTTCCTGAGGGAGATGATTTTATAAAATTATGGAATGCACTTGAACTAGACGATCTTGCTTTTTCTGCTCCAAACTATGACGATTCCAATTGGGATAGTTTTCAAGTGGAAAATCCATCAAAAAATGCAGATGTTGAATTCCCGATCACTTTTGAGAAATTCTATAAACGCGGTACCACGGCTGAAAATGGGGTAGTTTGGTATCGTAAAAAATTTGATGTTATTGATTCTCTTGGGGCTTTTACCATCTCTTTTAATCGAGGGATTGACGACATTGATTATACCTATGTAAATGGAGTCCTTATTGGTAATACTTTGGCTTGTTGTACTGATAAAATCTATTCTATTCCAAGTCGTATTTTAAAAAAAGAAGGGAATGTAATGGCTATTCGAGTTGTTGATACAGGAGGAGAAGGAGGCTTTAAAGGAAGTATTTTTTTAAACAGTGATAATGAAAAACAACGTTTGGACCAAGGCATTTGGAAACAAAAACATCATGCATTTTACCTTTATCCATCGCTTCAACTTCACAATTTATCCACCAGTGAACTCATCTCTGAAGAAGAAGCCTTAAAGGCAAATTTAAAAATAGGTTTAAATCTTAATGACCCCAACGGTTATAGTGTTTTATTTGAAAAAATGTTAACTCCTATAATGCCATATGGTATTAGAGGGGCGCTTTGGTATCAAGGGGAATCAAATGTAAATAACTTCCAAGATTATCAAGAATTGTTTAGTGAGATGATAAGGGATTGGCGTTCTAAATGGGGATATGAATTCCCATTTTATTTTGTACAAATTACTCCGTATATATACTCTGATTCCCAACACTCATATGCTCTAAGGGATGCCCAAAGGAAAAGTTTGAATACTCCAAAAACTGGAATGGCAATAACCCTAGACATTGGAGAGGAACATGATATTCATCCTGCTAATAAATTAGATGTTGGATTGCGTTTGGCACGTTTAGCATTACATAATGATTATGGGGGGAAAGACATTATACCTTCTGGACCTTTATACAAAAATCATACTCTTCATTCTAACTTTATTGAAATTGAATTTGACTATATAGGTAGTGGATTAATTACCAAAAATCAATTAATTGGCTTTGAAATTGCTGGTGATAATGGTAAATTTATGCCCGGAAAAGCAAAAATAATTGGCAACAAAGTTCGTGTTAGTAGTTCAAAAGTAAAAACTCCTAAAACCATTCGTTATGGATGGTCAAATTATTTTGAAGCTACTCTTTTTAATAAAGAAGGCCTCCCTGCTTCTTCTTTTCAAACTAATTGAAAAGTTAAACAAAAATATATTTTATTATACATAAACTAATGCACATGAAAGCACATACAAAAAAAAAACAAGCACAAATGACGCCCGATTCTTCTTTACAAGAACTAAAAAATGGGAACCACCGTTTTATTCAAAAAAAGGGGATAGAAAGAGATCTTATGCAACAAGTGGGTGAAACCAGTAAAGGACAATTCCCACATTCAACCATACTCAGTTGTATTGACTCAAGAGTCTCTTCAGAACTAATTTTTGACCAAGGAATTGGTGATATTTTTAGCATTCGTATTGCGGGAAACTTTGTGAATGAAGACATTTTGGGAAGCATGGAATTTGCCTGCAAACTTGCAGGCACAAAACTAGTAGTAGTTCTGGGACATACTGCTTGTGGGGCCGTAAAAGGAGCCTGTGATCATGCCCGTCTTGGAAACCTTACTGCCTTGATTAAAAAAATTGAGCCAGCCGTTGCTGCGGTTGTTGAACCTAAAGAAGAAGGTTTAAGAAATTCAGTAAATATTGATTTTGTCAATGAAGTTGCCAAAAAAAATGTGCTCATGACCCTAGATAACATTCGTGCTAACAGTGAGGTTCTTTATGAAATGGAACAAAAAAGAGAAATTAAAATTATTGGCGGTATGTATGACATCAATACAGGAACCGTAAGCTTTTACAAATAATGTAAATTTCTAATCCAATAAACAAGCCTTTCTTCCGGTCTTTGAACGACCGTTTAGAAGAGTTTTTTTATTAATAAAGAAGTACATTAAAATTTTAAAAAACTTTTCATGAAACCTTCCCTAGTATTAGTATTCTTTTTAGCCTTGGCCTCTTGCCAACAAAATTCAAAAAAAATGAACTACCCCACTACTCAAAAAATTCCGGTAGTAGATACCTATTTTGAAACAGAAGTGCTTGATAATTATCGCTGGTTAGAAGATGATAATACTGAGGAAACTAAAAATTGGGTGGGACAACAAAATGAGGTTACCTTTTCTTACTTAGAAGGTATTCCCTTTAGAGATCAACTAAAAAATAGACTGGAACAGCTATGGAATTATGAAAAACTATCGGCTCCCTTTAAAGAAGGTGACTATACTTATTTTTATAAGAACGATGGTCTACAAAACCAATATGTAATCTACCGCCAAAAAAAAGGAGAAGCAGTTGAAGTCTTTTTAGACCCCAACACTTTTGCTAAAGATGGAACCACTTCTTTGGCAGGACTCAGTTTTTCTACCTCTGGAAAATTAGCAGCTTATTCTTTAAGTGAAGGTGGCAGTGATTGGCGGAAAATAATTGTGTTAGATGCGTTGCAAAATACCATTGTTGAAGACACGATTGTGGATGTAAAGTTTAGTGGGATTCAATGGAAGTTGGAAGAAGGATTTTTCTACTCGAGCTATGATAAGCCTGAGGGAAGTGAGCTTTCTGAAATGACTGATCAACATAAATTATATTATCATAAACTAGGGACCTCACAAGTAGAAGATGTACTTATTTTTGGAGGTACCCCAGAACAAAAACATAGGTATGTTGGTGCTTCCGTTACTGAAGATGGAAGGTATTTAGTTGTGTCAGGTTCGAAGACCACTTCGGGTAATGTCACTTTTTTAAAAGATTTAAGTCAACCATTAAACAGTCCTTTAATTCCAATGGATGAAGATTATAGCACCGATAGCTATTTGTTGGATGCCGTAGGAGATTTGTTTTATGTGGTAACTAATAAAAATGCACCAAATCAAAAAGTAGTTACAACTTCTGCAAAACGACCACAAGAAAAATATTGGAAAGATTTTATTCCAGAAACAAATCATGTTTTATCGCCAAGTAGCGGAAGTGGTTTCTTTTTCGCACGCTATATGGTAGATGCCATTACCAAAGTAGTTCAATATGATCTGAAGGGCAATAATTTAGGAGAAGTGAAACTCCCAGGTATTGGAACCGCTGGTGGTTTTAATGGTAAAAAAGAAGCTGATTTACTTTATTACAGCTTTGCCAACTATCATTCACCAGGCATTATTTATTCTTATGAACCCAAAACTCAAATCTCTAAAAAATATTGGACTCCTGAGATTGATTTTAATCCAGATGATTATATCTCTACACAAGTATTTTACAGCTCTGAAGATGGCACTAAAATACCCATGATTATTACTCATAAAAAAGGGATAGAATATAATGGAAAGAACCCAACCCTACTTTATGGGTATGGTGGTTTTAACATTAGCCTCCAGCCTTCTTTTAGTATCACAAATGCAATTTGGATGGAACAGGGAGGTGTATATGCCGTTCCTAATTTAAGGGGAGGTGGAGAATATGGTAAAGACTGGCATAATGCAGGAACTCAGCAAAAAAAACAAAATGTATTTGATGATTTTATTGCAGCAGCTGAATATTTGATTGCAGAAAACATAACGAATCCTGAATTTCTTGCCATTCGGGGCGGATCAAATGGAGGACTTTTGGTTGGAGCTACCATGACACAGCGCCCTGAATTAATAAAAGTAGCCTTACCTGCTGTGGGCGTTTTAGACATGCTCCGTTATCATAAATTTACTGCCGGTGCAGGCTGGTCCTATGACTATGGTACATCAGAAGATTCGAAAGAAATGTTTGATTATTTAAAAGGCTACTCTCCAGTGCATAATGTAAAAGAAGGGACGCGATATCCTGCTACTTTAATAACCACAAGTGATCACGATGACCGAGTGGTCCCTGCGCATTCTTTTAAATTTGCTGCGGAGTTACAAGACAAACAACAAGGAGATACCCCTGTACTTATAAGGATTGAAAACAATGCGGGACATGGAGCTGGAACACCCGTTTCAAAAACTATCGAACAGTATGCTGATATTTTTGGTTTTACACTTTACAACATGGGATTTAGAGTCTTACCAGAAACAATTACTAGTAAATCAAAAGGATGATCCTTTAAAAACTAAACTTCACAAGGATCTCATTCCCGCTTCTAGTCACGGAAGATTCTCCATTTGGAATGCCAAAGTCATAAGCATAGGCCGCACTATGTCCACAACCTGTTAATTCAGTAATTCCCGCTGATCTTGCATAGCATTCACTAACATATTCCTTTCCATCAGGTCCACAAACAGGTGCATAAATTGCGGGAAAGGCTTCGGGTAAAGGTTCCTCTTTTGTACAAGAACTAACCATAGCTAAAAATAAAAGGGAAGTAAATAAATTTTTTATATGGCTAAAGTATCAAAAAAAACCTTTAGAATTAACCAAGGGGTTTGAAATCAAAATTGCTGTAAATTAGTATGAATCTGCTGTATAGCCATCTGACATAAAATTTGAATCTAACAATCCAAAACAATGTTCGGAAGTATTTTTAAAAGTGAGCGGTATCGAGTTACAAGAATACCAAGTATAATTTTCACGAGGGTCTGTATCCTCACATTCTGTTAATGCTTGAATAACCTGAAAATGAAGATGAGGTCCTGTAGTTTTTCCTGTGTTTCCACTTAGTGCGATGACTTCACCTTGAACAACAGAATCACCCTCATTCTTTAGCGCTCCATTTAAAGTCAAATGAACATATTGAGCTTCAGTCCCATCATCGTGTTTTACATTAATTAAGTTTGCTTCATCCAGAAGACCAACGGTTCCAGATTCGAGGTCTTCATAACTTTCAATAACCTTAACAACTATTCCTGACCTCATAGCAACTATCTTTGTTCCTATTGGCATATTTATATCATAAGCAAATTGAAGTTGGCCGAAAGGATGTGACCCTTCTGTACAATTACCCTGACCAATAGAAAAGGTTTTTCCTATTTCCCAAGGAAGAACATATGGGGAATCAGAATTTTGAATATAGTCCGCACCTTGACAATTAACACCTAATTCTGA
>JBKEHX010000016.1:0-18902 GCA_046711205.1 Flavobacteriaceae bacterium
CTGTTGTTAGGGTTATGTTTTTATATTCTTTCCAGCTGGAAAGTGCCTCAAGTTTTCTCTTAGTGAGGTATAAAGTAGTATAGGTGTTGTTGATGACCAATCCTTTTGCTATACTTAATCCAATATTTCCGGTACCTATGATTGTTATTTTCATATAATGTCTTTTAAAAAATGGAGGCTTTTAGTTGAAGGCCTAGGTTTTCTTCCCAGCCCATAATAAGGTTAGTATTTTGAATAGCTTGCCCTGAAGCACCTTTTACAAGATTGTCAATTACACTAGTTATAAGAAGTGTGTTTCCGTGTTTATGTAAGTGAATAAAACAATAATTTGTATTAATAACCGATTTTAAACTTATCTTTTCTTCTGAAATTTGAGTAAATGGATGGGATTCATAAAACGTATGATAGTGTTTTTTAGCCTCTTCTAAACTACCTTCAAAAGAAGTGTAAAGGGTTGCAAAAATACCACGGGTAAAATCTCCACGTTGAGGCATAAAATAAAGTTCGCTAGGTGAATCCAGTTGTTCTAAACCTTGATGAATTTCTCCTAAATGTTGATGGGTAAAAGGCTTGTACCAAGATAAATTATTATTTCTCCAGCTAAAGTGACTGGTGTCGCTTAATCCAACTCCAGCTCCTGTACTCCCTGTAGTAGCATTTATATGAACAGGGCTATTAATTAAATTGTGATGAGCCAGGGGTAAGAGTGCCAATTGAATTGCGGTAGCAAAACATCCTGGATTAGCAATAGATTTTGCCTTTTCAATTTTCTCTTTTTGAAGTTCAGGAAGACCATATACAAAATTTCTTCCTTGAAAGGCTTGATCAGCTTCCAGTCTAAAATCATTCCCTAAGTCGATGATTATGGTTTTATCAGAAAAAGAATGTTCTTTTAAAAAAGCATTTGAATTTCCATGCCCTAAGCATAAATACAAGATATCAATATCTGGTGCAACGTTAGCTGTAAAGTCAAGTGTTACACTTCCTAGAAGGTCTGGATGGGCTGAACTTAGTGGTTTTCCAACACGTGTTGTGCTGTATACAAAATATAATTCGAGCGCTGGGTGTTGCAAGACTAAACGAATAAGTTCACCGCCCGTATATCCAGAGCCTCCAATAATTCCTACATTTTTCATGATTCTTTGTTGAGGTGTTGGTATATTTTTGTGGCATTAGCAGTAAGCTTAATAAACCCTTTGGCTTCATCTGCGGTCCATCCTTTATTCATTTCCCCATAGCTTCCAAATTCTGCCTGCATTAAGTCATTAGGAGATTCAATACCAAGAAGCTCAAAACGGTATGGAAGAAGCTTAATGGAAACCGAACCATTTACTTGTTTTTGACTACTTTCCATAAAGGCTTCCACGTCTCGCATTACGGGATCTAAATAATGTCCTTCATGTAGTTGCATTCCATAGAAATTTGCTAGTTGTTCTTTTTGGAATTGTTGCCATTTTGTAAGCGTATGTTTTTCTAACAGGTGATGTGCCTTAATAATAAGTAAGGGGGCAGCGGCTTCAAAACCTACTCTTCCTTTTATTCCTATGATGGTGTCGCCAACGTGAATATCTCTTCCAATGGCAAACTTCTTTGCATGTTCATGAAGTTTCTGAATTAATGTAACCGCTGACCCTTCTGTTTCATTTACCTTAATTAATTCCCCTTTTTTAAAGCTAAGAGTTAAAAACTCGGAAGTTACTGTTTCAAGTTGACTAGGATATGCTGAGTCTGGTAAGGGTAAATTTGAGGTGAGAGTTTCTACTCCCCCTATACTTGTACCCCACAAGCCTTGGTTTACAGAATATTTTGCTTTTTCCCAAGGGACATCAATGCCTTCTGCTTTTAAATAATTGATTTCATCTTCTCTAGATAATTGATGATCTCTAATTAAGGTAATGATTTTAATTTCAGGAGCTAAGACTTGAAAAATCATATCAAAACGCACCTGATCATTTCCTGCGCCTGTGCTTCCGTGGGCAATATATTCTGCACCAACTGCTTTAGCGTAATTGACAATTTCTAAAGCTTGAACGATACGTTCTGCGCTTACTGAAAGGGGGTAAGTATTGTTTCGTAGAACATTACCATATATTAAAAATTTTACAATTTTATTATAAAAAGAATCTAAAGCATCAATATTTTCATAAAGATGCGCTCCCATCTGATAGGCTTTTTCTTCATTGGTTTTAATTTCATTTTGAGAAAAACCACCAGTATTAATACTAACAGCATGAACTTCAAAACCATCTTGTGAAAGTTTTTGGAGTGAATATGAAGTGTCTAATCCGCCGCTGTATGCCAAAACTAATTTAGATTTATTCATCATTTTTATTTTTTATTGCAAATGCCATTTTAATTCTTTGCATTACTTTTTGATTAAAGGGTATGTTTTTTACTTCTTTCTTTGGATCAAATAACATCCCTGTACATAAACACATTTGGCGTTCTGTTCGGGTTAAAATGTCATAGTTTTTACATGTTTGGCAACCTTTCCAAAATTCGGGATCGTCAGTAAGTTCTGAAAAGTGAACAGGTTTATAACCAAGTTCATAATTGATTTTCATGACAGGCATACCGGTAGTAATCCCAAAAATTTTGGCTTTAGGATATTTTATTAAGGATAGCTTAAGGACTTCTCTTTTTATTTTTTTAGCAAGTCCTTTGCCACGTTGTATGGGGGTAACAATCAATCCAGAATGTGCCACATATTTTCCATGACCCCAAACTTCTATATAACAAAAACCAGCAAACATATTGTTTTCTATCGCTATAACTGAATTGCCATTTTGAATTTTTGTAGCAATATATTCAGGTGTCCGTCTGGCAATGCCCGTGCCTCTATTTTTGGCAGAATCATCAATGCAAGTACTGATATCTTTGGCGTATATAATGTGCTCCGCGGTGGCGCGTAATATTTTCATGTCGGTAAAATAATAAAGAAATAATTTGTTTTGTTCGAAAAGGGAGAAGGGCACACCATACTCCATAAATAAGCTACACCCCTAGGGGCGAAAACGCAACGGGCGCACCTGAAGTTTTGAAGCGCTAGTTTTAGTATTTAAAAGTGTTGTTTTGAACATAACAGTGCAAATGTCAGTTAATTTTATTAAATAACAAAAATATTAATCAAAAAAGTACCTGTATTTTAAGATACATTCAATTGATTGACTAATGTTTACCTTTGTCATTCATAAAACTTGAACAATTGAATATTAACCTCACTGCTTTTTTTGGAAAGCGACTTTTACTAGCACACAGTGGTGGTTTAGATAGTAGCGTGCTGGCTCATTTGTTGCTTGAAGCTTCAATTGATTTTAGTGTAGCACATTGTAATTTTCAATTGCGAGGAAATGAAAGTGATGGTGATGCCGATTTCGTTAATGAATGGTGTCGTAAACACAATATCCCTTTTTTCTCAAGTTGTTTTTCCACTAAGAAATATATGGAGTTCCATAAAAAAAATACCCAATTGGCTGCTAGACAATTAAGGTATCAGTGGTTTAATAGCTTGGTAGAAGCGCATAGGTTTGAGGCTTTATTAACAGCACATCATCTTAATGATCAATTTGAAACGTTTATAATTAACACAACAAGGGGGACAGGTATTTCAGGTCTTTTAGGGATTCAAGAAAAAGATAAATTATACAGACCCTTACTTCAGGAATCTAAAAATTCATTAGTTGCTTATGCAAAAAAGCATAAAATAAAATGGCGTGAAGATGGTTCAAATGATACAAACGATTATTTACGAAATAGCATTCGTCATTTGGTTTTAGAGCCTCTCACAAAACTTCAGCCGCAGACCCTAGATAATTTTAAAACCACTCTAAGTCATTTAACGCAAGCCAATTCCTTTATCAACAGTTCATTGGACACATTAAAGCAATCACTTTTTATTCAGAATACGAATCATATAAATGTATCGGTAGCTGCATTAATGAATATTCCTCAACCTTTGTTTTGTATTCACCATTGGTTTTCTTCCATAGGTTTTGAGGCGCAGGAGGTGTTGAAACTTCTCGATTCTGATAGTGGAAAAATACTAATATCAAAATCCCACCGACTGCTACGTGATCGTTCAAATTTAATATTGATAGAAAATACCTTCAAAAAAAAAGACTCTTTTCCGATAGATCTAAAAAGTTCTGACATGCAACTGCCAATTAATTTGTCATGGGAGTTCATTGTAGCTTCATCCTCTTCTTGGGAGTCATATGAAGCAGCATTAGATTATAAACTGTTAAAAAATTCTCTTTTCTTACGAAAGTCAATGAAAGGAGATTACTTTTATCCAACGGGAATGACTGGTAAAAAAAGCCTCAGTAAATTCTTTAAAGACGAAAAATATTCCCTTTTAGAAAAAGAAGATCAATGGCTTTTATGTTCAGGAGATAAAATTGTTTGGGTGGTTGGTAAAAGATGTGACCGTCGTTTTACTGCAAATAAAAAAACAGAAACAACCGTATTAATAACATGGGCATGAAATTAAACTGGATTATATTTTTATTATGGAGTGTTTCTGTTCACGCGCAGCTAGATTCAGAGCCTGTAGTTTGGGAAACCCACCTAGAGAAAATCGAAGAAAATCGCTTTAAGCTATTTTTCGATGCTTCTATTGCCCCTAAGTGGCATTTATATTCTCAATTATCAAGTAAAGATGGAGCTTTGCCTACTGAATTTGTTTTTAATCCTAAAGGATATGAACTTATTGGTAATGTTGAGGAAAGTCCAACAGTTACGGCTTATGATAATGTATTTGAAATGGACCTGATCTATTTTAATGACAGGGCAACTTTTCAGCAAGAACTACTAATAATAGATCCTTCCCTAACGTCAATTGCTGTAGAGTTAAATTACCAAGCATGTGATGACCAACTGTGTATTTTTAGGTCTGAAACCTTTTTATTTTCATTAGATGGGAAAAAAGTTTCCAATTCGCTAATAACTGATGCTCGAAGCCAACTTCTATCATCTGAGTTAAAGCTTGAATTATCTAATACAGACTACTTAGAAAGCACGCTTTCAGAGAAATCAACTAATTCATTTTTAAATATTTTCTTTTTAGGATTTTTTGCCGGATTACTAGCATTATTAACACCTTGTGTTTTCCCGATGATACCCCTTACAGTATCTTTTTTTTTAAAGCAGGCAACTAAACATTCTAAAGGAGTTTATAATGCTTTGTTGTATACTTTTTTCATTATATTAATTTATGGATTGTTAAGTTTACCTTTTCATTTTATAGATTCTTTGAACCCTGAAATTTTAAATTCTCTAGCCACAAATGTGACCTTGAATTTGATCTTTTTTGGTGTGTTTGTGTTTTTTGCGTTTTCCTTTTTTGGATTTTACGAATTGACGCTTCCCTCACAATGGGGAAATAAAACAGATCAAGGTTCTAATTTTAATGGGGGAATAGGTATTTTCTTCATGGCACTAACCCTAGCAATTGTTTCTTTTTCATGCACGGGACCCATTTTAGGAACTTTATTGGCAGGTTCATTAACCACTGATGGAGGCGCAATGCAGCTTAGTGTAGGAATGTTAGGCTTTGGAATTGCCTTAGGATTACCTTTTGGCCTTTTTGCTTTATTTCCAAACACATTAAATGTACTCCCGAAATCTGGAGGATGGATGAACACTGTGAAAGTTGTATTAGGCTTTTTGGAATTAGCACTTGCTCTAAAGTTCTTTTCAAATGCAGATCTAGTTTCCCATTGGAATTTATTAAAACGAGAAATTTTTATTGGAATTTGGACCTTGATTTCATTGATGTTAACCCTATATCTTTTTGAAATATTTCGTTTTAAGCATGATGTTAAACAAAAGCTAGGAATTCCAAGAGGAATAGCGGCAACCCTCAGTTTACTTTTCACTGCTTTTCTTGTTTATGGCTTATTTTCAGATAAAAATGAATTAAAAATATTAAGCGGTTTTTTACCCCCTGAATTTTATAGTATTTCTTCTAAAGAGTCAGACTGCCCTTTTGGGTTAGACTGTTATAAAGATTATAAAACTGGTTTGGAAATGGCTACTACTTTAAACAAACCCATTTTATTAGATTTTACAGGTTGGGCATGTGTTAATTGTCGGAATATGGAAGAAAATGTATGGTCAGATTCAGAGGTGTTTTCGTTATTAAATGAGAATTATATCATCATCTCTCTATATGTGGATGATCGAAAGGAACTTTCTAAAGATGCACAATTCAATTATCAATATCCAGATGGACACATAAAAGCCATTAATACTATTGGAAAGAAGTGGGCCACTTTTCAAACCATTAATTTTAAAACGGCATCTCAGCCGTATTATGTCCAGATGATGCCAGATGGTTCAATTCTTAATAGCGCTATTCAGTATACTGACACACCCACTTTTAAAGCCTGGTTAGAACAAGGATTAAAGAACAGTAAGAATGAACTGCCAAAAGCGGAGTACCTTACTTTCTAGAGGGGGTCATAAATAGCTACTGCTATTTTAGAGTCTCCTGTGCCATAATACAAGAACCATTTTCGATTAAAAAACACTAGTCCTTCAACAAAACACACCTCATTTACTTCACCTACTTTTTCATAATCTTTATCTGGATAAATGAAATATGAAGGCGTTCTATCTATTTGTTTGAATGGAGCAGCTTTGTCAAACAAAGCTTGACCTGCAGCATAAGTGAATTTAGGTAAGGAAGGATCATTGAAATTCGCTGCATTACTAGCATTATATATTAAAACAATTCCTTTTTCGGTATAAAGAGCATATGGTCCAGGTTCTACTAAACGACTATCAAAAAATCCTTTTCTAGGATGTAATACAGATATTAGCTCACCGTTTTCTTGATTAATTGCAGCTTCCCATTTAATTAAATCTTCTGAGCTAGCCATAAAAAGTTGGGTATCTCCAAAATACATCCAGTATTTACCATCAATTTTTTTAGCAACTTGTTGGTTTCCAATTAGCTCAGTAATAATCGCTCCAGATTTTGACCAATAGTTCTGATATTTTTCACCTTTTAATACGGAACCATGTTTTGTCCATTTTATTAAATCTGCTGAGGATGCACTACTTAAACGAGCAATTTTGCCATTATAAGCAGTGTAGGTCATAAGATAATTACCTTCTTCTGTTTTTACAATTCTTGGGTCCTCTACGCCGTCAAAATAACATGAAACACAATCAAGATCATAAGGTTCTCCCTCAACTTTTCTGAAGTTCCATTCTTGCTTAGATTGAGCATCTTTTTTAGGATAAAAAATAGGTTTTTTCTTTTTGGTAAAATGAATTCCATCAGTACTTATTGCCATACCTATTCTAGAGGTGCCCCATTGGTCTTGTGCTCTGTATAAAAGAAACACAGTATCATTTCTTACAATGGCAGTTGGATTTAACACATTACGTTCTTCCCAAGCAACTTCATTTAGGGTCATTGGGTCCAAAAATTTTAATGCCCCAGAGGGTACTAAAATAGGATTTATACTATCAACTTTTTCAAAATAAGGGAATGCCCATGCATGATTTGGTGTTTTTTTTATAGGAGCTTCACAGTTGAATAAAAGTAGTGTAAGTGTGAGGGTTATGAATGATTTCATAAAAGGAAAATTATTGTTCAAAATAAACTTCTTCAAAAGGAACACGGAAACGATCTCCATAAACTCCTTCAGGCTTTCTAATTCCACAGCCAATTACCATACTAATTTCTGCAGTCTTTGGAAGGTTTAGAATATTTTTTAATTGTTTAGAATCGAAGCCTTCCATAGGACACGTATCATAACCTTTCGCAGCCATACTCATCATGAAATTTTGTGAAGCTAAGGCAACACTCTTATGACATACAACTCTTAAGTCCGATACGCCTACTTCTCTGTAAGACGTTTTATTACTTCTAAATAGGGCAATGCCTAATTTATTTAGAAACCCCTGAAGTTGACTTCCTCCACGATAAAGTTTAGGAATTATTTTTTGATAATAACTTAAGGCTCTATCTTGTGTTTTTGAATCGACTACATTATTTTTGGCAAATCCTTTTTTTATAAATTTAATATTAGCTTCAACCCGTGATGGCCATAAATCTCTTCGTACAACAGGAATCACAAGTTGATGAGCTGTTTTTGCGGCAGGCTGGTTAAAACAAGTTGCAGCAATTATTTTTTTTTGAGTTTCAGAGGTTATGTGGTAAAATTCCCATAGCTGTAAATTACTGCTGGTTGGAGCCAACGTAGCATCTTCAATGCATTGCTTAACAAATTTTGAGTCAATAGGTTGGTCAGCGTCATAAACACGTACAGATCTTCGATGTGCGATTGCTTCTGAAAATGTTTTTTCTTTCATACTTAAAGTTTTTTCAATAAAAATTTTAAAAATTTCATAGACTTAGGGTAGGGGGCGAAGCGTTGAGGTAAGTCAAACCAGAATGAACGTTTTACTAGGGGTTTGAAATGGGTAAAAACATCAAAGCTGAATTTTCCATGATACGCACCATTACCACTTGTTCCAATTCCTCCGAAAGGTAAGTTATTGTTAGAAAAATGAATCACAGAATCATTAATAACTCCGCCTCCAAATGAATATTTTTTAATTAAATTATTAATAAAATCTTTTGTAGAGCTAAAAATATAAAATGCCAATGGATTCTTAAGTTTGGTTAAAATAATATCAATATCCTCTTCTGTTTCAAAAGTTAATATTGGTAAAATGGGTCCAAATATTTCATCTGAAATAAGGCGACTTTCCATTGCAGGTTCATCCACTATGGTCGGTCCAAAATATAGATTCTTTCGTGCCATAGTGCCACCAAATATGATGTTTTGTGCTTTTAAATCTTCTACTAGTTTGTCAAAATGTTTTTCATGAATAATACGTCCGTATCCATCAGATTCCTCTGCGTTTTTTCCAAATGCTTTTTCAATTTCTTGAATTAGCGCCACAACTAAAACTTTTTTATAATCTTTTTTGACTAAAATATAATCTGGAGCAATACAGGTTTGTCCACAATTAAGGAACTTACCCCAAACAATTCTTCGAGCTGTTTTTTTAAGATTTGACGTACCATCAACAATACATGGACTTTTTCCACCCAATTCCAGGG
This sequence comes from Flavobacteriaceae bacterium, assembly GCA_046711205.1. Taxonomy (GTDB): domain Bacteria; phylum Bacteroidota; class Bacteroidia; order Flavobacteriales; family Flavobacteriaceae; genus MS024-2A. Next base: position 9,083 of record JBKEHX010000016.1, read on the forward strand.
TTGTAGGGGTTAAGAATTCTGCAGCAGCTTTAGCTACAATTTTACCTACTCGGGTGCTTCCAGTGTAGAATATATAATCCCATTGGTGTTTTAATAATGCAGCTCCAACGGTGAAATCACCTTGAATCAATTTTACCCAATTTTCGGAAAAAACTTCTGTTAAAATCTCCTCCAAAATTTGAGCAGTATGAGGCGCAGATTCAGAGGGTTTTAAGACTGCAGTGTTTCCAGCAGCAATAGCTCCTATTAATGGAATCATAGCTAGTTGAAAGGGATAGTTCCAGGGAGAAATCAACAATACGGTCCCGTAGGGTTCTGGAATAATAAAGTCTTGTGATGGAAAATTTAATAGACTTCCAGATACTCTTTTAGGTGTTGACCACTCTTTTATGTTTTTTATTAAAAGCGAAAGCTCTTTTTGAACCATTAATACCTCACTAGTATAGGATTCAAATACTGGTTTTTTTAGATCTAAGTACAATGCATCTATTATGCTCGCTTCTTTTCGATTAAGTATTTTTTTTAATTTCTTTAGGTATTCTATTCTTTTTTCTACCCCAGCTGTTTTATGTTGCTTAAAAAAGGCGCGATGTTCTTCTTGAACACTAGAAATAAATGAAGTATCACTATTTTTCAATTTCATTTTTTTTGTAAAGTTACTAAAAAACGGAGCTTCTTTTTGAAGAGATTGAATGTGTTAAAATTTACTATTAAAGCAATTGATTATCAGATTGTTAAAGGGTATTTAGAAAGTTTGGGTATAATAGTGTAAATGTGACCTCAATAATTGATTCTTAAACATGCAGTATATTCGTTCAACATTTTAAAATTATGGCTTTAAATAAATATAGTAAAGCAGTCACACAAGATCCTACACAGCCCGCGGCTCAAGCCATGTTACATGCTATTGGATTGACAGATGATGACTTTAAAAAACCACTTGTAGGTATTGCTTCCACAGGTTACGAAGGAAACCCTTGTAACATGCATTTAAATGATTTATCTCAAGACATAAAAGTTGGAATAAATGCTCAATCTATTGTAGGTTTAGTCTTTAATACTATTGGAGTAAGTGATGGTATTTCCATGGGAACTCCTGGAATGCGTTATTCACTTCCTTCTAGAGATATTATAGCAGATTCTATAGAAACAGTAGTTCAGTCAATGTCTTATGATGGTCTAGTTACTGTTGTGGGATGTGATAAAAACATGCCAGGTGCTTTAATGGCGATGCTTCGTTTAAACAGACCCTCTATTCTTGCATACGGAGGAACTATTGCTGCCGGATGTCATAACGACAAAGAGTTAGATGTTGTTTCAGCTTTTGAAGCTTGGGGAGAAAAAGTTGCAGGTAAAATTGATGAGAAAGAATATAAAAGCGTTATTCAAAATGCATGTCCAGGCGCAGGCGCTTGTGGGGGTATGTATACAGCTAATACGATGGCTTCTGCTATTGAAGCCTGTGGAATGGCACTTCCTTATAATGCTTCAAACCCTGCCACAAGTAATGATAAAAAAGAAGAATGTTTAGCCTTGGGCGCACACCTTAAAAACTTATTAGAGCTTGATCTAAAGCCTCGAGATATTGTCACAAAAAAGGCATTAGAAAATGCATTAAGAATAATTGCAGTTTTAGGAGGTTCCACAAATGCTGTACTTCACTTTTTAGCAATTGCAAAAGCAGCTCAAATTGACTTAACCATTGATGATTTTCAACGGATTAGTGACACCACACCTTTTTTAGCAGATTTAAAGCCAAGTGGAAAATATTTAATGAAAGATTTACATTCTGTTGGAGGAGTTCCTGCAGTAATGAAGTATATGTTAGAACAAGGCATGTTATATGGCGACTGTATCACGGTAACGGGTAAAACCCTAGCAGAAAATTTAGCCTCATTGCCTGGATTATTAAAAAATCAAAAAATTATTAGACCGGTAGAACATCCTATAAAGGAAACTGGCCATATTCGAATTTTAAAAGGAAACCTAGCGGTAGGAGGTTCTGTGGCAAAAATAACGGGTAAAGAAGGACTTCTTTTTGAAGGACCGGCACGCGTTTTTGATGGAGAATACGCTGCCAATGACGGAATTCGAGATGGTAATGTAAAAGCTGGTGATGTAGTGGTAATTCGCTACGAAGGCCCTAAAGGTGGACCTGGAATGCCCGAGATGTTAAAGCCCACTGCTGCCATTATGGGTGCTGGTTTAGGTAAGAATGTTGCCTTAATTACCGATGGTCGTTTCTCAGGAGGAACTCATGGTTTTGTGGTCGGTCACATTGTCCCTGAAGCGCAAGAAGGTGGAGCCATTGGTCTTTTAAAGGATGGTGATATTATTACAATTGATGCAGAGAGAAATATACTAAGTGTCGCTCTAAGTGATGCGGAATTTGCTAAGCGAAAAGAATCTTGGGTTAAGCCTCCTTATAAATTTAAACAAGGGGTTTTATTTAAATATATTAAAAGTGTAAAGACAGCTTCTGAAGGTTGTGTTACTGATTCTGAATAGTTATGAAAAACAACATAAACCAAAAGAACCAAAAGTCTTCAAAAGACTCCATCACTATTTCTGGAGCAGAAGCAGTTATACGTTGTTTATTAGCAGAAGATGCTAATTTAGTTTACGGATATCCAGGTGGGGCAATTATGCCTATTTATGATGAACTATATAAGTATAGAGATCAATTACACCATGTATTAACACGTCACGAACAAGGGGCAACACATGCTGCTCAAGGTTTTGCTCGTACTTCAGGAAAAGTAGGGGTTGCGCTTGCTACTTCCGGGCCGGGTGCCACAAATTTAGTGACAGGTATTGCAGATGCTCAAATTGATTCTACCCCCATGGTTTGTATCACAGGACAGGTGGCTTCAAATTTACTGGGTTCAGATGCTTTTCAGGAAACAGATATTATAGGAATATCTACTCCTGTTACAAAATGGAATTATCAAATCACTAAGGCTAGTGAAATTCCAGAAATCATGGCAAAAGCATTTTACATTGCTCGTTCTGGAAGACCAGGCCCTGTTTTAATTGATATCACAAAAGATGCGCAGTTTGAAATGTTTGACTATGTGTATGAAAAATGTATTGGAATTCGCAGCTATTGGCCTAATCCACCTTTAAATAATGAACATTTAAAAGAAGCCCTTCAGCTAATTGAAGAAGCTAAAAAGCCATTTATTATTTGGGGGCAAGGTGTTATTTTAGGACAAGCTGAGCTAGAATTTAAAGCATTTGTTGAAAAATCTGGTATTCCTGCAGCTTGGACTATTTTAGGCCTTTCTGCCTTGCCGACGACTCATCCATCTAATAGAGGCATGGTTGGAATGCATGGGAATTATGCACCTAATTTATTAACGAACGAATGTGATTTATTAATTGCAATTGGAATGCGTTTTGACGACCGGGTTACAGGAAATTTAAAGACCTATGCCAAGCAGGCGAAAGTACTTCATTTAGAATTAGATCCTGCTGAAGTTAACAAAAATGTAACTGCTGATGTAGCGTTATTAACCAATTGTAAAATTAGTTTAAAAGCACTTACAGACCAGATTTCTATCAAGTCCTATCCAGAATGGCTTAAACGTTTTGATGATTTAGATGCTATTGAAAACGAAAAGGTGATTAGAGGAGATTTATATCCTACTAAGCCTGGTATAACAATGGGTGAGAGTATTGAGATGATTAATAAATACACTAAAGGAGATGCTATTATTGTTACCGATGTAGGACAACATCAAATGGTAGCTTGTCGATATGCAAAATTCACTCAATCCAAAAGCAATGTAACCTCAGGAGGATTGGGAACAATGGGCTTTGCTCTTCCAGCAGCCATTGGCGCTAAAATGGGAGCTCCTACAAGAGAAGTTGTAGCTGTTATTGGTGATGGAGGGTATCAAATGACCATTCAAGAATTGGGGACTATTTTTCAACAACAAGTTGCGGTTAAAATTGTGATTTTAAATAATGATTTTCTTGGTATGGTGCGTCAATGGCAACAATTGTTTTTTGATAAAAGATATGCTTCTACAGAAATGACGAATCCTGATTTTGTAACAATAGCGAAGGGATATCATATAGCAGCTGAACGGGTTGAAAAACGTGAAGATTTAGACAAAGCAGTTGGAAGGATGATAGCTTCTGAAAAACCATATTTTTTAGAAATATGCGTTGAAAAAGAGGATAATGTTTTTCCAATGATTCCAACTGGGGCAAGTGTATCAGATATAAGATTAGAATAACCATGGAGGAAAAAACTTATACCATATCAGTATATTCTGAAAATAATGTAGGCTTGCTTAACCGCATCTCTTCAATTTTTTTAAAACGACATATAAACTTGGAAAGTTTTTCAACGTCAGAATCAGAAATACCTAATGTTTTTCGTTTTGTTATAGTGATTAACATTACCCAAGACAAAGTTCATAAAATAGTGCAGCAAATTGAAAAGCAAATTGATGTGATTAAAGCATATTATCACACCGATGAGGAAACTATTTTTCAAGAAAACGCTTTGTATAAAGTGAAATCTAGTTTTCTTTTTGAAGAACGTCAAATTCAAAACATTATCAAAGCTAGTCACGCAAAAATAGTTACGGTTTCTCCAGAGTTTTTTGTTATCGAAAAAACAGGATTTAGAGAAGAAACAGAACAATTGCGAAAAGATTTAGCACCTTTTGGTTTGTTACAGTTTGTTCGCTCAGGGCGAATTTCAGTAACTAAAGCCAAAATGGGCATCTCAGAAATATTAAACACCTTTAAAAAACAATAATTAATATAAATTATGTCAAATTACTTCAATCAATTATCATTACGCAACCAACTTCACCAATTAGGGCAATGCCGTTTTATGGATGCCTCAGAATTTGAAGATGGAATCAAGGTTTTAGCAGGAAAGAAAATTGTAATCGTTGGCTGTGGAGCTCAAGGTTTAAATCAAGGCTTAAACATGCGTGATTCAGGCTTAAACATTTCATATGCTCTTCGAGACGGAGCTATCAAACAAAAAAGAGCCTCTTTTCAAAATGCTGTTTCTAATGATTTTAATGTAGGAACGTATGATGAATTGATTCCCACTGCAGATTTGGTAATTAACTTGACCCCAGATAAAAATCATACCCCTGTGGTAAAGGCTGTTATTCCCTTGATGAAAAATGCTGCAACCCTTTCCTATTCTCATGGTTTTAATATTGTTGAAGAAGGAACAAAAATAAGAGAAGACCTTACTGTTATTATGGTAGCTCCTAAATGTCCCGGTTCAGAGGTTCGGGAAGAATACAAACGGGGATTTGGAGTCCCTACACTTATAGCAGTTCATCCAGAAAATGACCCACAAGATATAGGATTGGCGCAAGCAAAAGCCTATGCTTTTGCAACCGGTGGTCATCGTGCAGGTGTTTTAGAATCTTCTTTTGTTGCTGAAGTTAAATCAGACTTAATGGGAGAACAAACCATTCTTTGCGGGGTTCTTCAAACGGGATCGATTTTAAGCTTTGACAAAATGGTTGATGAAGGAATAGAGGCTAGTTATGCAGCTAAACTAATTCAATATGGTTGGGAAACTATTACTGAAGCTTTAAAGCATGGTGGTATTACTAATATGATGGATCGTTTGTCAAATCCTGCAAAAATAAAAGCCTTTGAATTGTCAGAGCAACTTAAAGAAATTCTGACTCCTTTGTTTGAAAAGCATATGGATGATATTATGTCTGGACACTTTTCAAAAACAATGATGGAGGACTGGGCAAATGATGATAAGAATCTTTTATCATGGAGAGCTGAAACAGGAGAAACAGCTTTTGAAAAAACAAGTATCACTGAAGAAAAGATAACCGATCAAGAATTTTTTGATCATGGAATTTTAATGGTTGCTTTTGTTCGTGCAGGAGTAGAATTAGCTTTTGACACTATGGTTGCTGCCGGTATTAAAGAAGAATCTGCTTATTATGAATCGTTACACGAAACACCATTAATTGCAAATACAATAGCACGTAAAAAATTATTTGAAATGAATCGTATCATTTCTGATACAGCAGAGTACGGTTGTTATCTTTTTGATCATGCAGCGAAACCAATGCTTACTGAATTCATGAAAGGAATTAACAAATCGGTTATAGGAGGCGGTTTAACAACTACTGACCTAGGAGTTGACAACAAGCAATTGATAGATATTAATGAAATTATTCGTTATCATCCAGTAGAGATGATAGGATATGAACTTCGAGCATCTATGATTGCTATGAAAAAAATTGTTTAATGCATCAGGAATTGCCTACTCTAGGGGGAGTGCAAAATGCTGCACAAATATTAAAAGATGTTTGTAGGAAAACACCTTTAGAACATAACGAGCGTCTATCTAAAATGGTAGGCGCTTCTGTGTTTTTAAAGCGTGAAGATTTACAACAAATTCGTTCTTTCAAAATCCGTGGTGCTTATAATAAAATTGCTTCTTTATCTATTAGTGAACGTAAAAGAGGTGTTGTCTGTGCCAGTGCTGGAAATCATGTGCAAGATTTTGCTTTATCTTGTAAGCAATTAGCTAATTCTGAAGATTATGAGCGTTTGTTGGATAGCATGAAAAAGCATAACTTCAAGTTTGAATATTTAAACCAAAAACAAAGTTTGTTCCAGTTTTTAATTTAAAAATAAGTAAATAAATATGAAAGCAACTATAAACGAAATTCCTAAAGAATTTCAAATTAAGCCTTATTCATGTAATCAATATTTGGTGAATGGTCAATTAAAAACATGGAAAGGAGCTATTACAAATGTGTATTCAGCCATTAAAACACCTGATGCCACTGCGGAGATGGTTCCAACATTACTAGGATCTATCCCTGATATGGAAACAGCATCCGCACTTGAAGCATTAGAAGCAGCAGAAATGGCATTTCAACGTGGTCAAGGCCTTTGGCCCACTATGAAGGTTGGGGATCGTTTAAAGCATATGGAAATTTTTGTTGAGAAGATGAAAGAACACCGAGAGGAAGTTGTTAAGCTTCTTATGTGGGAAATATGTAAAAATAAATCAGACTCCTATAAAGAGTTTGATCGTACCGTAGATTATATTGTTGATACAATTGAAGCATACAAAAACTTAGACCGAAAAGGGGCAAAGTTTGATAAACAAGGCGGTGTATATGCTCATATTAGAAGAGGTCCTTTAGGTGTAGTCTTATGTTTAGGACCCTATAACTATCCATTAAATGAAACTTTTTGTTTGCTTATTCCTGCTATAATAATGGGAAATACTGCAATTTTCAAACCAGCTAAACATGGCGTATTGCTTATAGCCCCTTTACTGAAGGCTTTTCAAGAAAGTTTTCCTGCGGGAGTAGTGAATATTTTGTTTGGTAGGGGTAGAAAAATTGCATCTCCTATTATGGAAACTGGAAAAGTTGATGTCTTAGCATTAATAGGGCATAGCTCATCTGCCGTTTCTTTACAAGATCTACATCCTAATAAAAATCGACTACGACTGGTGCTAGGCCTTGAAGCCAAAAATCCAGGAATTATTCTTCCAGATGCAGATTTAGACCATACCATAAAAGAATGTATTTCAGGGACATTATCTTATAATGGACAACGTTGTACTGCTTTAAAAATATTATATGTACATGAGTCTATAGTAGATGAATTTAACCGTCTTTTTTCTACTGCTGTCGATGCGTTAAAATTCGGAATGCCTTGGGAAGATACTTTTTTAACTCCCCTTCCAGAACCAAGTAAACCAAAGTATATTCAAGCATTAATTAAAGATGCTGTGTCAAAAGGCGCGAAAGTATTAAATAATCGAGGAGGTGATTTATCTGATAATTATTGTTTTCCTGCAGTTTTATATCCGGTAGATGAATCAATGAATTTATACCATGAAGAACAATTTGGTCCGGTAGTACCAATTATTTCTTACAAAGAAATAGATGAACCATTAGACGCTATGGCTGCTTCAGATTATGGACAACAGGTAAGTCTGTTTGGGAGAGATATCAGAAAAATCGGACCACTAATTGATACATTAGCAAATTTGGTTTGTCGAGTGAATTTAAATTCAGCCTGTCAACGAGGACCAGATGTTTATCCATTTACAGGGCGAAAAAATTCTGCCGTGAGTACTTTAAGTGTTTATGATGCACTTCGCTCTTTTTCTATTAGAACTTTTGTTGCTTCAAAAGATACACCATACAATAAGGAAATTTTGGAGAGTTTATTGAATTCAGATAGTTCAAATTTTGTTTCTACAGAATACTTACTATAGGATTTATAATATAAATCTAAAAAGGGTTATGATGTATTTAAAATACAACAAAGCATTATCTGTTTTCTCAATTTCATTAGGAGTTCTTTTTCTATTTTCTTCTTGCTCTATTTTAAAAAAATATGATGAAAAATATAGAGAATGGGCTTACCCAGAGATTGAGGCTTTTGAACGTTTAGATGCTTCAACTTTTTACCCTGATGATGCAATCCTATTCATAGGGAGTTCAAGTATCCGACTTTGGAACTCCTTAGAGCTTGATATGTATCCTTATCCTGTAATTCAGCGTGGTTATGGAGGTGCTCATTTTAGGGACATGATTTTTTTTACCAATCGTATTTTAGCAGACCATCAATTGAGTATGGTAGTTTGTTTTGTTGCCAATGATATAAGTGGTTCTCAGCAGGACCAAACCCCTAAAGAAGTACTGCTTCTTTTTAAATATTTCGTAAAACAGATTAGAGCTAAACACCCCAATATTCCTATTATGCAAATTGCAATTACCCCTACCCAGAGTAGGTGGAAAAATTGGGCTGAAATCAATATTGTTAATAATTTAATTAAATCCTATTGTGAAGCCAATAATGATTTATATTTCATTGATACCGTTCCTGAATTTTTAAATGTAAATCAACAACCTAAACCGGAGTTGTTTGTAAGAGATCTATTACACTTAAACAAAAAGGGTTATGAGGTTTGGAATCGTATTATTAAAAGGGAAATTGAGAATGTTAAAGCATCTAGTTAGGAATGCCTTTTTTTTTGAAACACATAAATGAAAAATTCTGTTTAGTTTTAAAAGGAGTTGTATGTTCTTCTTCTATGCTTTTTATGATTTTAAAGTGTTCTTTAAAATTTCCTAAAAGTGTATCAGTACTGTATTGAGTTACAGGCAAGCCACTACATTTTAGCGGCCCTTTTAAAGAAAATGTCCCTATAACTAGGCCTTCAGAAACATATTGATTCACTTTTTCAGTGTAGTATTTAATGTCATTAGGGTTAGTCAAAAAATGAAATGCTGCTCTATCATGCCAAATTGAATAATTTCTTTTTGGTTTAAAATCCAATATATCACATACAATCCATTTGACTTTTTTTGCGTCATCTCCCAAACGATCTTTTGCGCGTTGCAGTGCTTTTTGAGAAATATCTAAAACGGTAATATCTGTATATCCTTCTTCTATAAGAACATCTACTAATTGACTATCTCCTCCACCAACATCAATTATAGCTTTAGCAGCGCCTATTTTAAGTAATTTAATGAGTTCTATTGAAGTGCTAGGGTATTCTTGTGTCCAACTTACTTCTTGTGGAGTTTTGGTATTAAAAACGGTTTCCCAATGCTGTTTTATTGTATTCATATTTTAAAGATTAAGCCAATAATTAACTTTTAAGGTTAGGTTCCAGCCATTGGAAAGATTAGGAACGTTTATTTCATTACTATTAAAAACCAAAAATAGATCAGAGGCAGGCTTATAGCGCCATTGAAATCGAGAATTAAAATTCCACAATCCTAGTTGTTCATTGTATTGGAAAAGGTTTGAAAAGAATATTTTATTTGTA
>JBKEHX010000017.1:0-18680 GCA_046711205.1 Flavobacteriaceae bacterium
TGCTCTAGAATAATAAGTCCAGAGTTATTTAATGATTTTTTAGCCTCAATAATTAAATTAAAGTACGCTTCAACTTCCCAGTTGTAGGGTGGGTCACCAAAAATAATATCATAGTGTGTTGAGTTTTTTTTAAGGAAAGTAAATGAGTCACTTTGTAACGAATCTATAGCTAAGCCTAGGTCGATAGCCTTATTTTTTATAAAATTCATACAGTCTCGATTCTGATCTACTGCAGTTACTTGTGCAACTCCCCTAGAAGCAAATTCATAACTTATATTACCAGTTCCAGAAAAAAGATCTAAAGCATGGAGGGATTTAAAATCTAAACGGTGTTGTAAAATGTTAAATAAACCTTCCTTTGAACGGTCTGTTGTTGGTCGCACTAGTAATTTTTTAGGGACTGATATACGCCTTCCTTTATGAGTACCAGAGATTATTCTCATTAGTTAAAAAATTGAGATAAAAAAGGAGCATTGTGGTTTTTTATTGCTTGGCTTGAAATGATTTCTTCTTGATGAAAGAAAATATTTTCATGGTAATGTTTTACAGCTTCATAGTAAGAATTGAACAGGTCTATTTTTCCTAAAAAAATGAGTTCAAACACATTACTTTCAAGTTCAAATTGCTCTACCACAAAGAAAACATAGTAAAGAAACTCATCTTCATTTTTAATTGAAAAGGAATTGTTGAATAACAAGCGCCCATTTTTTATCAAAAAAACATCTACTTTTTCTTTTTGTAAATGAAGAAAAAGTTGTGATTTTTTCTCTGTCCTTAAAGAAAGTTCATGCACTAGGTTATAAAGCAAGGAGTTGTAATGAATTTCCTGAAAATTATTTGCAGACGTCTCTAAAATTGTTTCTATTTCTTTCGGGTAGGAATAGATATTTACTTTTGTTGATTTTTCTAGAGTATCATGATGAAAAACATCGTTTTTGGCAGCAATTTTATAATGACTTAAGTACCTCTTTTTTTGAGAGACATCAAAAAGTGCTAGAGGTACAAAGGTTGAGGGGTGAGAAAAATGTACCACACTTATTGCCTTGAAGGAATTTTTTGGGTAGTAATTAATAAACTCTTCAAATAAAGATTTACCGTCGGAAACCACACTCGAGGTTGGTAAAAAATCTACTTTGGATTGGGTGCAAAAAGAAAATCCATTCACAAAGGCGTGAATGGATAATTGATTATGTTGTATTAGTTTAATTTTTTTTACCATCAAAAACAGTTGGCCAGTTTCCACTTGTGCTTACTTTGGATAATGAACCAAGAATAATTTCTGAGCCATTTACACCATCTACCGCAATTGTTTGTTGCTCTTGTTTTACCAAATCTATATTTTGATCAAAAAGAACAACACTTTTCGAGACTTTAACTTCAAATACAGGAACATTATACCCGTTTTTGTTAACTACTTTAGAATCAATTTTAAACAAACTGTCTCGAACTCCATCAATAGGAATAAAGGCCATTTTCCTGAAACGTTCTGATGTTCCAAATAATGAATCTTTTACAGATACAGTTCCTAAGGTGTCAATTACTTGAACTTCTTGTAACATATCAATTCTGTAGGTTCGATTATATTCAAGATATGAAGAATCACGTTTTTCAATAAGAGTAAATAAACCCTCGTCAACAAATTTTATTAAACTATCAAAATTATTAGAATAAATCCCTGTAACATCTTTGTGAGCAATTTGAGCAGCTCTAATATCTTTTAAAAGGTTAATTACTTTGGAGTAACGTTCGTTTTTAACTTGATTAAATTTAATTGGTCCGTTAACTGAGTCATAAATCTGGTATGCAAAAAAGAAAGATGCTAACCAAAGTACGATTTGAATGCCTATTTTCATTATTTAAATTTATTATATATAAACAAAACTACAATTTTTTTTGAATCAGAAAAGTATTTAAAATGATTTATATTTAGCACTTGATTCATTCCATGACTCCAGAGAAATTTAATTCCGAACTTGAGATAAGTTTTCCTTTTACCCCAACCACATCGCAAAGGAATTGGTTTCCTGAGATTACTAAATTCATTTTTTCAAAAGAAAAAAACCACGCTTTTCTATTAACCGGTTATGCCGGGACTGGAAAAACAACCTTAATAGGTTCTTTGGTAAGCCAATTAAAATTTGCGAATTATAAAGCTGTTTTAATGGCTCCAACGGGAAGAGCTGCTAAAGTAATGTCTACCTATTCTAAGTTTTCTGCACAAACAATTCACAAACAAATTTATTATCCGAAGCCAGAGTCTGGTGGTAAAATGCAGTTTCAATTGAAGGTTAATAAATTACGCAAAACCATTTTCATTATTGATGAAGCTTCAATGATTGGTGATGATCGTCAGAATGCTAAACTTTTTGAAAATGGATCTTTACTTCATGATGTTGTTCAGTATGTTAGTACAGGTGATCAATGCAAATTAATTTTCGTGGGCGATCCTGCTCAATTACCTCCTGTGCATTTGAATGTTAGTCCCGCCCTTGATATAGAGGAGTTAACTCAATTTCACTTCGATAAGGTTTTTAGCATTCAATTAGATACTGTTGTGCGTCAGGCTGAGGGATCAGGAATTCTTCATAACGCCACACTTTTAAGAAATCAATTAAACAATGAATTATACGATTCGTTTAAATTTGAGGTAAGTGGTTATAGTGACATATTGTATACCAACAGTGGGCTTGATCTTTTTGAGGCAATTGAGAATGCATTTAGAGATTCTGGAACTGATCAAACTGTTTTTATTGTTCGTTCTAACAAGCGTGCAAATATTTATAATAAAAACATTCGAAAAAGAATTCTAGGCCTAGAAGATGATCTTTCTTTAGGGGATCAACTTATGGTGGTTAAGAATAATTATTTTTGGCTTGCACCTGAATCTAAACCTGGTTTTATTGCCAATGGGGATGTTATTGAAATAGAGACCATACAAGCAAGAAAAGAAATATATGGTTTTGCCTTTGCCGAAGTAACGGTTCGTTTAGTAGATTATCCAGATGAAGAATCTTTCGATACAGTACTACTTTTGGACACGCTTACCTCAGAAACACCTTCACTTTCTTATGAAGATGGAAATCGATTGTATCAGGAGGTATTGCAGGATTATGTTTCCGAAAAATCGAAATACAAAAAATTTTTAAAGGTAAAATCCAATAAGTTTTTTAATGCCTTGCAAGTAAAGTATTCATATGCAGTTACGTGTCACAAATCACAAGGAGGGCAGTGGGAAAATGTATTTATAGAAAAACCCTATCTTTCTGATGGTCCTGATAAAGAATACCTTAGGTGGTTATATACTGCAATGACTCGAGCAAAAAAACAATTATTCCTTATTGGTTTTTCCGATGATGATTTTGATATTATTGAATAATGATGAACCGTACTTTTTCTACTTGGTTTTTTAACCAAATCTTAAAATGGAAAATGGTAGGAACTTTTCCCACCCTTCCAAAGTATATAGTTGCTGTAGTGCCTCACACTAGCTGGGTGGATTTATTTTTGGGTTTAATCGTTAGAAGTGTTTCTGGTGAAACCATTAATTTTGTGGGTAAAAAAGAATTGTTTGGTCCATTAACAGGGTGGTTTTTTAGAGCCTTAGGAGGTGCTCCTATTGATCGTTCAGGCAACAAAGGTTCGGTGGAGTCTATGGCTGCAGTATTTGATGCACATGCGAAATTTAGAATAGCGCTTGCGCCAGAGGGTACTCGAAAAAAAGTAACGCAATTAAGAACAGGGTTTTATCATATCGCTAAAAAATTACAAATACCTATAGTTCCGGTATCATTTGACTATGAAAATAAAAAGGTGGTAGTGCATCCAAACTTTAATCCCTCAAACGATAAAAAAAAGGATATTGCTACTTTAAAATCAATTTTTAAAGGAGTTATAGGCTATTCTAAGGAAAAGAGCTTTTAGCTATTCTTGAATGTCAAGCCCATGATATACCTGTTGTACATCATCATCTTCTTCAATTTTCTCAATAAGCTTTAAAACTTCTTCTTGGGCATCTTTATTAAGTTGCTTAGTGACTTGTGGAATTCGTTCAAAGCCGGAGGAAAGAATTTCAAAAGACCTACGTTCCAATTCTTTTTGTAAAACTCCAAATTTTTCGAAAGGGGCATAGAGTAGCATCCCATCTTCATCAACAAAAGCTTCTTCTACTCCAAAATCAATAAACTCAAATTCAATTTCTTCTGGATCCAATCCTGTCGGGTCAATTCTAAAGTTACAGGTTCTTTCAAACATAAATTCTACAGAACCTGCAGTTCCTAAATTTCCATTTGCTTTATTAAAAAAAGATCTAATGTTTGCTACAGTTCTGTTGTTATTATCTGAGGCCGTTTCTACTAATATGGCAACTCCATGGGGAGCGTATCCTTCAAATAAAATCTCTTTAAAATTGCCAGTATCTTTGTCAGATGCTTTATTAATAGCACGCTCAACATTCTCTTTGGGCATGTTTGAGGCCTTAGCGTTTTGAATAACAGCACGCAGTCTGGAGTTGTTATCTGGATCAGCTCCACCTTCTTTAACAGCCATTACGATATCCTTGCCTATGCGGGTAAAGGTTTTAGCCATCGCAGACCAGCGTTTCATCTTTCTGGCTTTTCTGAATTCAAAGGCTCTTCCCATTGTTCTTTATTTTTGAGCTAAAATAAAAAAATTAATACTGCTTTCCAGTTTCTGTTAGTGTAAGATCATTAATTACATCTGTATAAGAGGTGAGTAGGTGGTTTGGAAGTTTATTTTCTTTAGGCAAAGTAGCAAGGTAGCGCATGGTGTTCGAAGTATACACCTGTTTGAATATTCCGAGGGTGTGATGTCTTTTTTCAACAATTATTTTTATGAAATCATAATGTGAAATTAAATCTGAACTCCCCAAGTGGTATAGTCCTGTTTTTTTCTGATTAATCAAATAGTGTATTTGTTGACTTAATCTAATGTCACTATTAACATTGATGATGGTGTTAGGAAATACTTCAATGGACATATTGTTTTTTACTGCTCTGTCAATTTCAAGGGTTCTAGGAGCATTTAGTCCAAAAACCATGGGTAAACGTGCAATGATATATTTACCAACGGCCAACCGTAATAGCATATTTTCAATTTTTATTTTAAAATTACCATAAATACTCTCAGAAAGTGTTTTATCATATTCATACGAAGGAAAATGCTGGAAGGAATCGAACACATTAGCTGAGGATAAAAAAAGGATCCTACAGTCTTTATTTTTAATATAATTAACTAGGTATTCATGGGCTTCGAGTTGCGCATTGAAATTTCCGCGTAAAGCCGAAATAATTAACTTGGGCTTCACCTCTTTTAGAATTGCTTCTAAAGAATCCTTTTCTGCATTGAATGAAAAAAAATGTTGGTTTTTAGAGTATTCTAGAGCAGAGTTGTAAGTTCCAAAAGTATTGAAATAGGGTACTAATTCATTATAAAGGCAATTTCCAATAAATCCACTTCCCCCTAAAATTAAAATAGGTTTCAATTATTTAAAAAGTTATAAAGGGTAATTTCACAACCTGTGCCGCACAGTTTTTTTCTCTAATCAGTACTCCTATATCACTTCCTGGATCTGTAAATTCCTTTCTAACATATCCCAAGCCAATTCCTTTTTTTAAAATAGGCGATTGTGTTCCAGAGGTTACATTTCCAATAACAGTTCCTTCGGAATCTACGATTGAATATCCAGATCTTGGAATTTCACGGTCGTTCATTTTAAAACCCACGAGCTTTTGTGGCGTTCCATTCTTCTTTTGCTTTGCTAAATCTTTACCATTTATAGGCTTGGTATTTGGTTTAGTTACCCAACTTAATCCAGCAGCAATGGGTGAGCTTGTATTATTAATTTCATTTCCGTAGAGACAATACCCCATTTCTAAGCGCAGGGTATCTCTTGCCGCAAGTCCAACTGGTAGTATGTTAAAGGCACTTCCTGCTTCCATAATAGCGTTCCAAACAGTGGGTGCCTCTTTGGCAGGAAAATAGATTTCAATTCCTCCAGCACCAGTATACCCTGTTGTAGCAATTAATGTGTTTTCTATTCCTGCAAAAGTTGCTGTGGTATGCGCATAAAAGGCCTGGTTGTCAAGCGCTATTTCTGTTAGTTTTTGCATGGCTTTTAAGGCATTGGGTCCTTGAATAGCTAAAAGTGCTGTTTCTTCTGATTTGTCTTCTAAGGTAGCCCCAAAATTGGTATTCTGTTTCTGCAGCCATGCCCAGTCTTTTTTAATATTGGAAGCATTAACTACCAAAAGATAACGTTCCTCCTCCAATCTGTATACAATTAGATCATCAACAATGCCTCCCGTTTGATTAGGAAAATAGTTATACTGTGCTTTTCCGGGAATTATTTTTGAGATATCATTGCTACAAACGTTCTGTAATAAGGAGAGAGCTTGAGCGCCTGAAACATAGAATTCTCCCATATGTGATATATCAAAAAGACCTAAACTAGATCGTACCGCTAAATGTTCCTTTGTTACCCCACTATATTGAACAGGCATTTCATAGCCTCCAAACGAAGTCATTTTAGCATTCAATTCTAAATGTGTTGTGTAAAGTGCAGTTTTTTTCATAAGTTCATCTTCAAATCTATATTATGCTTAAAATAAGAATTATTCTGCTCTTCAAAACATTTGTTTTTTGGTTACTATTGTTGCTTTTATCTTCTGTAATGCTTTCAGCACAAAAGTCTGAACTTTCCAGTGAATTTCACAAGAATAAACGTAAACAATTACGTGAAAAACTTCCAAATAATAGCGTTGCAGTTTATTTTTCTGCTCCTGTTAGAAATCGTGCTAATGACGTGGATTTCGAATATCATCAAGACCCTAATTTTTATTATTTAACAGGGTGGGAGGAGCCACATGCAGTTTTGTTAGTCTACAACACCCTCCAAACAGACTCAGAAGGTGTTTATTATGAAAAACTATATGTTCGTGATCGGAATGCTCGAAATGAAATGTGGAATGGACGTCAGTTAGGTGTTGAAGGAGCATTAAAAATGGATTTTGATCGTGTTGTTAGTAAAAATGAGTTTAGTAAACAGGAGCTTGATTTTGATCGCTTCGACACTGTTTTAATGTATGATTTTGCAAATGATGTACGAAATGGAGCAGGTGATACCAGTGATTTATATGATTTGCAGAAACATTTTAAGGAACAAATTAATTATCCTAATGATTTTGATGCTGCCCACTATAGGTTATACCAAAGTATTAAAACTGCTAGTGAGGAAGAAGTACCTAGTTTGAAAAGAAAAATCTCGTATTTGATGACTAATGATCCATCTTTAGGGGAAGATCCGGTGATTCAGGATTTTTTAAGGATAGGAGAAGAAACGGTCTTAACAGATTTAAAAACCCGTAGTGCATTCTTGTTAAAAGATTACAATTTTGATATAGACCAGTTGTCTAATTTTATGGCTAGTTTACGAGAGAAAAAAGCACCAGTAGAAATTAGATTGCTTAAAAAAGCCATCAGAATTTCCACACAAGGCCAGGTAGAGGTTATGAAGGCTATGCATTCTGAAATGACCGAAAGAGAAGTACAAGGTATTCATCAACTTGTTTTTAAAAAGTATGGTGCAGCTCATGAAGGTTATCCTTCTATTGTGGGTGCAGGAGATAATGCGTGTGTGCTGCATTACATAACAAACGATAAAACCAATTTAAAAAACCAACTAATATTAATGGATTTAGGGGCAGAATATAAAGGCTATACTGCAGATGTAACCAGAACAATTCCTGTATCGGGTAGATTCTCTCCAGAACAGCGTGCGCTTTATCAAATTGTATATGATGCCCAAACCGCTGGCATTAATGCGGCCTTTAATGGAGCAACTTTTAAAGCAGTTTCAAAAGCAACCAATGAAGTGGTACAAAAAGGACTTTTAGCTCTCGGACTCATTGAAAAAGAAGAAGAATATAGACGCTATTTACCACATGGAATTTCTCATCATATTGGATTGGATGTTCATGATCCGGGGCTTTATAATACGTTGTCTCCTTCTATGGTTATTACCGTAGAACCTGGTATTTATATCCCCGAGGGTAGTCCTTGTGATCCTAAATGGTGGAATATTGGAATTAGAATTGAGGATGATATTTTAATTACAGAAACAACACCTATTAATTTATCATCAGATGCGCCAAGAAGTTGGGAGGCGATTGAAGCCTTGATGGCAGAAAAAAGTGCTTTAGATGATTTTATACTCCCCGAACTAGAAATTAATTAACGTTCTAGTAGATAGATTTTTAACTGTTCGTAAGTTTGAATAGGAATGCTAGTTTTTCTGCGTTCTAAAATAGATTCTAATCTTTTTGGAACTTCCAGGGTTATGTCTAAGGTGCTTTCTACGGTGTCTGCAAACTTGATTGGGTGCGCTGTTTCAAAGAAGATGCCATGATAGGATTCATCAGTGTTTTTTAAAAAATCTTTCAGCCCTAAATACCCTACTGCACCATGAGGATCAGAAACATAAGAAGAAGCTTTATATATTTCCTTCATAGCTTTTTTGGTTTTTGAATCCGTATAATGTTGGCCACTTAACACTTTTTTAAGTTTAAAAAGATCATTATTGAAAAGTTTTTGAATCCGAATAAAATTACTCGGGTCCCCAACATCCATTGCATTTGAAATGGTAGGCTTTGATTTTTTAGGAGAATAGTTTCCCGAATTTAAATAATCAGGTACGGTATCATTAATATTTGTGCTTGCAATAAAATGATCAATAGGAAGGCCTATTTTTAGTGCCATTAGTCCTGCGCAAAGGTTTCCAAAGTTCCCACTTGGTACTGAAATGGCTAGTTTTTTTTCTGGATAGGGTCTTTTTTTATAAGCTATAAAGTAATAGAACATTTGCGAAAGCCACCGGGCTATATTAATTGAGTTTGCAGAGGTTAGTTCTATTTTTTTAATTAAATCATTATCAATAAAGGCGCTCTTGACCATATCTTGGCAGTCATCAAAAGAACCATCTACTTCAAGTGCGGTAATGTTTTCTCCTTTCGTAGTAAGTTGTTTTTCTTGAATAGCACTTACTTTTCCTTTAGGATAAAGAATCACAACATCAACTCCTTCTACTTTATAAAAACCATCTGCAACTGCACCCCCAGTATCTCCAGAGGTAGCCACTAGGATAGTTAATTTTTTGTTTTTTTGGATTTCGTTTGCATAAGCAAGACAGCGTGCCATAAAACGTGCTCCTACATCTTTAAATGCAAGGGTTGGTCCTTGAAAAAGTTCTAAGGTTGCTATTGTATCATTTATATTAATAATAGGGAAGTCAAAGTTTAATGTATCTACTATGATTTCTTTTAATTTATCTTTAGGAATGTCGTTTCCAATGAAAGGCTGAATCACTTTAAAAGCAATTTCATGATCTGAATAGAGATTTATTTTTTGAATAAAATTTTCAGAAAGTTGGGGTATTTCTTTAGGAAAATAAAGACCTCTATCCGGGGCTATTCCTTTTCTTACCGCATCTAAAAAAGAAACATTCTTGGAATTATGATTTAAACTATAATATTCCATTTGTTAGTTAAGAATTTTAATTCCCTCATTATTGATTTTAGAAACATAAACGTCATATTCCAAGTCTAAATCATTAAATTCTGCTTTCATTGCATCTCCAACTTTTTCAGCGGTTTCAATACCTTTTGAAAGTGCAAAAATAGATGGTCCGGAGCCAGAAATACCGCTTCCAAGTGCGCCCATTTTAATTGCTGCTGCTTTAACTTCTTCAAATTTTGGAATGAGCATGGCGCGAAAGGGTTCAATCACCTTGTCTTTCATGCTTCGTGACAGAAGTTCGAAATCATTTGTATAAAGTGCACTTACAAAAGCACCCAAATTTCCCCATTGTTCAACTGCTTTTTCTAAAGGAACGGTTTGTTTTAAAATGGCTCTTGAGTGTATTGTTTTTAATTCAATTTTAGGATGAATTACAGTAGCAACTAAGTCAGGTGGACTTGGAAGTTTTATAACATCCAACGATTTATTACTGCGCACTAAGGTGAAACCACCCAATAAAACAGGCGCAAGGTTATCAGCGTGCCTAGCTCCACTTGCTAAGGCCTCACCTGCAATTGCGAATTGAATAAGCTCTTTTCGGGAGTAAGGCACACCCAAAAGCTCGTTTACTGCAAAAACAGCCCCAGCTGCACTTGCAGCACTACTACCAATACCACTTCCAGGTTTTATTTTTTTATCAATATCAATTCTAAAACCAAAAGGTGTTTTATAGGTTTCTAAAAGTGATAAAACAGCAACACTTGCAACATTTTTAAGAGGGTCGGTAGGAAGTTCTTGTCCTGTAATGTTTCCAATGGTTACTCCAGGAGTTTCTGTCTTTGTTACGCGCATGACATCTCCTACATTATCTAAGCAAAATCCTAGAACATCAAAGCCACAGGAAACATTGGCAACACTACCTGGTGCAAAAATTTCTATTTGATCCATTTTTTATCGTTTTCCAATTCGTATAATATCTCCAAAAATTCCGGCAGCAGTAACTTCTGCACCCGCTCCAGCACCTTTAACGATTAATGGCTGATTTCTGTATCGTTTTGTATAAAATAAGATAATATTATCACTGCCTTCAAGGTTGTAAAAATCATGGTTAGATTCAATTTCTTTAAGGCCTACGCTTGCTTTTCCATTTTCTAGTTGCGCAACATACTTTAAACGCGCTCCTTTTGCATTAGCCCTTGCAAGAATGGATTGAAAATGGTCCTCGTTTTTGTCAATCATTTTATAGAAGGATTCATTTGAGGTAGTGTTTAGTACCTCCTCAGGCAGGAAGCTTTCATTAGAAATATGTTCAAGTTCAACTGGAAAACCACTCTCACGAGCTAAAATTAATATTTTTCTAGCCACGTCAATACCACTTAAATCAATTTTTGGATCAGGCTCAGTAAATCCTTCCTCTTGTGCTTTTTGAACCACCTCTTTAAATTTTGTTTCAGATGTGAAATTATTAAAGACGAAATTTAAACTACCTGATAAAATGGCTTGAATCTTTATGATTTCATCACCTGAGGCAATTAAGTTATTTAAAGTATCTATAACCGGTAGGCCAGCTCCAACATTGGTTTCAAATAAAAATGGAGTACCAAATCTTCTTGCTGTTTTTTTAAGGTCTATATAATTGCTCAATGAACTGGCACAAGCAATCTTATTACAGGTTACTACCCCTATATTATGGGCTAAATACCGACCGTATTCATTTGCAATTTTTTCATTTGCAGTATTGTCTACAAAAATACTGTTGCGCAAGTTGAGGTTTTTAATGTAGTTAAAAAACCCCTCTCTATCAGCATTAACATAACTTCCATCTAATTGTTCTTTCCAGTTGTCTAGATCTATGTGTCCTTCATTTAAGAGCATTTTTTTAGAGTTAGAAAGAGCTATAACTTGAATTTTTAATCGCAAATGCTCAAGTAAATAAGATTGCTGGCGATTAATTTGTTCTATTAATTTCCCCCCAACATTTCCAACACCTGTAATAAATAAATTCAGCTCTTTGGTTTGTTCTTCAAAAAAGCTTTCATGTATTGTATTTAAAGCTTTCTGCGTATTTTTCTCAGCAATTATAATGGATATATTTCTTTCAGACGCTCCTTGGGCAATGGCTCGAATATTAATATTATTAGCACCCAAACTGCTAAACAATTTTCCGCTAATCCCTTGATGGTCCTTCATTCGATCACCAACAACAGCAATATTTGTCATGTTAGATTCTAAAAAAGCGGGTGCTACTTTATTTAAAGAAATTTCAAAAGCAAAATGTTCATCAATAACTTTTTTAGTAGTTTCAGCGTCTTCAGCGCGTACTCCTAAACAAATAGAGTGTTCAGATGATGCCTGGGTGATCATGATAATGTTAATCTGTTTTAATGATAAACATTCAAACAAACGTTTTGAGAATCCTGGAATACCAATCATTCCACTTCCTTCTAAACTGATTAAGGCTACATTTTCAATGTGACTCACACCTTTTACAATAGATCCACTATTTTCTTTATTTGTTCCATGTGAATCAATAATAGTTCCATGGGCACTAGGGTTAAAGGTGTTTTTGATGAGAATTGGAATTTCCTTTTCAATAACCGGTTGCAGTGTAGGAGGGTAAATCACTTTAGCGCCAAAATGTGAAAGCTCCATAGCTTCGTGATAAGATAACTTTGGAATGGGCTGTGCTTGAGAAACTAATTTTGGATGCGCTGTAAACATACCGCTTACATCTGTCCAAATCTCTAAGGAAGTTGCATCAAGATAATTGGCGAGTAAGGCTGCCGTATAGTCGGAACCACCTCTACCAAGGGTGGTAATATCGCCGTGTTCATCTGAAGCGATAAATCCTGGTACTAAAACAACTTTAGTGACTATTCCTGATAGGATTAATTTGGCTTGTTTGCGGCTTTTAGTATGATTTATAACTTCTTTTTCATTCACTTCATGAGTGAATAATAATTCACGGGCGTCTTTAAGGGTGGCCTCAATTCCATTGTATTTTAAAATCTCGTTAATAATTGCACTTGAAATAACTTCACCGTAGCTAGTTATTTTCGAATTACTTTTTGAAGTAAGTTCTTTTAGGTTAAAAACCGACTCTAATGTGTTTTCTAAATCATTCAAATTTGATTTTAAAAAACTAATTATTCCGCTCTGGTTAGTAATGGGAATAAAAGATGTTATGATACTTAGGTGACTTTCTTCAATTTTAGGTAAGTCAAACTTATAGCTGTCTTTACCATGGCTTGCGTTATTTGCCATTTCAGTCAAAAGATTTGTTACACCACTTAATGCGGAAACAACAACAATTTGTTTTTCTGCTGCTGATTTTTTTATAATCTTAACAACATGTTCTAGGCTTTCATAATTAGCAACCGAGGTACCGCCAAATTTTAATACTTTCATATTATTTAAATAAATGCCTATTGTATTCGGCACATTTAATTATTAAAACAAGCGCAAAAATAGTACAATTACACTGGCATCAAACAATTTTTTAAAAATAAAGGATAAGTAGAATTATATAAATCAGTAATCGATATTAATTGAAGGAAATAATTTTAGGATGGAGATTCAATTTTTTGAGTAACATCCAACTTTAGTACATCTTCTTTTTCGTTTTTATCTATAACTATTTTGTCACCCTCTTTAAGGGTACTATTGACAACATTTTCAGCAACTAAATCTTCTACATGCTTTTGAATAGCTCTGTTTAATGGCCTAGCACCATATTTACTGTCATATCCTTTTTCAGCAATAAAATCTTTCGCAGCGTCTGTTACTGAAATTTCATATCCTAATTTTTGAATACGATCAATAAGCTTCACAAGTTCAATATCCACAATAACACGAATGTTTTTTTGGTCTAGGGCATTGAAAATCACAATATCATCAATTCGATTTAAGAATTCTGGTGAAAAGGTTTTTTTCAATTCTTTTTCAATAACTCCTCTTTCTATTTCCGAGGATTGCGCTTTTTGCGAGGCAGTTTCAAATCCTAAACCAGAGCCAAAGTCTTTAACTTGACGAGCCCCAATGTTAGAAGTCATAATAATGATTGTATTTTGGAAATTTACTTTTCTGCCTAAACTGTCCGTTAAAAAGCCATCATCTAATACCTGGAGTAACATGTTGAAAATGTCAGGATGAGCTTTTTCAACTTCATCAAAAAGTATTACAGAATAAGGTCTACGTCTAACTTTTTCACTTAACTGACCCCCTTCCTCATATCCTACATAGCCTGGAGGTGCTCCAATAAGACGTGAAATAGCAAATTTCTCCATGTATTCGCTCATGTCTATTCTAATCAGATTTTCTTCAGATTCAAATATTTCTGAAGCAAGTATTTTAGCCAATTGTGTTTTACCTACTCCTGTTTGTCCTAAAAATATAAAGGACCCAATAGGCCTATCCGGAGCCTTAAGCCCTGCACGATTTCTCTGAATAGCCTTTACGACTTTTTCAATGGCATCTTTCTGACCAATTAGTTTTTCACCAATTAAGGCAGAAAGTTTTGAAAGCTTATTTTTTTCAGACTTCACAATTTTATTAACTGGAATATTTGTTATCATTGAAACAACATCTGCAATATTGTCTTCATTAACCGTAACTCGATTTAGTTTAGAATCTTCTTGCCAGCGTTCTTGAGCTTCAATCAATGAACGTTCTATACGTTTTTCATCATCTCTTAGTTTTGCAGCCTCTTCATATTTTTGTTTTTTAACAACCGTATTTTTTAATTCTCTTACTTCTTCGAGTTGTTTTTCAAAATCTATAATTTCTTGTGGCACCGTCATATTGTTAATGTTTACACGTGACCCTGCTTCATCTAAAGCATCAATAGCTTTGTCTGGAAGAAAGCGATCAGACATATAACGACTAGTAAGTTCTACACAGGCTCTTAGGGCTTCAGGTGTATAGTTTACATTATGATGAATTTCATACTGTTCTTTAATGTTTTCAAGTATTTCAAGTGTTTCTTCAGGTGAAGTCTGTTCAACAAGAACCTTTTGAAAGCGTCTTTCTAATGCTCCATCTTTTTCTATGTGTTGACGATACTCGTCAAGGGTAGTGGCTCCAATGCATTGAATTTCTCCTCGGGAAAGTGCGGGTTTGAACATGTTAGAAGCATCAAGACTTCCTGTAGCTCCTCCGGCTCCAACAATAGTATGTATTTCATCAATAAATAAGATGATGTCTTCATTCTTTTCAAGCTCGTTCATTACGGCTTTCATGCGTTCTTCAAACTGTCCTCGGTATTTTGTCCCAGCAACTAAGCTAGCAAGGTCTAGGGTTACCACACGCTTATTATATAAAACGCGAGAGACTCTTTTTTGAACAATACGAAGGGCAAGACCTTCTGCAATTGCAGATTTACCTACACCTGGTTCTCCAATAAGTAATGGGTTGTTTTTTTTTCTTCTACTTAAGATTTGTGAAACACGTTCAATTTCTTTCTCTCTTCCGACTACAGGATCTAATTTTTCTTGTTCTGCGAGAACAGTAATGTCGCGACCAAAGTTGTCTAAAACAGGTGTTTTTGATTTTTTGGTACTTTTAGACTCAGAAATAGGGGCATATAATTTTTTTTTATCATCCCCTTGATTACTTTTTTCTTCAGGAAAAGATGATGAAGCACTAAGGTCTTCATAACTATCAGCATTATTTGCTAGCATTAGTTTAAACTCTTCTTTTACTAAATCATAATCCACATTCAATTTTGTCAATAATTTTGTTGTTGGATCATTTTCATTTCTAAGAATACACAATAAAAGGTGGACAGTGTTAATCAATTCACTTTGAAAAAGCTTGGCCTCTAAAAAGGTTGTCTTAAGTGCTCGTTCTGCTTGTCTTGTTAGGTGAAGGTTCTTCTTCTCGTTAAGAAGTTGTGCATCTTCTAGTGCTGCTGGATTTAAAATTTCAACTTTACGTCTCAATTCGTCAAGGTTAACATTGATAGAGTTGAGTATGTCAATTGCCTTTCCACCACCTTCTCTTAAAATCCCAAGCATTAAATGTTCAGTACCAATAAAACCGTGGCCCAAGCGAAGGGCTTCTTCTTTACTAAATGCAATTACATCTTTTACGCGGGGTGAAAAATTATCATCCATAGTTTTTGTATTTTTTAATTCTACTTCAAAAAGTAGACCAAATATTTAATACTCTTTGCTAATAGACAAAAAAATATTAAGTTTTCAACAGGCTAGCACCTAATATTTATAAATAAAATAGCTTATTTAATGTTGATAATTTTAATAATTATCATTCCAAAACATACTATTTTTTGTAATGTGATTCATTAATTTAGCAGTTATATAAATATGTTAGATGAGCGAAGTAGATAAGATTATTCCAATCAATATTGAAGATGAAATGAAATCGGCATACATTGATTATTCAATGTCTGTCATAGTGTCACGCGCATTACCCGACGTTAGAGACGGTTTAAAGCCTGTTCACCGTAGAGTATTATTTGGAATGCATGAGCTGGGTATTCGTTCAAATACAGCGTTTAAAAAATCTGCTCGTATTGTAGGAGAGGTATTAGGAAAATATCATCCGCACGGCGATAGCTCCGTGTATGATACTATGGTGCGTATGGCCCAGGAGTGGAGCCTACGCTATTTGTTAGTAGATGGACAAGGTAACTTCGGATCTGTAGATGGAGATAGTCCAGCTGCTATGCGTTATACAGAAGCTCGTATGCGTAAAATCTCTGAAGATTTAATGGCAGACATTGACAAAGAAACCGTTGATCTCCAACTAAATTTTGATGATACTCTTAAAGAACCGACCGTTTTACCTACACGTGTTCCTAATTTATTAATTAATGGAACTTCTGGAATTGCAGTAGGAATGGCAACTAATATGCCACCTCACAACTTAACAGAGGTTATTGATGGAACTATTCAATTCATTAATGATAATGACATCACTATTGAACAATTAATTCAAACAATAAAGGCACCTGATTTCCCAACAGGAGGAACGATCTATGGATACGAGGGTGTTCGAGAGGCTTTTCTTACAGGAAGAGGAAGGGTAGTTATTCGTGCCAAAGCCAACATTGAAGAGGTAAATGGACGTGAATGTATCATTGTAACTGAGATTCCTTACCAGGTTAACAAAGCAGAAATGATTCGTAAGACGGCTGAAATGGTCAACGACAAAAAAATCGAAGGTATCAGCTCCATTCGAGATGAGTCTGATAGAAACGGTATGCGAGTCGTTTATATTTTAAAGCGTGATGCAATCCCAAATATCGTTTTAAATAAATTATACAAATACACTGCGTTACAATCTTCATTTAGTGTCAACAATATTGCACTAGTGAAAGGCCGTCCACAATTATTGAATCTAAAAGAAATGATTCTTTATTTTGTGGAGCATCGTCATGATGTAGTGGTTAGAAGAACACAATTCGAACTTCGCAAAGCCGAAGAACGTGCCCATGTTTTAGAGGGATTAATTATTGCGTCGGATAATATTGATGAAGTAATCTCAATAATAAGAGGTTCTGACAGTCCAGATGCGGCACGCGAAAATTTAATTAAACGTTTTGAGCTTTCTGAAATTCAGGCTAAAGCAATTGTTGAAATGCGTTTAAGACAACTTACAGGTCTCGAACAAAATAAGCTACGATCTGAATACGATGCTTTATTACTTAACATTTCAGATTTAAAAGACATTCTAGATAAAAAAGATCGAAGAATGAACATAATAAAAGATGAGTTACTTGAAATTAAGGAAAAGTATGGTGATGAGCGTCGCTCGATAATTGAATATGCCGGAGGAGAATTTAGCATGGAAGATATGATTCCAGATGACAATGTTGTTATCACTATTTCTCATGCTGGTTACATTAAAAGAACACCCTTAACAGAATATAAAACCCAACATAGAGGAGGTGTAGGACAAAAAGCATCAACCACCCGTGATGAAGATTTCCTTCAAGATTTATTTGTTGGAACCAATCACCAGTATATGTTATTTTTCACACAAAAAGGAAAATGTTTCTGGATGCGCGTTTATGAAATACCAGAAGGTTCTAAAATAGCAAAAGGACGAGCTATTCAAAACTTGATAAATATTGAGCAAGATGATAAAGTTCAGGCATTTATTTGTACTCAGGACCTTAAAGATGAAGAATACATAAACAACCATTATGTTATAATGGCAACCAAGAAAGGACAAGTGAAGAAAACTTCATTGGAGCAATATTCACGTCCACGAGCAAATGGAATTAATGCGATAACCATTAAAGACGATGATGAACTGTTAGAAGCTAAATTAACCAATGGAAATAGCCAGGTAATGATAGCTGTCAAATCAGGAAAAGCAATTCGCTTTGAAGAAAGTAAAACACGTCCAATGGGTCGAGGTGCTTCTGGGGTTCGCGGGATCACCTTAGTGGATGCTAAAGACGAGGTTGTAGGAATGATTGCCGTAAATGATATGGACGCTAATATTCTAGTAGTTTCTGAAAATGGTTACGGGAAACGCTCAAATTTAGAGGATTACCGTATCACAAACCGTGGCGGGAAAGGTGTAAAAACAATTTCTATTACAGACAAAACGGGTAAGCTAGTTTCTATTAAAACCGTAACAGATTCTGATGACTTAATGATCATTAATAAGTCGGGTATTGCTATACGAATGGAAGTAGCTAGTCTGAGAGTAATGGGAAGAGCCACACAGGGGGTTCGTCTAATTAACCTAAAAGGTAATGATGCTATTGCAGCGGTTGCGAAAGTGATGAAAGATGACGAGCCTATTGAAGATGTTACCGACACTGAAACCAATAATGGCACTATTATTGAATAAAAAACTTAAATAATAATAACTATACAATGAAAAAACACATAACCTTAATTTTTATCTTATTTGTCACCTTTTCTTTCGGACAAAAAAAAGAAATTAAAAAAGCAACTAAATTATTTGTTGCTGGAGATGTTCTAGGAGCAACTGCTTTATTAGAATCTAGCACTGCTTTATTTGATTTAGCAGATGCAAAAACGTTGAATAAAAAAACGTATTTAGAGGCTCAAATTGATCAAGCAAATGAAAAATTCACTTCAGCTTTTGATAAATACACTTTATTTAAAGCTGCCGGTGGTGTAGATACTAATTATGATAATCAAGTACAATTG
>JBKEHX010000018.1:0-17668 GCA_046711205.1 Flavobacteriaceae bacterium
TGATAGAAATGAAAATGCTTATAAAAAACCATCCCATTTAGTTTGGAATATTGGAGTTGAAAATCCAAAAGAATTTTTGATTAAGGATGATTTTATTTCCAATAAAATGAGAGGAATGATGGATACTTTTAGAGAAATGGGAAATGCTCAAGAATTAACTTTAATTTATAAGACTAACTAAAACGAGCCTTTAAAATATATTATTAACGTCACTAATTAACTTTAGTGGCGTTTTCTTTTAAACAACAGGCATATCATCTTCAGTAAGTTCTGAAATTTTTAATCAAAATAGAATAGTTTTTCAATTTTTACATTTAACTTTTTTGCAATTTTCAAAGCTAATTCTAAACTTGGTTTATATCTGTATCGTTCAATAGATATTATGGTTTGACGACTTACATCAACACTTTTTCCTAATTCTTCTTGAGTATATTCTTTATTCTGTCTAATCTCTTTAAGATTATTTTTTAATACCATATTAAAACGTTCTATGAAGGTAAAATTGGTGAATAGATTTAATTACTGAAACTATCAAAATAAGCAATCAGTAAGGAGGTCAGATTCCTTGAGGGGGAGCAAAAAGGTTTACAGAGATGTAAGCCTTTTTTTGTTGACTCTCACTTCTCTAACCAGTTGTGAAACACTTCTAAAAGTGTCCTGTTTTTTGATATATCCCATTGGAGTGAATTAGGTGTAGTTTCCTAAGTTTGTTGGAGTGGTACTTGAAGGTTGTTCTTCTGCTCTAAGTATAGTTAGAAAAATTGAGCCCTTAAGTTAATTTGGCATCCTGATTAACGCGATGCTATTCCGATTATTTTATTTTATCCAGTTCTTGGTAAGAATTGTAAATGTGTTTTAGCGGTTTCGAATCGCTTGTCAATTCCCAGCGGCCTAATGAAATAGGCATATTACCTAAACTTGTTAAGGTATCAAAGAATTGTTTTAGAGTAAAGGGCTCCCCGTGCTTTTCTTGCTCTTTAGCCACTTCAGTCATGGTTTCTTCGAGCAAGTATTTACCAGTAATATAACTGGTGCCGTAGCCAGGTTGTCTCAAATACAAATGTTGCTCAAAAATAAGTAATTCTTTCTCTGTTTTCATCCAACCTCTTGGGGTGTATTCCGAGTGAATTTTACCCGCCTCTTCCATGGTCATCATATTGGCATGGGCATATAAGGAGCCTAAGCCCCTTGCAGCACGTTGTGCGATTAATATGTAAACTATTTCCCGAGCTCTAGGGTTTTTGTCGTACAAACCGGCGTGCATAAACATTTCTTCAACAGCTGTAGCTAAACCTTCATTTCTGGAATCAAAAATGTTATACAGCAAAGCATCTTTTCGGATTGGATTTTGGTGTGGCTCAAATGCCATTTGAGCCAATTCAAACCAGTGATAAAAATGAGAGTAGAGAGGTTTAGGGTCGTAATGAGCCGTTATCCAAAAAAAATTTCGTTTATCAGTAGGGATAAATTGACCCAAGTGTGGTTCTAAAGCATCAGTGAAATAGTCTTTCACGCTAACAATATCGTTCTCCTTCAGAAACGCGATCAACTCCTTAGCGGCGCTTTGCGCTAAAGCGTCATAGGCCTCTGGAGAATCGGCATCAATCAAGGCTGGTAAGTTGCGATTCCGATGTTCTTCTAATTTTAAAGAAGACCATGCGCGCGCCAGTTCCCGCTTCAATAGCATCACTTCATCTTCCCAACTCAAGGGCACCAAATGCACATTTTGTTGATACCAAGTGTAGTTGTCTTTTCCTATTCCAGAGGGGCCAGTCTTATGGGGAATTTTAGCCGTTAGCCAATCGACAAATAATGCCGTAGAGATTTTGACCTCTTCGATAACAGCTGTCAAGGCTTTATTTTCAGAAACACCGGGCTTGAGAAGCAGGGCCTCTAAATCTGCCATCTGACTTTTCAAATCTCTAATCCCAGTGATCCATAAATCACGGGCATTGCCAGTTAAGTTTTGCTGCGCTTGTTGGAACAAGGCAGGGATGGTTTTTAAGGAAGACGCCAACTGGTTTTCCGAATCTTCATTAAGCGGAAATTCATATTGCCACAACTCTATTAGGGCATGATGAGTAGGACCTTCGTGAGCCGGAACATCACTTTTATAAGTCCAAATGGTTTTGTAAAAGGCAGGATCTCTTTGCCAAGGTTTTAAGACGTTATAGTTAAAAATATAGCCGTTCATTTCTGCCCAAAGGATATGCCAGTCTACCTGTTGACTTACACTCCATTCGTCTTTCGGCATGGCCTCAAGTTTGTTTTTTAATGCCATAAAGGATGGCCAACGCTTGTCAAGGGTCGATTGAGAATAATCAGGTGCGCCATTTTGTAATGGCGGAGCTTCAAAAGAACGCCAATCTTTGAATAAACTGACTAATTCAGGAATGCTATTGTCATTAATAATCTGCTGTTGCGCTGTTGCTCTTTGAAAATGAAAGGATATAAACAGAATTAAAAAGAAACCAGGAGTTTTCATGAAAATGCGGTTAAAGTTTGTCACTGCGGGATGAATTGACTTTCCATAAAAGTAACAAATTATAACTATATTGTAAAGTCTAGAAAACTCCATTAAGATATGCGTCTTTTATTATATATGATATTGCTTGTGGCAATGCCTTTAAAGGCCCAAACACTAAATTTCAACACCCTCGAGAACTTGACCATACGTAATGTTGGTCCGGCCAATATGAGTGGCAGGATTACCGCTATCGATGTGGTGACCGACAATCCAAAACTCATGTATGTGGGTGCGGCGTCTGGAGGCGTCTGGAAATCAGAAAATGGAGGCTCCGCTTGGGAAGCAGTTTTTGACGACCAGCCAACACAAAATATTGGAGCACTAGCCATTCAGCAAAGCAATCCTGATGTTGTTTGGGTCGGCACAGGGGAAGGTAATCCGAGAAACTCCATGAATTTGGGGATGGGAATTTTCAAGAGTATGGATGGCGGAAAAACATGGAGGTACATGGGGTTGGAAGACACAAAAACCATTCACCGTATTTTGATTGACCCTAGAGATGAGAACGTTATTTATGTTGGCGCCTTGGGCGATCCATTTACGGAAAACGAACATCGCGGGTTATATAAATCTTTGGATGGCGGAGAAACTTGGACAAAAATTTTATATTCTAACACGGCTTCAGGGGTTGCGGATTTGGTCATAGATCCCTCAAACCCCAACAAATTATTTGCGGCATTGTACCAACACCAAAGAACCCCTTACTCTTTTGTGTCAGGAGGTCCAGGGTCTGGCTTTTTTGTTAGTGAAGATCGTGGCGAAACTTGGAAGAAGATTGGAGTAAAACAAGGGTTTCCTCAGGGAAATCTTGGTCGTATTGGTGTGGCCATTGCACCAAGTAATCCTAATAGAGTTTATGCTAAAGTAGAAGCTCAGCAAAATTTACTCTATCGGAGTGATGACGGTGGTGCGTCATGGTCAGTAATAAATGACAATCCGAAATTCACCAATAATCGACCTTTTTACTTTCAAGATTTAGCTGTTGATTCTAAAGATCAAGATCGATTGTACAACATATATCAACCCTTGTCTGTGAGTTATGATGGCGGTAAATCCTTTGATCCCAAACCGATCATCCCTGCCGATGAAACTAAAGGTGTTCATGCCGATTTTCACGCGATGTGGATCAATCCTAATGACCCCCTTCATTTTATTATTGGCGGTGATGGCGGTTTAGGAATTACCTACGATCATGGGAAAAGTTGGTATTTCCCAGAGACCATTCCTGTCGCACAGTTTTATCATATCAATGTTGATTACGACACCCCATTTAATGTTTATGGCGGTATGCAAGACAATGGCAATTGGTCGGGCCCTGCATATACATGGAAAAGAGGTGGAATTAGGACCTTGTATTGGCAATACCTTGTCGGCGGCGATGGTTTTTATATCGCTCCCGATCGGGATAACTACCGCTTTGGTTATGGGACGTCTCAAAATGGTGATTTATATCGATATGATAAAATCACTGGCTATTATCAAAGTATAGCGCCTCAACCACCAACCACCAAAACACCCTTGCGGTTTAATTGGAATGCGGGTTTCGCGAAAGACCCCCATAACAAAAACACGGCCTATTACGGGTCACAGTTTGTTCATAAGACTTCGGATAAGGGCGCAACATGGAGTATTATTTCCCCTGATCTCACGACCAATAACACCGAGCATCAAAAGGGGGATTACGGTGGATTGACATTGGATATTTCAGGCGCTGAAAATTATAACAGCATACTGGCTATCGCCCCCAGTCATTTGAACAAAAATTTACTTTGGGTCGGTTCCGACGACGGACAGTTGCATCTAACAAGAGACGGGGGCAACTCTTGGGAGAAACTCACAACAAAAATCACAGGCCTTCCACATGAAGCTTGGATAGCACGAATTCATGCCTCGCGATTTGAGGAAGGAACGGCTTGGCTCGTTGTAAACAATTATCGCAAAGGTGATTATGAACCTTATCTTTTCAAAACCACTGATTTTGGTGAGAGTTGGACAAGTATTGTCAACGGTGATCATGTTAAGGGATATGCCTTGTCTTTTATTCAAGATCCATTAGAAAAAAACCTGCTCTTTTTAGGTACAGAAAATGGGCTATGGGTTAGTATTAATGAGGGTCAAGATTGGTCGCAATTTAAAAATGGGTTTCCAAGTGTATCAACCATGGATTTGGTCATTCAAGAAAAGGAATCTGCTTTGGTTGTTGGAACCTTTGGACGTGCCATATGGGTATTGGATGACTTGTTAAGTTTACGGGAAATCATCGTCAACACATCTGCAAAAAAAATAAAAGCTTTGCCGCTCAACGAAGTGGTACAAGTTAAGGGCTTATTTATTGCCCCTCCAGGAAATATTTGGACTGGATTCCACACCACTTTTGAAGGCGAGAACAGGGTGTTCCAAAAGGTTCAAATCCCCGTATGGCTTAATGCAACGCCAAGCGAAACAGATTCCATTATCGCAACTATTTATAATGCCAAGGGCAAAGCTATTAATTCTGTGGTTGGTCATCATTTTAAACGTGGATTGAATTATGTGACATGGAAATTAGATGAAGCGAAGGTAAATCTTCCGGGCGCTTGGATCCATGAAGAGTCACGAGGCATTCCTGTTTTGCCGGGTGATTACAGCATAACCTTAAACTATCAAGGTGACACAAGCAAATCAATGGTAAAAGTAGTCACTGACCCTAGGTTCGATCTTGAAGAGGCAGTAGATGAAAAATTGTACAGCTATCAAAAAGCGGTAAACAAGCAAGTTAAGATATTGACCAACCTTTTGAATACCTTGAATTCATGGAAAAAGCATCTCAACACTACAATGAGTCGTTTATCGGAGGATCCTGCACAACATAAAAAGACAGGCGCACGTTTAAGGAAAATACAAAACGAACTTATTGCCCTAAAAGGTATTGGTAGAGACCGACCAATTGATCGGCAAGTTGGGGCTTGGCAAAGTTCAAAAATAACGGCCTATTCGGCAACGGATCAAGCATTAAAGGCAGCAGCATCACGAGTGACCATTCCATCAGAACAAGATTGGCATCGGCTGCGCGTTGCTCAAGATTTAACATTGGACTTTGAAAAGGCTATCCAAGCATTTGAGAAGAAAACCTGGTCAGGGTATTTAAAAACCTTTAGTAATTAATCTAAATTGGCTTTTCATCCAACACGGCCTCCGCTTCTATTTCGACCAAATAGCCTTCTCCAACCAGCTTGGCCTGAACGAGCGTATTAGCGGGATCTATAGTTTTGAATCGATAGCCATGTGCGCGTGCGACAGGCTCCCAATCTTTGATGTCATTTACAAAAATGCGAGTTCTAACGACATCATTTAATCGCCCCCCTAATGATTCTATAGCAGCCTCGATTTTATCAATGACAAAATGAGCTTGTGCTGCTGCGTCGCTACCACCAACAATTAGGTTACCATGAGTTGCTGTTGTTCCAGAAACGAAAATGCGATTCCCTTTTCTAACCGCTCGTGAATAGCCGGCAAATTCTTCCCAAACGGTATCACTATAAACCTGTTTTCGTTGGTCCGAAATCACTTTAGGGGTGTATACAGCGGGAATGGTTTCCAAATGATGACTCAGATCGCCAGAGGCGGTCAGAAATGGTGGCTTTTGGTATTCATCGCCGCAATTTCCTGGAACAGGTGATAGTTGTGAAATTGCATCCTCAATGAGGGTGACATCATTAGCGTCTAGGTCAATGTTGAGCAATGTTTGATGTTCTTTGATATGGGCATTTTCACCTAGACGTGCGCCTATAATTACGGCTGCTACATTATTATTTTCAAGGACGTGACGGCTGGCAATATTGGCTATGGATGTCCCGTGTTTAGTAGCGGTTTGCTCTAAAGCAATCAAAAGTTGTTGAAATACGGCCCAGCCTCCAGCAGCGTCAATAAAGCGTTTGTATTTCATTTGAGACCAAGTTTGAAGAGCCTCAAGACTAGGCTCTTCTTTCCCGAGCCAACGGTTGGATAAAAAGCCACCAGCAAGTGTCCCATAAGCCAAGAGTTGGACGCCATATTGGTCACAAACAGCCTTCATTGGGCCAAGGGCTCTTCGGTCTATAACGGAGTGTGATATTTGATTACTCACAATGGGAATACCGTGTGCCAGAGCAATGCGCAAATGATGGGCATCGAAATTCGTAACACCAATATTATGGGTTAGGCCCTCTTCTTTAAGTTCTTTTAAGAAGGTCAGCGCATCTAGCCAACTGGGATCAGTATAATGCCAGGCATGGAATTGCATCAAATCGATGCTGGTTTGCTGCATTCTATTCAGAGCATGTTGAACGGCTTTTCTTACCTCATTTTTATCAATGGGACCTGGCTTGGGCACCCACTTAGTGAATAGTCGAATTGAATTCTTATCTGGATGATTATTCTTACACTCTCCTGCAATAATCTCGCTAGAACCGTAATGATCGGCCATGTCGAAAGCTGTAAAACCTGCCGCCACATAGGCATCCATGTATTTAGCTGTTTTGACATGATCGAGCTGTTCATTATCTTTTTCCATATCGGCAATTTGCCATAATCCAATAATCAATCTAGGAATTGGGAGCGATGTAGATAAGAAAGCAATTTTATTCATAATCTATTCTATTGGTAAATTTTTAAAACGTTGGTCCAAGCTCGTATCTGCCTGTCGTAATTGATGCCATTGGTAAAAAAAAACGAGACTTGCTAGTACCATGACAATCAGCCAAACATAAGTGGAATGGAAATACCACTCCTCAACAAGACTGGTCATGTCTTTGTATAAATGGATGATTAAAAATACAGACAAGAACACCACGCCGCCCCATCCGATTAAAAGTTGCAAGGTTCGGTTTTTGAGAATGCGGATCTCTTGCGATAATGTAGGGTTGAATTGCTTGATAGTCAATAAAGTGACACTCATCAGTAAAAAATTGACCAACATG
Source organism: Flavobacteriaceae bacterium (assembly GCA_046711205.1). GTDB lineage: Bacteria > Bacteroidota > Bacteroidia > Flavobacteriales > Flavobacteriaceae > MS024-2A. Next base: position 7,465 of record JBKEHX010000018.1, read on the forward strand.
GACGTAACCATGATATCAATTCCTAAAAAGAAATCACCAGCAAAGTGTGATCCTAAAACACCGATACTAGACATCACACCAGCTACAATTAATGCGATATAGGGGGATTTATTTTTGGAATGAATCTTTGTGATGCTGTTGGGGAAAATCCCGTCTTTTGCCCAAGCAAACATAAGACGCGATACGGATAGCAGCATGGCAGGCAAGTCGTTAATCAGCGCAATAGCAGCTCCAAAAAGGATAAGTATGTCCAGTCCGCTAGGCAGTACATAGCTAAGTAAACCAGGGGCTGTAATATCTTTTAATAGTGCTTGCTCGGCCACATAACTCCATGGCACGATACTATAGACCGAAGCGGTAAACAAAAAATAAAACAAGCCCACCCCAAGAATCGCAACGAGAATAGCTAGTGGTAAATTACGTGTAGGATTTTTGGCCTCGCTTCCCGTTTGGGCGATCGCATCAAACCCAATAAAACTTGAAAATAAAATTGCTGCTGCAGATAAAAATACGCGCCAATCGAAAATGGGGTTTGTGGGAACGGTATGTACCACATCCTCTTTTGTTTTTAAAGCCGACAGGAAATCCGTCGTGTCATAAAATAATCCCGATAAAATGACAATACTGCCAAGGCAAAATATGACAATCACCATAGGGATCAATAAATTGGTGTAGGACTTAACGCCTTTGATGTTTAGATATACAAACCCCCAAATTAAAGTCAAACCCAGTCCAACGCGAACGGCTGAGATGTCGAGCAAGCCGGACAGCCAATAAAACCCTGCGCTATAGGCGATATCTCTTAAAAAGGGAATTGAAATATAAGCAATGACGCCAATAACGATAGAAAGACCAAACCATTGCGAAAAGCTCGCTACAAATCCCAAATAGGGATTTAATCCCCTGCTGGCATACAAATAACTACCCCCTGCTCTTGGCATGGCAGATGATAGAATGGCATACGCCAGACCGGCAAATAAGGCTGGAATAGCAGCAAAAGCAAAGGCCCACAAAACGTTTGGCCCTATAGATGGAACACTTCTGTGAATCATAAAAGGAACAACGTTTATGGAAGCACCCACCATTGAGGAAACCCCAGTAGCTATTACAGCGACTAAACCCATTTGCCGACTTAATTTGAGTGTTGCACTCATGATGGTTTAAAGCTAATGATCTAATTGTGATTAAAAAAATGGATTTAAAGTTAAAACACCTTATGATCGTTCTATTCTTTTAAATAAAGAAGGAAATAAAATTCACAGAATTATTGAAAGCTTTAATACTCAACATATCACAAAATACAACTCTTCATTTTCAACAACAAAAAACGGAACAATTTACAAAGATCATCCATATGTTGGAGTGGTAAGAAGAATGATGTCAAATTTTGAACGTGGAAATTTAGATCAGGCATATGCAGATTTTTTAACTAATGCGAAGCTATTTGATATCAACCTTTCATTTGGAGAATCTATGACAATAGAAGAACACAAAAAAGGAAATCAAGAATTATTTAAGAATTTTGATATAGTTTCTGTAAACGAATCGGGGTATCCAGATTTACTTGAATACAACGGAGATGGTTATTCTCTAATCTCTTGGTGGATAGTTATTTTAAAAAAGAAACTAAAGTTTATTTACATAATGAACTTAGTCTTAATGGGGATGGTAAAATTGTAAGATCATCAGATTATTATAATAGATCTCTATTGAAAAATTCATAAAATTCACACTCTCCACTTGGGAGGGGTTTTAATTAATCCAAACGATATCTTTTTCAAAATTATACCGTCTCTAATTAACTTTAGGGGCGTTTTCTTTTAAACCACAGCCAAATCTTAAGTAAGTTTCTTAATTTGTCATATTTGAGTATTATTAACTATAAATAATTCTTATAACTAAATAGTTTTTTAAACTAATTTTTATAGTAAAACATGTTCTAAATTTTGTTTCTTTAGACAAAATAATAAACTTAAAAATATGGAAGGTTTATCTAACGGAAACGGCAAATGCCCTTTTGCTCCGGTTACTGAAAGACACACAGCTACGGGTGTTTACTCTAATGAAAATTGGTGGCCAAATCAATTAAATATAAAGATTTTACATCAAAATTCTCCCTTATCTAATCCTATGGATTTAGAATTTAATTACAAAATGGAATTCAAGAGTCTTGATCTTGATTCTGTAAAAAAAGATCTCTCTATTTTGATGACAGATTCTAAAGATTGGTGGCCTGCAGATTATGGCCATTATGGACCTTTTTTCATTCGCATGGCATGGCACAGTGCAGGAACGTATAGAATAGGAGATGGTCGAGGTGGTGCTTCTTCTGGTAGTCTTCGGTTTGCTCCTTTAAATAGCTGGCCAGATAATGGAAATCTTGATAAAGCACGTCGCTTACTTTGGCCTATTAAACAAAAATATGGCAATAAAATATCTTGGGCAGATTTAATGATCCTAACTGGAAACTGTGCGCTTGAGTCAATGGGTTTCAAGACATATGGTTTTGCAGGTGGGCGTGAAGATGTTTGGGAACCCGAAATTGATATTAACTGGGGGCCTGAGTCAGAGTGGTTAGGAGATAAGCGCTACACAGGAAATCGCAAATTAACAAATCCACTTGGTGCTGTTCAAATGGGCTTAATTTATGTAAACCCAGAAGGTCCAAATGGAAAGCCAGATCCACTTGCTTCTGCAATTGATATTCGTGAAACCTTTAGTCGAATGGCTATGAATGATGAAGAAACTGTAGCTCTTATTGCTGGAGGACATACCTTTGGAAAAACTCATGGCGCTGGAGATACTTCTAATGTTGGAGCTGAACCAGAGGGAGCGACAATCCAAGAACAAGGTTTGGGATGGAAAAATAGCTTTGGTAGTGGCAAAGGAGTTGATACTATAACTAGCGGCTTGGAAGGCGCATGGACTCCTACTCCAATTCAATGGGATAATACTTACTTTGATACGTTATTTTGTTATGAATGGGAGCTAACAAAAAGCCCTGCTGGTGCAAATCAATGGGCACCAAAAAACAGAGAAGGCAAAGAAAGTGTTCCAGATGCTCATGATAAGTCTAAAAAACACGCACCTATGATGGCAACAACAGACTTAGCAATGATCGTTGATCCTGCATATGCTAAAATCTCAAAACATTTTCATGAAAACTCTGAAGTATTTGCAGATACTTTTGCAAAAGCATGGTTTAAATTAACCCATCGTGATATGGGTCCAATTTCAAGATATCTTGGTAAAGATGTTCCTTTAAAACCTCTTATTTGGCAAGATCCAGTTCCTTCAGTTGATTATAAACTAATTAGTGATTCAGACATAATATTGCTTAAATCTAAAATACTCGATTCAGGGTTGTCTATTTCAGAATTAGTTTCAACAGCATGGGCGTCAGCATCTTCATTTCGTGGGACTGATAAACGTGGAGGAGCAAATGGTGCACGTATAAGACTTTCTCCGCAAAAAAACTGGGAAGTCAATCAACCAGAAAAACTAGCTCGTGTTTTAAATATTCTAGAAAATATTCAAAGTGAATTTAATAATTCACAATCAGATGTAAAAAAAGTATCATTAGCTGACCTAATTATTCTAGGTGGTTCTGCTGCTGTAGAAATTGCCGCAAAAAATGGGGGATATGAAATAGCAGTCCCTTTTTCACAAGGGAGAACAGACGCGCTTCAAAAGGATACTGATGAAGAATCTTTTGCAGTTTTAGAACCAACAGCAGATGGGTTTCGTAATTTTCTTAAACTAGGCCATGATAGACCAACAGAAGAACTTCTTCTAGATCGTGCACATTTATTAACTCTTACAGCTCCTGAAATGACAGTTTTAATTGCTGGTATGCGAGTTTTAAATGCTAATACTGATAATTCGAAGCATGGAGTACTAACCAAAAAAGAGGAAGTATTAACCAATGATTTCTTTTTAAACTTACTAGAAATGACTACAAATTGGGAAGCTCTATCTGAATCTGAAGAGATTTTTGAAGGTCGTGATAATTCAACCGGAAATATAAAATGGACAGCTACTAGGGTAGATTTAATTTTCGGATCAAACTCCCAACTTCGTGCACTTGCAGAATTCTATGCCTGTGATGATTCAAAAGAAAGATTTGTTCATGATTTTGTAGCGGCTTGGAGTAAGGTTATGAATCTTGATCGCTTTGATCTAAAATAATTTAAAACCAAATAAAATCCCTAGATATCTAAGGATTTTTAAAATATTAATTCCTAGTAAAGTTTTAATAACTATTATTTTATGAAAAATATTCCTTTAGAATAGGTTCTTGCCTTTCCACTAATTACAACTCTACTTTCCATGTTTTTACAATTTAACACCCCTTTTCTGTCTGAAATCTGTATTGCGTTGAGTTTATTTTTTTTTAATCTTTTTGACCAAAATGGAATCAAGGAACAGTGTGATGATCCTGTTACTGGATCCTCAAAAATTGTTGATTGAGAAGTGAAAAATCTTGATACAAAATCACATTCTTCTCCTTTTGCAGTAACTACTAATCCTCCAGGATCTAAATTTATTTGATCAAATATTTGTCTATCTATTTTAATGTTTTTTATTTCTTGTTCTGAGTCGTATATCAAAATATAATCTCTTGATTTGAACACTTCTCTGGGCTGAATATTCAATGCCTTTTTAATAACTTTTGGTAATTCTGAAATAAATGGCATTCTGGAAGGAAAATTCATGTAATACATGTCGTTTTGAAATAAAACTTTTAATTCTCCACTTAGTGTTTTAAAAATTACTTTATCATCTTTATAATTAAGAATAGTTTTAAGGCAATGAGCTGCTGCTAGTGTAGCATGACCACATAAATCCATTTCAATTTCAGAAGTGAACCATCGTAAGTCTACTTTGCCTCCTTTGTCAATAAAAAAAGCCGTTTCGGATACTGCATTTTCTTTTGATATTTTTAAAAGTATATGATCTGGTAACCACTCATCTAATGGAACTATACAAGCTGGATTACCTTCAAATATTTCATCTGTAAATGCATCTATTTGATATATTTTAAACTCCATAATTTAATAAAACTATGAAAAGTGTTTTAATAATAAGAAAATTATTTACAACTATATTTAATATATTAGATGTATGAACTTATATTTAAAAATAAATACAATAGTAGTAATTATTTGTTTCTCTTTTATTTCTTGTGATTTGAGTAAATCCAAAGATGAAATTTATAGTAAAGAATATAATTTACATCATTTATTACTATTTAAATTTAAAGAAGAAACTGCTAAAGATAAAATTGAAAATATTAAAATTGCTGGGCTATCCCTAAATCAAATCCCTGGGGTATATAATCTTATATGGTCTACTAATATATCTCCAGAAGGTTTCAATAAAGGTTTGACTCATAGTCTTACTATGCAGTTTGAAAGTGAAATAGACCGAGATAGTGTTTATCTCCCTCATCCCATTCATGTTAAATTTGGTGAAATCTTTGCTCCTAATTTAGATGATCTTGTAGTGTATGATTATTGGTCCAAAAAATAAATTTGATTATTTATTGTTATATAATTAATAACTACAAATAAATGTATAATTGGCATAAAAAATTAGTCAAAGAATTTCAAGAGGCATTTGGAATATCTGATTATGGTTTACTTTGGATTTTTTTTATGGAAGGGTTAATTACTGGAGGTCTAATAATTTTTTTTATAAAATAGTTCTATTAAATTTTTAAAAATAAAGTTTATTCTTTCTGGCTAATTTAAAAATAAATTGTAACTTATATAAAATCAGTTTATTATGAAATGCCAATGTACTTGTAGTCTTTGCAAAGATGGTAATTGTCAGCTATGCACTTGTTATCCTTGCACGTGTGATGGGTGTGAATGTCATCAAGCTTCAGTTAGTGTTGAACGTTAGTATTGATATAGATTATTAATACAGGATGTTTTGAGTTAGCATTAATAAATTGAGCTTATTTCAAAGGTGATTATAATACCAATAACTTTTCTAGAGCAACTCTAATATCTTTTGGTATTTTTTGAGAAACATTTTTAGACCTATTAACAAATACGTGAATGAATTCTCCATATGCACATACTTTATCTTCTCCATTTTTGAATATTCCTATACCGTAGGTAACAGAACTATTACCTATTTTAATTACTCTTAAACCGACTTCAATCTGATCTGGATAAGCAATACCAGACAAGTAATTGCAATTAGACTGAACAACATATCCCACAACAGATGCTTTTTTAATGTCCAGTCCTCCAAATTCAATCAAATATTTATTTACAGCCGTATCAAAATATGAATAATATGACGCGTTATTTATATGACCAAAAACATCATTATCCATCCAACGTGTAGTAATTGGATAAAAATGTTTATAATTATTTCGAATTATAGGTTTTTTCTCAATCATTCTTTTAAAATTTAAAAAATATTTCCAAAACACATACTTAATTTCAACATAATCTTCTATATAATACTTGTGATCATCTCTTTATTTGTCTTGAAATTAACTCCTTCAGTTATTCTTAAAAAAATAAAAGAAATTCTCTTTACCTCTATCCAATATAAATTTTTTTCAATTCCTGTTCAGAAATCTAAATTAGATTAATTTGTTAAAAAATAAAATTAAATAGCTTTTAATTAAATCTTAAAAAAAATACTTTTACTTTAGTCTGACCTGTAAAAATTAAATTGTTTAGCGAGTGAAGAAAAAACTTTTATCTGAAAAAATGATTTGAAATAAAAAAAAATTGGACTTTTTTTGGGACCGTTAATATTTATCTTAATAAAATTATTTTTTTAACTAAATTCGTTTATGATAAAGAAAAAAATAAAAGGTGTTTATCATTTTCTATTGATAACTTCTTTTGTTTTTCTATACTCTTGTAATTTTAAACACAATAAATCTATGAGTTTAGTGAAAAGTGATTTTGGAGCTTTACCATCTGGTCAAAAAGTATGTAAGTATAAATTATCTAATAGCTTAATGTCGGTCGAAATAATAAATTATGGAGGCATAATAACAAATATTAATTTTCCGGACTCTAAAGGTCAAATTAAGGATGTTGTTTTAGGATTTGACAATATTGACAAATATCTTAAGGGACATCCTTATTTTGGAGCTATAATTGGAAGATACGGAAATAGGATTTCCAATGGGAAATTTAAAATTGGTAACAGAGAATATCAACTTCAAAAAAATAATGGAGAAAACGCACTTCATGGTGGAATAAAAGGTTTTGATAAGGTTATTTGGTCTGTTGAAGAATTAAATGAAACTGATTATATAGGCTTAAAACTAAGCTATCTTTCAAAACATATGGAAGAGGGCTATCCTGGGAATTTAAATGTTGAAGTTACTTATGTTTTAAACCATGATAATGAGTTAAAAATTACCTATGAAGCTATTACTGATTCAACAACTATTATTAATTTGACTCAACACTCCTATTTTAATTTATCAGGAGAAAGTTCAGGAGATATTTTAGATCATTTGATTAATATCAATGCAGGATCATTTCTCCCTGTGGACAAGGGTTTAATTCCAACTGGAGAAATACGAAATGTTGAAAACACACCTTTTGATTTTAGAGAATTCAAAAAAATAGGAAAAGATATTAATCTTAAAAATAATCAATTGAATCTTGGTTTAGGCTATGACCACTGTTGGGTTTTAAATAATTTTGGAAATGATATAAGAAAAACTACAGAAGTTAAAAGCATGAAATCTGGAATAAAATTACAGGTTTTCACAGATCAGCCAGGTGTTCAATTTTATACTGGAAATTTTCTTGACGGATCATTGAAATCAAAAACATCTAAAACTTATGATAAAAGATTTGGGTTTTGTTTGGAAACACAGCATTTTCCCAATTCTCCTAATCAATCGAATTTTCCTAGCGTTATTTTATCCCCTGGAGATAAATATAAAACTGAGACTTGGTTCAAATTTTCTAATTAACTTTTTTTCTTATAAAATATTCTTCAACCATTATTACTATTAAGCTCATTACAAAATAAGTTATAAGTTTTTTTCCATGTTGTAAAATCGAAATTCGACTCAAAGGGAAACAAATCAATAGTTCTAAATAAATTAAAAAACAAGATGATTGTCGAATAGGTAATAATTCTTCATTTAATTAACTTTTTAAAAATAGAAGAATAACCTATACCACTTAAATGGAAAGACTTATTTTAAAATTCACAAGATCTTTAAAAAAATAAAAGCTATACTAAGAATTTTCGTCAAAAAATATCTCTTATTTTTATTTATTCTAAATAAAAATAATTATTTTCGTTATTAATTAAAATAAAGTTAATACAAAGGAAATGAAAAATATTTTAAAATTGCTGATCATCTGCGTAATTATATATAGCTGTTCAAATAACAAATCAAATGAAATTAATATATATAGTCAAAGACATTATGAGGTTGATAATATACAATATGAAAATTTTGAAAAATTAACAGGAATTAAAGTTAACGTTGTTAAAGCTAATGCTGATGAATTGATAGAAAGATTAAAGAATGAGGGAGGGAAAAGTCCTGCTGATTTATTTATTACTATTGATGCTGGAAAATTATATAAAGCATCCCAAATGAATCTATTACAAAAAGTAAATTCTGATAAAATTGAAAAAAATATTTCTGATAATCTCAAAGATCCAAACGGTTACTGGACACCTATAACATATAGGGCAAGAATACTAGTATATAGTAACGAAAGAGTCAAGAAAAATGAATTAAGCACATATGAAGATTTAGTTAATGAAAAATGGAAAGGAAAAATACTAGTAAGATCTTCATCAAACGCATACAATCAAGCCTTAATGTCTTCAATTGTTGCCAACAAAGGAGTTGACTTGGCTTCAGAGTGGTCTTCCGAGTTGGTTAAAAATTTTGCAAGGAATCCTAAAGGGAGTGATAGAGATCAAGTGAAAGCAATTGCGGCAGGACAAGGAGATATTGCCATAGTGAACTCTTATTATATTGGCCTTCTATTATCCTCTGATAATCAAGAAGAGTTAAATGCTGGCAAATCTGTTTCAGTTTATTTTCCAAATCAAGGTGTAAATGAAAGCGGGAGTCATATTAATGTTTCAGGAATAGGATTAACAAAGTATTCCCCAAATAAAAAAAATGCTATAAAACTAATTGAATACTTAACTAGCGAAGAGGCACAAATTGTTTATGTAAATAATAGTTATGAATACCCTGTTAATCCTATAGTTGAACCTTCTGAAATTGTAAAAAAGTGGGGAGGATTTAGACGTGATTCTCTAGATTTAAATTTATTAGGCAAATACCGAAACGACGCAATATTAATATTTGATAAAACTGGTTGGAAATAGTAAAGAAAATTTTAAAGATTGAAAACAAAAGGTGGGCCTTAACTAGTTTTATTTTTGGTCTCTTTATTTTACTACCAATACTTGTGATTTTTTTGAAAATATTTTCAACTAAAGGAGCTTCATTTTATTACTTGTGGGACACTCTTCTTTTAGAATATTCTTTAAACACAATTTATTTAGTAATTATAGTTTCTGTTTTCTCTTTAATCTTTGGAATTTTTCCCGCATGGTTTATTAGTTTGTATAAATTTCCAGGAAGGAAATTTTATGATATAGTACTGTTTTTGCCTTTAGCTATACCTTCCTATATAATGGCTTTTACATATAGTGATATTCTAAGTTATACAGGGCCTGTTTTAAGTTTAATGAGAGAATATACTCCCGAAATATATTTAATATTTAACAAAGATTATTTGCAAATTGAAATTCTTGGAATAATATTAGGCTTAGCTTTATACCCATATATTTATTCAGTATCGAGAGTTTCGTTCAGCTTAATTGGGTCTAATTATATTAATGTATCTAAAAACCTTGGTTTATCTTCTTTTAAAACTTTTTATAAAATAATACTACCATTATCTACTCCTGCAATCTTATCAGGATTATTTCTAGTTATAATGGAGGTGCTTAATGAGTATGGTGCTGTTAAATATTTTGGAGTTAACACCTATACTACAGGTATATTTAGAGCCTGGTTTTCGATGGGAGATATTACTACTGCAATCCAATTAGCGGGTGTTTTAATACTGTTAGTTTTTATATTATTATTTTTGGAGAAAAATTTACTCTCTAAATCAAAATATAATTATACTTCCAATTCTAAAATTCAAAATTTAATTTCTCTTAA
>JBKEHX010000019.1:0-17642 GCA_046711205.1 Flavobacteriaceae bacterium
TAAGGTTTTTAAACGTGAAAATATAATGGAAAAGGTTTGGGGAAATGAAGTTGTTGTGGGTGATAGAACGATAGATGTTCATATTCGTAAGCTTAGAGAAAAATTAGGCGACCATTTTTTTAAAACTATTAAAGGTGTTGGTTATAAATTCATTGAACCTGAAAATTGATTTTTGTGTCATCACTAAGAAATAATCACATCAATATACTTCCAGCGGCATTAATTTCCTTTTTTACTGGTTTCCTTTTTTTGGGTGTTATTTATTTTTTTCTTGAGATTCCCTTGCAAAAATTGCTAATACCACTACTGCTATCTTTTGTGCTTGTTTTTATTTTTTGTTTTATTCTTATATCATTTTTTGTAGAGCGAAATATTGTTCAGAAAGTAGGTGAAATTTATGATAGTGTTTTTCCTATATTATCTTCTTCCAAACCTATTAGTAATTTTAAAACAATTGATTCATTAACATCTAATTTTAAAAAAATTGCCTCTGAACAAAATTTAGAAATGGAATCATTAAAGAAGCAAGAGAATTACAGGAAGGATTTTATAGGTAATATTTCACATGAATTAAAAACACCTTTATTTACTATTCAAGGCTATGTATTGACACTTTTGGAGGGAGGCCTTGAAGACGATGAAATTAAAACGAAGTATTTAAAACGAGCTGCTAAAGGGATTGACCGCTTAATGTTTGTAATAAAAGACTTGGATATTATCACCAAATTTGAGTCAGGAATTGAGACATTAAATAAGTTAGATTTTGATTTAAGAGATACGATAAATAATGTATTTGATTTATTGGAAATTGAAGGCATTCGAAATAAAATTACGTTAAGGTTAGATCGTCATTATGAATCGCCTATCAATGTTTTTGCTGATGAAGAACGTATTCAGCAAGTTCTTACAAATTTAATTATTAACTCCCTTAAATACGGAATTGAAAATGGGGTAACAGAGGTAAGTATTGAGAATGTTAATGACACTAAAATATGGGTTCGAATTAATGATAATGGAGAAGGTATAGCAGAAGAACATATTCCGCGATTGTTTGAACGCTTTTATAGAATAGATAAAGGTCGTGATAGAATCAGAGGTGGTTCAGGACTTGGTTTGGCAATTGTTAAACATATTATCGAGGCTCATAATGAAAAAATATTTGCAGAAAGTAAAATAGGTGTAGGTTCTGAATTTTCTTTTTCACTTTCAATCGCAAACTATAAAGACTCTTAAGAAGGAGATTTAAATTTCTTATTTTTGCTTAAAATTTAAAGGGTGGGGAGTAAAAATAAATTAAAGCGTTTTAGAGAGAACAGAACATTTTCCAATGTTATTCAACCGGAAAGAGACTATATTTTAGAGGGAAAATTTCCCTATAAAGGATCTTGGAGAAAAAATTTCTTTAAAAATAAAAACCCAATTGTTTTAGAATTAGGCTGTGGAAAAGGAGAATATACCGTCCATTTAGCGCAACTAAGTCCTGCAGTAAACTATATTGGAATTGATATTAAAGGCGCGCGCTTTTGGCGTGGTGCAAAAACGGCTCTTGAACAGGGATTTACTAATGTTGGTTTTATTAGAACACAAGTTGAATTAATTGGTCAATGCTTTGCAGAAGGTGAGGTAGATGAGATTTGGATTACTTTTCCAGATCCTCAAATAAAATACAAAAAAACTAAACACAGGCTTACTCACCCTGATCTTTTAAAAACCTATAAAACCGTTTTGAAGCCAGGCGGTTTAGTTCATCTTAAAACAGATAGTGAGTTTTTATTTGGTTATACCCTTGGCCTTGTATCTCAAATTGGAGCGATTAAATATGCACATCATAATATTTATAATAACAGTGATGCACCAGAACTAGCAACGGCAATACAAACATTTTATGAAAATCAATTTTTAGAAAAAAAGAAAGCCATTGCCTATATGAATTTTACACTATAAAGATGCCAAAGGAAGCTTCTTTTTTTTCTGACGTTTATGAGATCGTACGACTTATTCCTGAAGGAAAAGTAACTACTTATGGAGCAATTGCAAAATATTTAGGGTCACCACTAAGTTCACGAATGGTGGGCTGGGCAATGAATGCCTCTCATGTTCATCTTGATGTTCCTGCACATCGTGTTGTGAATCGTTTGGGACTGTTAACGGGAAAACATCACTTTGGTGGAAAAAATATAATGGAGCAGTTGCTGAAAAATGAAGGGGTTAAGATTAAAGAAAATCAGATTCAGCAATTAGAAATATTTTTTTGGGATCCAACCTCAGCACTTCCTCCTTTTTAAAATACTTTACCTTTTGATATTGAAACCTTCGCTGTATATTTGTATATTATTTAAATAGATTCATGAAAATCACCAAAGAAGCTGTATTTAAAGCACTTAAGAAAATTTCTCTCCCTGGAGAAGGAGGGAGTATAATTGATCGAGGTGCAATCTCTAATATTATGATTTTTGGAGATCAAATTGATATAGATGTTCAACTTGAGAATCCAAGTTTACAAGCACGTAAAAAATTAGAGGTTACTATTTTGAAAACCATTCATGAAGAGGTTTATGAAAAAGCTAAAATCACAATTAATATTAAGGTTGTTTCTCCTGAAGTAGCTGCTGAGCCTTCAACAATTAAAGGTAAACCGATAGCAGGCATTGAAAATATTATTGCTATTTCCTCAGGGAAAGGCGGTGTAGGTAAATCTACTGTTACTGCAAATTTAGCAGTAACCCTTGCCCAAATGGGGTGTAAAGTTGGAGTGTTAGATGCAGATATTTACGGGCCTTCTATTCCAACAATGTTTGACATGGAAGATGCTAGACCCCTTTCAATTCAAGTAAATGGTAAATCTAAAATGGAGCCCATTGAAAATTATGGCGTAAAAATATTATCTATTGGATTTTTTACAAAACCGGAGCAGGCAGTTATATGGCGCGGCCCTATGGCTACAAAAGCACTAAATCAAATGATTTTTGATGCTGCGTGGGGGAATTTAGATTTTCTTCTAATTGATCTCCCCCCGGGCACTGGTGATATTCATTTAAGTATTGTTCAGTCGTTACCCCTAAACGGAGCTGTTGTCGTTAGTACTCCTCAAAATGTAGCTTTAGCTGATGCTAAAAAAGGAATTGCAATGTTCCAACAGGAAAATATAAAGGTGCCTGTTTTGGGAATTATTGAAAATATGAGTTATTTTACTCCTGCTGAACTTCCTGATAAAAAATATTATATTTTTGGAAAAAAAGGAGCAGAATATTTAGCAAAAGACAAAGAAGTACCCTTTTTAGGAGCATTACCATTAGAACAAAGCGTTCGTGAAGCCGCAGATTTCGGGAGACCTGCAGCCCTTCAAGAAGGAACTGCTTTAAACGCTATTTTTGCTGAAATAACAAAAAAACTTGTGTCTCAAGTGCTATTAAGAAATAAAAATTTACCCCCTACCAAAGCTGTAGAGATAATCAATTTAGTAGGATGTGAAGCCATAAAAAAGTAATCAATGGAAGCAGAAGTAGTAAAAGCAAAAATATTAGAAGCCTTAGAAGAAATACGCCCATTCTTAAAATCAGATGGAGGTGATATTTCTTTAGTTTCTGTTGAAGATAATAAGCACGTTAAAGTTCAGTTACACGGTGCTTGTTTGGGATGTAGCGTTAATCAAATGACATTAAAGTCCGGGATTGAATTAACCATAAAAAAGTACCTTCCTCAAATAGAAACAGTAACGAGTATAGAGGCAAATCTCAATGATTAAAACAGATATACTAATTATTGGTGCAGGACCCACTGGTTTGTTTGCTGTTTTTGAAGCTGGACTTCTCAAGCTTAAATGTCATTTAATAGATTCTCTGCCAATGCCTGGAGGTCAATGTGCTGAGATTTACCCTAAGAAACCAATTTATGATATTCCTTCTCACCCAGAAATTCTTGCTGGTGATTTAATTAAGAGTTTGGAGCAACAAATTGCACCTTTTCAACCCACTTATACTTTGGGAGAATCTGCAGTTAGTCTAAAAAAAACAGATAATAATCAGTTTTTGGTTACAACCAATAAAGGAACTCAACATATAGCGCTTGTTGTCGTAATTGCAGGAGGTTTGGGTAGTTTTGAACCTAGAAAGCCCCCCGTTGAGGGGTTGGAAAATTTTGAAGGAATGGGAGTGAATTATATTATTAAAGACCCTGAGGTCTATCTCAATAAAAAAGTGGTCATTGCAGGTGGTGGAGATTCTGCTTTAGACTGGGCTATTTTTCTTGAAAATATTGCTGCTTCTGTTACTTTAATTCATCGCAGAATTGAATTTAGAGGGGCTTTAGATTCAGTTGAAAAAGTACAACAACTCAAGAATGAAGGACGCATTCAATTATTAACCCCTGCAGAGGTTACCGCTTTGGAAGGAGGTAATTACTTAACTTCAATTCAAGTTAATCATAACGGTGTGTCAAAACGTATTGAGTGTGAAAGTTTTATCCCACTTTTTGGATTAACGCCTAAACTAGGACCTATTGCAAACTGGGGCTTAGAAATTGAAAAAAATGCCATTAAAGTTGATAATTCATTAGATTATCAAACAAATATTCCTGGTATCTATGCTATTGGTGATGTGAATACTTATCCTGGTAAGTTAAAATTAATATTGTGTGGTTTTCATGAAGCTACTCTTATGTGTCAGAGTGCTTTTAAAAGAATTTATCCAGACAAAAAAAATGTATTGAAATATACAACAGTAAGTGGTATAGCAGGGTTTGATGGTTCTTTGAAAGAAGCAGCCAAATCTACAATTAAAGTAATAGAATAAAATGCTGAAACAAATCACCATTTATTTAATAGATCGCAAAGGTGTTTCCCATACTTTAATTGCACCTACAGATATGCAAATGAATTTAATGGAAATTTGTAAAGCTTATTCACTTCCTGTTGAAGGTACATGTGGTGGAATGTCAATGTGTGCTTCTTGTCAATGCTATATTGAAAGTGATCATATGCTTTTAGCTCGTTCTGATGACGAAGAAGCAATGCTTTCTGAAGCTTTTTTTGTGCAGCAGAATAGTAGGTTAGGATGTCAAATTCAAATGTCAGATGCTATTGATGGATTGACTGTTCGCTTGGCTCCTGCAGAATAATTTCAGTAGATAGATGAAATAATTAGCGTAAAAATAAATTTAATAGTGCTTCTTCAGTGCTAACAAGATGGACATGGAAAAACATTTATGTGCTTTATTTGATTTGGATGGGGTTATTGTTGATACAGCAAAATATCACTTTTTAGCTTGGAAGAAAATCGCGAAAAATATTGGTTGTGATTTAACCCATCAAGATAATGAAAAGTTGAAAGGAGTGAGTCGGTCTGATTCATTACGCATTATTTTGAACATAGCAAATGTCACAATTACTCCAGAAGATTTTGAATACTATTTGATTCAGAAAAACAATGATTATTTAGTTTTAATTCAATCCATATCACCCTCAGATATTCTGCCTGGAATTTCAGAGGCCTTATCTTTTTTGAAAGAACGCGGGTTGAAAATCGGATTGGGGTCAGCGAGTAAAAATGCTAAAATTATTCTTGATAAATTACAGCTAACAAATTATTTTGAAGCCATTATAGACGGAAACCTCGTTGAAAACGGTAAGCCAGATCCAGAGGTCTTTTTAAAAGGAAGTACTGCATTAAAGGTTTCGCCAGAGAGGTGTATTGTTTTTGAAGATGCTGTTGCAGGAATTTCAGCAGCAAAGGCAGCAGGAATGACGTCAATAGCCCTCGGGGATAAAAAAACTTTTTCAAATGCCGATTTTTGCTATCCAGATTTTGTTTCTTTAAATAAAAAAATACTTTCCACTCTTTTTTAACTTTAAACTAGAGAAACAGATTAAAGAAAAGGCGTAATTAAACTAAAAGAAAACTTGTGAAAAACCAATATCTAGACGTTCATCCATGGAAAATTATTGAAAAAGGATTTAATCCAAATAATGTAAAGTCTTCTGAAAGTATTTTTAGCATAGGGAATGGTGCGATGGGGCAACGGGCCAATTTTGAGGAATATTATTCTGGCGATACTTTTCAAGGAAGTTATATAGGAGGTGTTTATTATCCAGACAAAACACTTGTAGGTTGGTGGAAAAATGGATACCCTGACTATTTTGCCAAAGTTTTAAATGCGCCAAGTTGGATAGGAATTCACCTAGAAATTAATAATGTTTCTTTAGATTTAAATTCCTGTAAAGAAGTAAAAGGATTCTATAGGGAATTGGATATGAAAACTGGAATTTACACCCGTTTTTTTAAAGCTCAAGTAACAGATGACTGTAGGATTGAAGTAATGGTTAAAAGATTTCTTTCAATGGATCAAGGGGCCCTGGGGGTAATTCATTATACAGTAAAATCACTCCAAGGTACGTGTGAAATTTCCATTGATTCCTTTATAGATGGACATATTACAAATCAAGATTCTAACTGGGATGACCCTTTTTGGGAGCATCAAAAAAAGATTGTTTCTAGTGAGCTTATCGCACTGCATTCAAAAACATTAAAGACCGAATTTGATGTATGTACTTTTGCTCATACAAGTTTACTGTCTGAAGATGGCGTTTTTTTTTCTGATTTTAACACGAAAGATGAATCATGGCGCTTAAGTCAATGTAATTCTCTGTCTTTGGCTGAAGGACAAGAATGTACCATTTTGAAATTCGGAGGATATATTAATGGGATGAATCATTCAACTACTCAATTTACTGCCGAAGCACTTGCTCAAATAAATCATGCAAAAGAAAAAGGTTTCGATGTTTTAATTTCCGAACAAAAGGCCTTTTGGTCAATAGTTTGGGAGCAATCTGATATTGAGATAAAAGGAGATGATAAAGCCCAACAAGCAATTCGCTTTAATATCTTTCAACTCAATCAAACCTATAATGGGAAAGATGCACGTTTAAATATAGGCCCAAAAGGATTTACTGGCGAAAAGTATGGAGGGAGTACCTATTGGGATACAGAGGCATATTGTTTGCCTTTTTATATGGCTACAAAAAATCAAGACGTAGCACGTAATTTATTAAAATACCGCTATGATCAGTTAGATAAGGCTATTGAAAATGCTAAAAAACTAGGCTTTAATAAAGGAGCCGCCTTGTATCCAATGGTAACAATCAATGGTGAAGAATGCCATAATGAGTGGGAAATTACATTTGAAGAAATTCATAGAAATGGAGCAATTGCTTTTGCAATTTATAATTATGAACGTTTTACGGGCGATACCAGTTATATTCCAGAAATGGGTCTTGAGGTACTTGTAGCAATTGCACGTTTTTGGGCACAACGGGTTCATTATTCTGATTTTAAAAAAGCATATGTAATGTTGGGCGTTACTGGACCTAATGAATATGAGAATAATGTTAACAATAATTGGTACACAAATTATCTTGCACAATGGTGTTTAACTTACGCTAAAGAACAAGTAGCAAAGGTTGCTTTAGCAAATCCAAGACGTTTTGAACAACTAAAAAATAAAATTAATTGGAGGCAAGAAGAGGCCGATCAATGGACTAATATTGCCTCTGCGATGTATTTTCCTAAACACCCTACACAAGATTTATTTCTGCAGCAGGATGGATTTTTAGATAAAGAATTATTTCCTACCTCTTCATTAGCTATGGAAGAACGACCTATAAATCAGCACTGGTCTTGGGATAGAATTTTACGTTCACCATATATCAAACAGGCTGATGTATTGCAAGGGTTTTATTTTTTTGAAGATCAATTTGATACCACAAGTTTGGAACGACATTTTAATTTTTATGAACCATTAACAGTACATGAATCTTCACTTTCACCTTGTATACATTCTATATTGGCTTCTAGATTAGATAAAATGGAGCTAGCGTATTCTTTTTATTTACAGACCTCACGTCTAGATTTAGATGACTACAATAAAGAGGTGGAAGAGGGTTTGCACATTACCAGTATGGCAGGAACATGGATGAGTATTGTTGAAGGTTTTGGTGGAGTTCGAGTTAAAAACAATCAACTACATATTAATCCAAAATTACCTAATCAGTGGGAGGAATATTCTTTTAAAATTAATTTTAGAGGTACTTTAATAAAGGTTGGTAGAACAAAAAAAGGGACTCAAATTCAGCATAATAACTCTGAACTGCTCGTATATCTTGACGGTAAAGCAATTGAAATTTAAACATTATTTAAATTCAGTTTTCTTATTGTATTCTTATTTCCTTTTTTTAATTACAGAGCCTCGAATTTTATTGCAACCCTTTTCGTGAAATATTATATTATTTTTCATAAGAAGATGTTTATGTGTATTTTAGATTTTTTATAGACAAAAGAGTGATTGTTGTTCTAAATAACACTAGTAAAAATAAATCACTAGGCTTCAGTCGTTTTCGAAGAATAAATTGTTTTAAAACAATTTTTAAGGATATTTTTTATGAACATTATTTTATTTTGAAAGACACTTTAGAAGTACCTTCTAAAACTATATAATAATTAAATTAAACTAAAAAAATGAAAAGAATTACCATACTTTTAATTACTAGTTTTATTGCTTCTTGCCAGCCTATTAAAGAAGAAGCAAGAGTTCCTGAACCAAAACCTGAAGTGAAAGATTCGTTTGCGCCAATCTCAGAAAACACTATTGCACACTCAGTCTTATATGAAGCAAATATTAGACAATATTCTAATGAGGGCACTTTTAATGCTTTTGCTAAAGATTTACATATTATTAAAAAAATGGGG
This sequence comes from Flavobacteriaceae bacterium, assembly GCA_046711205.1. Lineage (GTDB taxonomy): Bacteria > Bacteroidota > Bacteroidia > Flavobacteriales > Flavobacteriaceae > MS024-2A. The sequence continues at coordinate 8,739 of JBKEHX010000019.1, forward strand.
GTAAAAGTTATTTGGTTAATGCCTATTAATCCAATTTCTACAACAAAAAGTAAAGGGCCATTGGGTAGTTATTATGCAGTTTCAAACTATACCAAAGTAAATTCAGAATTTGGATCTTTAGAAGATTTTCAATCCTTAGTAAAAAAAGCACATAGCCTTGGAATGTATGTGATTTTGGATTGGGTACCTGGTCATACAGGTTGGGATCATTTATGGATACAAGAGAATAATGATTTTTATCGTAAGAACAGAAAGGGAGAAATAATTGACCCTATAGACTTTAGAACAGGTAAATCTATTGGTTGGACTGATGTAGCAGACTTAAATTACAATAATTTAGAAATGCGTGAAGCCTTACGTCAAGCGATGCTTTATTGGGTTAAAGAGACTAATATTGATGGCTACAGAATTGATCAAGCCTATGCTGTTCCTCAAGCTTTTTACAACAAAACTTTTGCTGCATTACGTGAAATTAAACCTGTTTTTCTTTTAGCAGAAACTGATATTTACCACCCAGGAGGTCTAGGTCTCGTTAACAAGTTTGATGCTACTTATGATTGGCTAGGGCACCATTTGTCTAAAGAAGTTGCCAAAGGATTTAAGACAGCTAATGATCTTGCAAAACATATAGATATTACCTTAAAAAGATATGGTGCTGAAAATATATTAGTAAATTTTGTTTCAAATCATGATGAAAATTCATGGAATGGAACCATTAAAGAAAGTTATGGAGCTGCAGGGCATGTTTTTATGGCGCTAAACTATACCACACCAGGTATGCCTTTGATATATTCTGGTCAAGAATATGATTTAAATAAAAGACTCCACTTTTTTGAGAAAGATAGTTTCCCGAAAAATGCTGGAAAAACAATGAAATTATTGCAGCAGTTAGGGGCTTTAAAAAACAATCATCAAGCGCTTGCTTCTGGGAAAAAAGGGGGTTCGTATAAACGATTACTTACCACAAAAAACAAGCAGGTTTTTGCCTTTGAACGCAGTAAAGAGGGCGATACCTTAGTAGTTATCGCTAATTTGAGTAAAGACTATGCCCAATTTACCATGCCCCTGGATGGTATGTATAAACGCTATCAAGATTATAGACTAAAACCTCTTTCTGCATCCTTTCAATACGATATGAAACCTTGGGAATTTTGGATATTAATAAAATAAATAAGATAAGTAGTCAGCCTTTTTATTGATTTAGTAACTTTAAAAAATGAAAGGGAAACTCTTTTTTTATATTGTTATGATTTTATTTATAACCGCTTGTACTAAAAATACTACTCAAAATCCATTAGTTATTGGGCATCGTGGTGCTCGAGGACATATAGCAGAAAACACACTTCCATCTATTTCTAAAGCTATTTCTTTAGGGGTTGATGGCGTTGAAATTGATGTTTTTCGATGCGCTACAGGAGAGCTGGTGGTTTTTCACGATCATAGGCTTGAAAAGTTAACCAATGCTACTGGATATATTGAACAATTGGATTTAGATTCTATTAGAAATATTGAAGTATTAGATGGTTTCTCTATTCCTACTCTTGAGGAGGTTTTGGATTTGATTGATGGACGTGTTTTATTGAATATTGAATTAAAGGGAGCGCAAACAGCCTTGCTTACAAACCGGCTTTTGGAACGTTATTTTGATAGTACATCATGGTCTGCAGATAAAATAATTATTTCAAGCTTTAATTGGGAAGAACTTGAAATTTTTTACCAAGCCACTACAAAAGTTCCCATAGCTATTTTAACCGAAGATGATCCCTTAGATGCTATTCCTATTGCTAAAAAATTAAATGCTGTGGCCATTAATCCTAACTACAAGTCATTAAGTAAAAATAATATTTCTAAAATTAAAAAGGCAGGTTTTAAGCTTTATCCTTGGACTGTAAACACCCCTGAAAGCATTTTAAATTTAATTGCTTTGGGTGTTGATGGTATTATTACGGATTATCCTGAGCGGGTTCCAAAGCAATAAAAAATTCTCACTTTTGTAATTACTTTAATTGTATAATTATTAGAATAAATCACGATATTTAACATTAATTCTATGGGGTGGTGTGTTAATTTAAATATAGAATTCCAGCATTTAAAAGTGTAGCAAAGCAAACCCATACGAGATAGGGGTAGAGCATGAAGGAAGATACTTTATCGACTAAACGAAACCAGTAAATAGTCCGTTCAATAAGAATTAATAGTGCGATAATCACAATGAGACCAAGAAGGGGATTTTTTAATCCGAAAAAAACTAAGGACCAAAGGCCATTGAAAATAAGTTGTGCACCAAAATGATAGAGAGCTGTTTTGCCCCAACGATGCCTTATTCCAAAATACCAAACGCGACCAGACGCCCAGCCCATAAGAATATATAATAGTGTCCAAACGGTTGCAAACAGCCAGTTTGGGGGAGAAAAAAAGGGTTTTATTAAGCTGGCATACCAAAAAGAAATTACAGGTTGAGTAACTTTACTTGATAGAAATCCTATTGCGATTGAGAGCATAATTCCCAATATAATAGCTAGTATAAGTCGAGGCTTACTTTGTTTCATAACTCTGTAAAGTTACATAAAAAACCATTTACATTAATTCTCTTTAACCATTACGATTAAGGCTGTATCTTTGTGTTATATGGAATCAACATCATTTATTTCTAAAACAGCTCCCCCCATTTCATATAAAACTTCTTGGAGAGCACCAAGTAACATTGCATTGGTTAAATATTGGGGAAAGTATGGAGCACAATTGCCTAAAAATCCATCGTTAAGTTTTACACTCTCAAGTAGTACTTCAGAAACAAGTGTTGTCTTTACTCCACATTCAAAATCAACAACTGATTTTGAATTTTATTTTCATAAAGTTCTTAAAGAAGATTTTAAACCAAAAGTAGCTAATTTTTTAGAACGAATTCGACCTTTTATTCCATGGATTGGGAAGTTTCATTTAGAGATTCACAGTGAAAATTCTTTCCCACACAGTAGCGGAATTGCTTCTTCTGCTTCATCAATGGCTGCATTATCATTATGTTTAATGGATTTAGAGCGACAACTTTTCCCAGAGATCACGAATCTTTATTTTCATCAAAAAGCCTCTTTTTTAGCACGTTTGGGTTCGGGAAGTGCCGCTAGAAGTATACAAGGGCCTGTTACCCTTTGGGGAAAAAATAACACGCAAAGAACAAGCTCAGACATATATGCCACTCCTTTTGGTGATTCATTGCATTCAATATTTAAAACCTATCAGGATACTATTTTATTAGTAGATAAGGGAAGTAAATCAGTTTCTAGCAGCCTAGGACACGATTTAATGCACGGACATCCTTTTGCAGAAAATCGATTTTCACAAGCAACTAAACATTTATCTTCTTTAATTTCAATAATGGAGGCAGGAGCTTTAGATGATTTTATGCGTATTGTAGAGTTGGAAGCTTTGTCTTTACATTCGATGATGATGACTTCTTCCCCATATTTTATTTTAATGCAACCCAACACTTTGGCAATTATTCAAAAAGTATTAGCCTATAGAGAAAGCACTTCTATTCCTTTGTGTTTTACTTTAGATGCTGGAGCTAACTTGCATTTACTTTACCCTCACGAAAATAAAGAATCAGTTCTTATTTTCATTAAAAAGGAGCTTTCTATTTTTTGTGAAAATGAACAATACCTTTTGGATGAAGTTGGCATAGGAGCTAAAAAAATATAACTTTGAAATCTATGAAGGGACCCTTATTTTTTGCTAAAATCTTATTATTCGGTGAATATGGAATTATAAAAGATGCCAAAGGCCTTTCAATACCTTATAATTTTTATAGGGGTGCATTAAAAATTCCTTCAAAAAATACTGCTTCAAATAAATTTTTTCATAAGAAGCTACTTTTTTTTGCTGAGTATTTAAAAAAAATAGACACTTCATTAGTTGTCTTTGATTGGGATCAATTAGAACTTGATTTAGCACAAGAAATGTATTTTGATAGCAGCATTCCCCAGGGATATGGAGTAGGGAGTAGTGGCGCACTTGTGGCTGCAATATATGACCAATATGCGTTGCATAAAATAACAGTCTTAGAGAATTTAACGAAAGATAAATTACAGCATCTAAAAACTATTTTTGCTGAAATGGAATCTTTTTTTCATGGTGAATCTTCTGGTTTAGATCCTTTAAATAGCTATTTGAGTTTACCTATTTTGATTAATTCAAAGGAACATGTTGAAACTACCGGTATTCCATCACAACATAGCACTGGAAAAGGAGCTGTTTTTTTATTAGATAGTGGAATTGCTGGAGAAACAGAGCCCATGGTTTCTATCTTTAAAGAAAGCATGAAGCAAGAGACTTTCAGCACTATGATGCGCGAACAGTTTATTAAGTATTCTGATGAATGTGTTGAAGATTTTTTGAAAGGAAACATATCATCATTATTTAAAAACATAAAATCATTGTCGGCTTTGGTCTTGCATAATTTTCAACCAATGATTCCAGATGCTTTTCACGATATTTGGTTGCAAGGAATAGAAACTAATGATTACTATCTAAAGCTTTGTGGTTCTGGTGGAGGTGGTTTTATGTTAGGTTTTACGCGTGATTTTGAAAAAGCTGAAAAAGCATTAAAGGCATACCCTCTCGAGGTGGTGTATCACTTTTAAGAAACAGGCATGCTATTCTCCTCCAAACAGCAACGCACCCTTTTAAAATTATTAAGTTTATTCAGCCTTGTTCGTGGATATAATATTATTATTTTAATAATCGCTCAATACTTAACTGCTCGTTATATTTTAGCGCCACAACACTCCTGGTGGGGCTTACTTTTTGATTTTGATTTTTTCAGTATTGTTATTGCTTCTGCTTTAACCACTGCTGCAGGTTATATAATTAATAATTTTTACGACGCCTCTAAGGATCAAATTAACCGTCCAAAAAAATATATTCTTGAGCATTTGGTGTCACAGCAAATTCAACTGGTATTGATTTTAATACTTAACATGACGGCCTTTATATTTGCAAGTATAATTTCTTTTCGTGCAGTCTTATTTTTTCTTTTTTATATGTTTGCTATTTGGTTGTATAGCTTTCGTGTAAAGCGTCTTTTTTGGCTAAGTAATTTATTTTCTACATTATTGATGATTTTTCCCTTCTGGGCGATTACCCTTTATTTTAAAAATTTTGATAGTTTAGTTTTTTTTCATGCGGGCTATTTGTTTTTTTTAATTCTTGGTCGCGACATTATTAAAGATTTAGAAAATTTTAAAGGCGATTGGGTGCAACGCTATAGAACACTTCCAATAGTCTTTGATAATACTCTCACAAAATGGATTATTACCATATGTTTATTGGGTAGTTTAATTCCAAATTTTTATATAATTAAGTATCCCTTGGGTTTAATGTATTTTTACTTTGGAATTAGCCCTCTATATTTGATTTTGGTATTAGTATTCTTATGGCGTGCTAACGATCAAAAGACGTACCTTTGGCTCCATAATTTAATCAAGGCATGGATTTTAATTGGCGTATTAAGCATTAGCTTAATTGATCAAGGTTTATAAATTTGTTCCTAATTGTATACGATATGAAATCCCACTATAATTCTTCAAACCCCAAAACTTCCGCTCCCTCAGTTAAAAAAAATGATACTGTACGTTTAAATAAGTTCCTTTCAAATGCTGGGTTATGTTCCCGAAGAGAAGCTGATGACCACATAGCAACCGGACTTGTTCATGTAAATGGAAAAATTGTGACTGAAATGGGATATCAGGTAAAGCCAAATGATGAGGTTAAATTTGATGGATCAAGAATTCAACAAACTCCTCCCGTATATTTATTATTGAATAAGCCCAAAGGTTTTGTTGCTACTTCACAATCTGGGGTTGCAAGTAAATCAGTTCAGGAGTTAATCAGTTCTGCGGTGAAAACAAAAATTCCACCAATTGGTGAAATGGGACGCCCCATGACAGGCTTACTTTTTTTTACCAATGATGAGGAATTACGTAAAAAATTAAATAAATCAACCTCCATTCCAATGGTTTATAAAGTTGTCTTAGATAAAAACGTAACCTCTGAAATGATGAAGCAATTAAAACAAGGACAGCTTGTTTTTGAAAAAACATATAAAATAACTGCCATTAGTCATGTTGATGGTAAATCTAAAAAAGAAGTAGGTATTGAAGTTCATTCCATAAGTCCCTCAATTGTTGTCAAGCTTTTTGCGGCAGTTGGACTTAGTGTAATTCTAATCGATAGAGTTGTTTTTGGAGGTTTAACTAAAAAAGAATTACCTAGAGGTAATTACAGACGATTAAACTCTAAGGAAGTTGGGTTTTTGAAGATGTTCCCCTAATGCTCCTTTGAATATTTCATAAAAGAAACAAGTGTACACAATAAGATAGGCAGGGACATTCAACATCCATTGTTCTTTAAACCCTTCAGGGCCGTATGAACTATAACTCCAAAACACGGTCAAACTCCAAAGTATAGGATAGACATATCCCGTTAAAACACCTAAAACAACAAGATTAATGAGGTACCATGGGTGAACAGTAGTTGCCATAAAAAAGTAACAACTTAGTAGAAAAAGCATGCTTTTTAAAACCGACTTCAGCTCTCTGTTGGATCTTAAAAAAGTAAAGACAAGCACAAGTCCAATGGTAATAAATGGAGTTAATTTTCCTATTTCACGTATAATATTATAACCATTAACTTCATAGCCAATAGCGCGAACGATATTATAAATACTGCCATTGAATTCGAAAGTAGTAAACCAAAGTCCAATGGTGTTTTTGTAGTTAGCAATCATTTCTTCTTCCCAAAAAGGACCCCAAAGTAGGAGTGAGAACACAAAGACAGAAAGGCTGAATAGTGTGAATTTTTTCAATCCAAGAAAACGGAAAAACAAAGGCACAATCAATAAGGGAAGTAGTTTTGTGGCTATTGCAAGCGCCATAAAAAGGCCTCCTAGAAATATTTTTTTATGAAGCAGACATATGACACTGGCTAGGGTAAAGCAAACCATAAAAGCTTCTCCATGAAGGTTTCCAATACCTTCAATGATGACAAGTGGATTAAGAAAATACCATAGAATATGTTCTGGGTTACGATGTATTTTTTTGAGTAAGGTAGTCCCTATAAAAAAAACTATAATCTCTCCAATAAAATAAATAACCCTCAAACTTACTACTGGGTAAAGTAAATCTCCTCTATTAAAATAACCCATTATTTGATAAAGGTACTGACTTAAAGGAGGGTAGTTTGAAAAGTGATTTGCACTTAAACTTCCCATTGCTTCATAAAGAAGTTGCGCATTTGGAAAATCAATACGTTCAATTAATACATCTGGAGTATATATGTATGGATTTATTCCTAGTAGTTGAATATTCCCATCCCAAATAAATCGATAAAAATCTTGAGAAAGTTCTGGAATATGAAAAATAAAAATAGCTCTAATTAAAACTCCTAAAATAAAAATACTATACAGATTATTAAAGTTACGCGCCCAAAACCAAAGGATGATAAAAAGGAGTGTGAAGGTGCTGAGAAGCTCTAGGGTATCTACTCTTATAAGTTCATGTTCTATGTGATAAAACCCAATTAAAATGAGGGTTAGGAGTACTGCCTGAGTTATGTGTTTTCTTATTTTCATTCCTAAATTACATTTCTTTCAAACCATGGTATGTTATACTGCTAAATCCAATAAATAATAAGGTGTGAAAAGGGAATAATCCAAAATCACCTTCTGAGGAAACTATAAATGCACTCAACATCCCAAAGAGGAAATAAAGGGCGAAATGCAATTCAACAAAGGTGTAGATTGATATTTTTTTAAGTGTATACTTATTGCTCTTTATGCCGTCTTTTTGCAAACTAATATTGAATTTAGGAGTTCGTATGAACGCACTTTTTATACCAAGATACCCCTCAAGAACAGCCATTGAATTATGGAAGGTAAATCCCATAGCGAAGCTATAAAAAAGAAAAAACCTTTTTATATAGGCTATAAATGAATTTAATCCCCCACCATAAAGACGTTTTTGTATAAACCAATAGCAGGTGAAAAATATAAGTGTACTTCCAATTAATAAGTCACTTAAATTAAAAAAAAGTTGAAGCTCTTCATACTTTTCCTTTATGTATAAAAGAGGAACACTAAGACATGCTACGATCAATACATTTAAAAACATACTACTATTGAGTAGGTGAAAAAGTGCGTTGAATTTAACTGAAAATGAAATATTTTTAGAATTAATTACACGTCCTACCATTTTTCTAAAATTTTCTGCTCCTCCCTTATTCCATCTAAACTGCTGAGATCGAATAGCGCTAAGGGTTACTGGTAATTCAGCAGGAGTTACTACTGTATCTAAATAGCAAATTCTCCATTTTTTTAATTGAGCTCTATAGCTTAAGTCTAAATCTTCTGTAAGGGTATCGCCCTCCCAATTACCAGAATCAATGATACATTTTTTTCTCCAGACACCTGCTGTACCATTAAAATTTATAAAATGATTTTGCTGATCTCTACCAATTTGTTCTAAAAGAAAATGGGCATCTAACGCAAAAGCTTGCACCTCTGTCAAAAGGGAATACTCTCGATTAAGATGGCCCCATCGTGTTTGTACCACTCCTATTTTAGGGTTTGAAAAATGAGGAATTGTTTTTAGTAGCCAGTCTGATTGTGGTAAAAAATCAGCATCAAAAATAGCGATAAAGTCTCCTGATGCACTTTTTAAGCCCTCTTTTAAAGCTCCTGCTTTAAATCCTGTTCTTTTCTTTCTGGTTACATGTTCTATGGGAACTCCCTTTTCTTGTTGAGCTAAAATAATTTCCTTAGCAAGGGATAAAGATTCATCATTAGAATCATCTAATACTTGAATTTGTAGTTTTTCTCTCGGGTATTCAAGAGCTAATATGCATTCAATG
>JBKEHX010000020.1:0-17325 GCA_046711205.1 Flavobacteriaceae bacterium
CTACGTTCAATGTTAATAGAAGAAAGAAGGTGGTTCATCATAGCATATGCCTCCAAGAGAAAGCGATCAGCAAGTTTTTTTCCATGATGTAATAACCAACTCTCAATATTATAAATTCCAAGTTCAACATTTTTTGTTCTTTCAAAACGATAATCAAAAGACTGAGGTGAACGGTAAGTAAGCATCGCATGAATACGAGCATCTTCTAAGGGTTTGGTAGAGTTTTCTAAAATACGTTTTTGTAAAAAAGTATTTGCTATAATCCAATCATTTGCCTTCCAATCTGCTGCAATTGGTATTAAATATTTAGAAAGTAACGGTGCTTGTGCAGCCATTTCCCATGCAATTCCACCGCCAATAGAACCGCCTACTAAAGCAAATAATTCTAATACTTTGAGGGCCTTAAGGCCCTTTAAGAAAAGAGTGGCAATGTCTCCTGCATTAAAATCATCTGCTTTTGAAAAGGTTTGATTTAAAGTTCCATTACCAGGGATGTTAAATGCCAATATACAATACCGGTGGGTGTTAATAGTTTTTCCAGGCCCAATGATTTCATTCCACCATCCATGCTTTCCGGTAACTTGAGAGTCGCCAGTAAGAGAATGATTAACCAACACAACGGGTGCGGTTCCTATGCCTTGACCAAAATGCTGATAATGCAAATCAATCGAGTCATAAAAAGCACCCGTGTTGGTGATAAAATGAGAAATCGATAGTGTTTGGATTTCCATCAAATTAGATTACAAATGAGTAAAGGCAGTCTCTAAATCTTTAATTAAATCTTTAATATCTTCTAAACCAACAGACAGTCTAATTAAATCTTGGGTTACCCCAGTTGCTTTTTGTGCCGCTTCATCTAACTGTTGATGCGTTGTACTTGCAGGGTGAATTATTAATGATTTTGTGTCTCCAATATTAGCTAGTAAAGCAAAAAGCTTTGTGTGGTCCGCGATTATTTTACCTCCTTCATAGCCTTTTTTCAAACCAAAAGTTACAACTCCGCTTTGTCCTTTAGATAAATATTTCTGTGCTAGGGTGTTGTATTTAGAAGTTTTCAATCCTGGGTAGTTTACCCAAGCTACTTCGTCTTTTGTAGAAAGCCAAGCTGCTAATTTTAAAGCGTTTTCAGAATGTTTCTTCATTCTAATATCTAAAGTTTCTATTCCTTGAATGGTTTGAAAACTATTAAACGGACTGGGGGCACTTCCTAAATCACGCAAACCCTCTATTCTTACTTTAGCAATAAAAGCAATGGCACCTAGAGCTTCATGGTAGTTTAATCCGTGGTAACTTGGATTGGGCTCCGTAAACTCCGGGAACAAACCATTGGCCCAGTTGAAAGTGCCTGCATCAATAATTATACCTCCTAAAGAAGTTCCGTTTCCAGTTAAGTATTTTGTAAGGGAATGAATAACAATATTTGCTCCATGTTCAATTGGATTTAATAAAGCAGGGGAAGCTACTGTATTGTCCACAATAAAGGGGACTTTTGCTGCTTGAGCTTTTTCAGAAATAACCTTTAAATCTAACACATCCAACTTTGGGTTTCCCAAAGACTCTGCAAAAAATGCACGAGTGTTGGATTGCACAGCTTTAGAAAACTCTTCTGGCTGATCAGGGTCCACAAATGTGGTTGTGATGCCAAAACGGGGAAGCGTATTGGCTAATAAGTTATAGGTTCCGCCATATAAGCTACTAGAGGCTACAATATGGTCTCCGTTTTTTAAAATTACCATTAGGGTAGTTGCTATAGCAGCAGTTCCAGATGATGTTGCTACGGCAGCCACGCCCCCTTCTAGTGCAGCTAAACGCTGCTCTAACACATCATTGGTAGGGTTATTTAAGCGAGTGTATATAAATCCAGGTTCAGCCAATGAAAATAAATTTGCTGCATGATCTGAATCTTTAAATACATAAGACGTTGTTTGATATATTGGAACCGCTTGGGCTCCTAGGGTTGTTGCTGTATCATGTCCTGCATGTAGAGCTTTTGTTGCTAATTGTGTACTCATAATTGAAATGTTTTTTTAATTGTTTCTAAATAATCTAATTTTTCCCAGGTGAAAAGCTCTACTTTCTTCGACACTTTTCCGTTATAGGGAGACTCAAACGTTTTTGTTATAATATGAGGCTGGCGCCCCATATGACCATAAGAAGCGGTCTCTAAATACATTGGATTTCGTAGTTTCAAACGCTGCTCAATTGCGTAGGGTCGCATATCAAATAAAGACGCTGCTTTTTTTCCAATTTCAGCATCGGTAAGAGAAACCTTAGCAGTCCCATAGGTATTAATATTTATGGAAGTAGGTTCTACTACACCAATGGCATAACTAAGTTGTACTAAAATTTCATCTGCAACTCCAGCAGCAACAAGATTTTTAGCCATGTGTCTTGCAGCATAAGCTGCACTTCGGTCTACTTTACTTGGATCTTTTCCGCTAAAGGCACCACCTCCATGGCCTCCTTTACCTCCATAGGTATCTACAATTATTTTACGCCCTGTTAAGCCCGTATCACCATGGGGACCTCCAATTACAAATTTTCCAGTTGGATTCACATGATAAGTAATATCATCTCCAAAAAGATTCTGAATTGCGCGAGGTAAAGTTTTTTTTACGCGAGGTATTAAAATAGAAATAACATCTGCCTTAATTTTTTCCAGCATTGCAACTTCATCTGAATTAAAGTCATCGTGTTGAGTTGAAACTACAATAGTATCAATACGTAATGGTTTGTTATTATCACCATACTCTATAGTTACCTGTGATTTTGCATCAGGTCGTAAATACGTAATTTCACTTTTTTCTCTCCGTAAAGCAGCGTGCTCAATTAAAATTTTGTGAGAAAGATCTAGCGCTAACGGAGAAAATGATTCGGTTTCTGAGGTGGCATAACCAAACATAATTCCTTGGTCACCAGCACCCTGAAATTCTTTTTCAGCTCTATCTACTCCCCTGTTAATATCTTGAGATTGCTCATGTATTAATGAAATAACACCACAAGAATCACCACTAAATTGATATTCTCCTTTGGTATATCCAATAGCATTAATAGTTTCACGTGCAATAGATTGCACATCTAGATAGGTGGCGCTTTTAACTTCTCCTGCTAAAATAACTTGTCCCGTGGTCACAAGTGTTTCACAAGCGACCTTACTTTCTGGGTCAAAAGCTAAAAAATTATCTAATAGGGCATCACTAATTTGATCAGCGATTTTGTCTGGGTGACCTTCACTTACAGATTCTGAGGTAAAAAAATATGACATTTATTTTGTTGCTTTTACGGAAGGATTTAAACGGGTGTTTAATAAGCAACACTGTTTTAGCAATTTTTTATCGAGGCTGCAATCAGTCAAATCCTTCCTCGTTTAATATATCAAATTTACACTTTTTTTAAACAAATCCAAATAATTCACTTTTAAAAAATTATGATTTTAACCTTTGCTTCTCTTTTTTCTTTTCAAAAAAGCCACTACTTTGCAGTTCTAGAAACAAAAATAAAGAGAATGCATATTGCTATTGCCGGAAATATTGGAGCAGGAAAAACCACCCTGACAAAAATGTTAGCTAAACATTATGATTGGGAACCTCACTATGAAGATGTGATCGATAACCCCTACTTAGATGATTTTTATAATCACATGGAGCGTTGGTCTTTTAACCTTCAAATTTTTTTTTTAAAAAGCAGGTTTCAACAACTACTTTCTTTTAGAAAGCATAATAAAATTATTATTCAAGACCGGACAATCTATGAAGATGCTCATATTTTTGCGCCTAACTTGAACGCAATGGGGTTAATGAACCAAAGAGACTTTAATAACTATAAAGGAATTTTTGAATTAATGGAATCCTTAATTCAAGGACCCGATCTTATAATATACTTAAGGAGTTCTATCCCTAATTTGATGAATAAAATTCACAAACGTGGACGTGTCTTCGAAAGTTCTATTAGTATTGATTACCTTAGCAGATTAAATGAACGTTATGAAGCTTGGATCAGTACATACGACCCTTCAAAATTAATTGTTATTGATGTCGATTCCTTAGATTTTGTTGGAAACAAAGAGGATCTTATTCCAATAATTGAAGCTATTGATGGTAAATTAAAAAAGTAATAAAAAAAGCTACTCAATGAGCAGCTTTTTTTTTATTAAAATCAATGATTAACTAATTCCCTATAACATCATCTAGAGTAGATGTTATTTTGTCAATATTTTTAAAAACTTCTTTTTTCTTTCCAATCAGTGAAATCTGAACAGCTAAATCTTTTTGTTCTCTTTCAGCGTCTATATTAATAGTGATTAATTCCTCTGTATTTGTCACAGGAACGACCAATTCAATGGCTTCATCTGACTGATCATTAACATAAGCAGCTATTTTTTCACTACTCATAGCAATACTTGGAGCAATTACTAAGGCTACAACTGACATTAATTTCAATAAGATGTTTAATGAAGGACCTGAAGTGTCTTTAAAAGGATCTCCTACAGTGTCTCCAACAACTGCTGCTTTGTGCGCATCAGAACCTTTTCTGCCGTCAGACTCAATCATTTTCTTAGCGTTGTCCCAAGCACCACCAGCGTTTGATTGAAAAATTGCCATAAGCACACCACATGTCGTTACTCCGGCTAATAACCCTCCTAACATTTCTGCACCACCAATAAATCCAACAGCTACAGGAACTACAATTGCCAATAAGCCTGGTAAAACCATTTCTTTTATTGAGGCAGTCGTTGAAATTTCAACACATTTTTGGTAATCTGCTTTTCCATCTGCAGCATCAAAAATAGCACGGTCTTTAGCAGTCGCTTTTGTCATGTCTGAATCATACTTCCGCATTACTACAAGAGCGGCTTTTAATTCAGGAATGTTTTTGAATTGACTTCTCACTTCCTCAATCATTGCCATAGCAGCTCTACCAACCGCATTCATTGATAAGGCAGAAAATACGAAAGGTAACATCCCTCCAACTAATAATCCAGCCATAATACGTGGCTGAGAGACATCAATACTTGTTACATTGGCAACTTTCATAAACGCAGAGAATAATGCTAATGCAGTAAGGGCTGCAGAAGCAATTGCAAATCCTTTTCCAATTGCAGCTGTTGTATTTCCTACAGCATCTAAGGTGTCTGTACGTTCTCTGACTTCACTAGGTAGTTCTGCCATTTCAGCAATACCACCTGCGTTATCAGATATAGGACCATAAGCATCAACTGCTAACTGAATTCCTGTGTTTGCTAACATTCCTACTGCTGCAATTGCAATTCCGTAAAGACCTGCAAAATGATGCGAAACTAAAATTGCTGCAGCAATTAATAAAATAGGGATCATTGTGGACATCATACCCACTCCAAGTCCAGCAATAATATTTGTTGCTGCACCAGTTTCAGATTGTTTTACAATTGAATTTACTGGTTTAGAATCAGTACCTGTATAATATTCTGTAATTTTTCCAACACCTAAACCAGCAACAAGACCCGCAATAGTAGCTAAGAAAATTCCTATCGCTCCAAAAGGCAATCCTACAACAGACTCCGGAATCATAGCATGGATAATAAAGTACGAAGCAACTACCATTAGTCCGGCAGATCCAAACTCTCCTACATTCAATGCAGTTTGGGGATTTCCTCCTTCTTTAACACGTACAAAGAAGGTGCCTATAATAGACATAATAATACCAACTGCAGCTAATACCAAAGGAAGGTATACTGCGCCAAGACCGTTTAAATCTGGTGTAATAATAAAAGCACCTAAAACCATGGTGCCAATAATAGAGCCTACATATGATTCGAATAAATCAGCTCCCATTCCTGCCACATCACCAACGTTGTCACCAACGTTATCTGCAATTGTAGCGGGGTTTAATGGGTGATCTTCTGGGATCCCAGCTTCAACTTTTCCTACTAAATCAGCACCTACATCAGCTGCTTTAGTGTAAATTCCGCCTCCAACTCTTGCAAATAACGCGATAGAAGAAGCTCCCATTGAAAAGCCTGTTAATACGTTTAAAACCAATGAAAGGTTATCAGCTCCTGGCCAGATGTTTTGATAAATAGCAAAAAGACTGCTTAATCCTAATACACCTAATCCAACTACTCCAAGACCCATTACGGTTCCTCCGGCAAATGCAACCTCTAGGGCTCTTCCTAAAGAGGTTCTAGCTGCTTGCGTAGTTCTTACGTTTGCTTTTGTAGCGACCCGCATTCCAATAAATCCAGCTAGAGCTGAACAAATAGCACCAACTATAAAAGAGACCGCTACCATTCCATTGGAGCCTACTTCATTACTTCCTTTGAAGTATAAAAGGATGGCTACTGCTACTACAAAAATTAAAAGAATTTTATATTCAGCCTTAAGAAAAGACATTGCACCGTCGGCAATGTTTTTGGCAATCCTTGCCATTTTTTCGTTTCCAACCTCTTGTTTAACAACCCAGTTGTTCTTGAAAAAGACAAATAGTAACGCCAAAATTCCAAAGGCAGGTAAAAGTTTTATTATTAATTCCATATTTAATTTTTTATTTGAAAAGTGTGGTAAAAATAGTAAAACAAACTAGAATACAAAACCAATTAAAGGTCTAGAAAAATTAAGATCTAAACCCTTCTTTTGTTTTGCAGTAAAGTCTGCATTTTTTAATGATACATCACACGTTTTATTGCTTTGATAACGTCATGGGAATTAGGCAACCATTCTTTTAAAAGAACAGGGGAATA
The DNA here is from genome assembly GCA_046711205.1 of Flavobacteriaceae bacterium. Taxonomy (GTDB): domain Bacteria; phylum Bacteroidota; class Bacteroidia; order Flavobacteriales; family Flavobacteriaceae; genus MS024-2A. The sequence goes on from JBKEHX010000020.1 coordinate 6,716, forward strand.
CGGTGCAGGAGTATCTGCAGTGTTAATTTTTTCAATGGGTGCATCTAAATAATCGAAAATCTGGTTTTGAACTTGGTAAGTGATTTCCGTAGAAATATTACCAAAAGGCCAAGATTCTTCTAAAATAACCAAGCGATTTGTTTTCTTAACTGACTTGAATATTGTGTTATAATCTAAAGGTCTTATAGTTCTAAGGTCAATAACCTCAATATCAATTCCTTCTTTAGAAAGTTCTTCTGCTGCGGTAAATGCTTCTTTTAATATTTTTCCAAAAGAAACAAGTGTCACATCTTTCCCAGTACGTTTCACTTCTGCAACACCAATAGGAAGGGTGTATTCTCCTTCAGGCACTTCCCCTTTGTCACCATACATTTGCTCAGACTCCATAAAAATAACGGGGTCATTATCACGAATTGCAGATTTCAATAAGCCTTTTGCATCATACGGATTTGAAGGAACAATAACCTTAAGTCCAGGACAATTTGCATACCAACTCTCAAAAGCTTGTGAATGCGTAGCCCCTAACTGACCCGCAGAGCCCGTTGGACCTCTAAAAACGATGGGACATGGGAATTGTCCTCCTGACATCTGTCGGATTTTTGCAGCATTGTTAATAATTTGGTCTATTCCTACTAATGCAAAATTAAAAGTCATGAATTCAATTATAGGTCTATTTCCTGTCATTGTAGAACCAACACCAACTCCAGAAAAACCTGCCTCTGATATAGGCGTGTCAATAACACGTTTGGCACCAAACTCGTCCAACATTCCCTTGGAAGCTTTATAGGCCCCGTTGTATTCTGCCACTTCTTCTCCCATTAAATAAATGGTGTCATCACGGCGCATTTCTTCACTCATCGCTTCTGCAATGGCTTGTCTAAATTGGATGGTCTTCATGTATGTTATTCATTGAGGAGCAAATTTAATCAATAATTATCTATTAACTGAACTCAATAAAGAAGGAAAATATACGTTTGTAGAGTTACAACTCAATTACAAGTTATGTTTTACTATAATCTACATCTAATTTATACCTATGGAATTAGTGCAAATGACAGTTAAAGAAATCTCATACAGCGAAACACAAACAGGCGCTTATGTACTTATTTTAAATGAATCTAAAGGAGATCGAAAACTTCCTATTATTATAGGTGGGTTTGAAGCACAATCTATTGCCATTGCTTTAGAACAGGAAATTAAACCTACCCGTCCATTAACACATGATTTATTTAAAAGTTTTGCGGAACGATTCTCAATTATTGTAAAAAAAGTGATTATTCACAAACTAATTGATGGTGTTTTTTATGCAAGTTTAATTTGCGAACATGATAAGATTGAGGAAATTATTGATTCTAGAACGTCAGATGCAATCGCTTTAGCTCTTCGCTATAAAGCACCTATATTCATTTATGACTCCATCTTGAAAAAAGCTGGATTTAAAGCAGCCGTTTCTTCCAGAGAGAAAAAAAATTCTGAAGATAATTGGATTCAAAATTTTGATTCAGAACAAATTGGGAAAAAAGAGGAGACTAAGGACTTGAAAAAACTATCAATTTCTAAATTAAAAAGTTTATTAAGTAGCTATGTTGCGAAGGAAGATTACGAAAAAGCAGCAGGTGTTAGAGATGAACTCTCTAATCGAAAAAGCTAAACCTAGACATTGTTAATTTTTTTTGATAACCTTTTCTTTACTATGGTTAATATATTCTTTAAATGCTCCTATTTTTGATTAAATAAAAGTTTGTGAAACAATATTTAGACTTGGTGAAACTTGTTTACACCTCAGGAATAGAAAAAAAAGATAGAACCGGTACAGGTACTAAAAGTATTTTCGGCCATCAAATGCGGTTTGATTTATCAAAAGGTTTTCCGCTTGTTACTACCAAAAAAATTCACGTTAAATCTGTGGTTCATGAACTTTTATGGTTCCTCAAGGGAACAACAAATATTGACTATTTAAAAGAAAATGGCGTGCGTATTTGGAATGAATGGGCTGATCAAAACGGAAACCTCGGACCCGTTTACGGACACCAATGGCGGAACTGGAATAGTGAAGGTATTGATCAAATACAAGAAGTAATAAATACCTTGAAAACAAATCCTGACAGCAGAAGAATGCTTGTTTCTGCTTGGAATCCAAGTGTAATGCCAGACACCAGTAAGTCTTTCACGGAAAATGTTGCTAATAACAAAGCAGCGCTTCCTCCTTGCCATGCTTTCTTTCAATTTTATGTTGCTGGTGGAAAATTATCTTGTCAGCTCTATCAGCGGAGTGCAGATGTATTTTTAGGAGTCCCTTTTAATATTGCTTCATACGCTCTGTTAACACTTATGACAGCTCAAGTGTGCGGTTATGAAGCAGGAGATTTTATACATTCTTTTGGTGATGTTCATATTTATTCAAATCACTTTGAACAACTAAAAGAACAACTCTCAAGGACACCAAAAGCATTACCAGAAATGCAATTAAACCCTGATATTAAAAATATTTTTGATTTTACTTTTGAAGATTTTGAATTAATAAATTACAATCCGCACCCATTAATCAAAGGAAAAGTAGCTATTTAACGGCGTTCATTTTCTAATACTTTTAACAAAGTATCTAATTCACTCATTTGACTGTAATAATGAAAGGAAATACGGATTCCATTCCCTCTTAAGGAACAATGAATATCATTTTCATGAAGCTTGTTGTACAAAGACTCGTCGCCTTCTATACTAAAAATACTACTATGAGAAGTGCGTTCTGTTACCCATGGAGCAATTAAATTTAATGAAGACAAATGTGCTTTTACTTTCTCTGAAAGATGTGCCTTTTGTTCCATTAAAGTTTCGAAGCCTTGGCGATTAAATTCTTCTATAGCAAATCGTAAACTAGCAGTTGCAATAATATTAAAATGGCCTTTAAAAATATGGTCATACATAAAGGAAGGGGTTATTTGGGTTTGTTCAAAATATTTTTCAGAAACTAACATAACTCCATTTCCAAATCCAGCCATTAACCATTTATAACCGCTTCCTACAACAACATCAAAAGGAGATTGAGAAAAATCAAATGCATGAGCACCTAAAAACTGAGTGCCATCACCAATAATTAATAATTGCGGATGCTTTTCTTTCATTCTTTTCAAAAACTCAAAATCAATAAGCATTCCTGTAGTGTATTGAACAATACTTAAAGCCAATACATCAATTTTTTCTGAAGACAAGATGGATTCAATAGATTGCTCTAACTTTGGACTTTGAGTAACTGTTTTTATATCAAATTTATTTTCCACAAAAGCGTCAACTAGTGAGGGATAATCTTCCTTTAAAACTAGTATTTTAGTTAATTTTGGCAAAAAAGAAACCGCTCTTCTAATCCCAAATGAAAAATTTGGAATCACAAAAGTATGACGTGTTTGGCTTCCAAAAAAAGCAGCTACAATTTGATGTGTTTCCTCAAGAGAGTCATATGCTTTGACTTTATATTGGCCACCATTTTGAACATATTCTTCTTCTTCATTTCTTCTAAATACAGCTAATTTAGTAGACATTGGTCCAACATATGCTGTATTTAAATAAGTGCGATTTGTTAATAACGGAAGCGAATCTGAATACATAAGAAAAGAAGAAATTGTATTTTTGTTGACAAATTTAATCTTTTCAAAAGATGAATGAAACAGAAATCTCAAAAGATATAACCTTAATTGCTGCCGCATCAGACAACAATGCTTTAGGAAAAGATAATCAACTTATCTGGCACATCTCTGATGACTTAAAGCGTTTTAAAAAATTGACACAAGGTCATTCAGTGATAATGGGAAGAAAAACGTTTGAGTCCATGCCAAAGGCACTCCCTAAACGCACTAACATTATTCTAACTAGGAATAAAGATTATAAAGCTCTGGATGCTTTAGTTGCCCACACGATTGAGGAAGCACTTGCCTTTGCTAAGGGAGATCAGCAACCATTTATTATAGGGGGGGGGGAAATTTACAACCTTTTCTTATCTGCTGCACACTCCATTGAATTAACAAGAGTACACGGGGATTTTGATGCTGATGCTTTTTTTCCAGCTGTAGATTCTGCCAAATGGAAATTAATTGCAGAAGAAAAACATGAGTCAACACCCGATCAACCTCACGCCTTTTCATATTTAACTTATAAAAAACAAGCTTAATGAATGCTTTTGTATTTCCAGGACAAGGAGCTCAATTTCCAGGAATGGGAAAAGACCTTTACGAGTCAGAATCTATTGCTAAAAATCGGTTTGAACAGGCTAATGAAATATTAGGCTTTTCAATTACAGACATCATGTTTGGTGAAGATGCCGAAGCCTTAAAACAAACACAAGTAACACAGCCTGCCATTTTTTTACATTCCACTATATTAATTGAAGTAATGGGAAATCGTTTTAGCCCTCAAATGTTAGCAGGACATTCCTTAGGAGAATTTTCAGCAATGGTTGCCGCTAGAGCACTTTCTTTTGAAGATGGCCTTCGTTTAGTTCATGAAAGGGCGTTAGCAATGCAAGCTGCTTGTGACAAAGAACCTGGAACTATGGCTGCAATTTTAGGACTTGAAGATAGTGTTGTAGAGACTATTTGCAAAAAAACTTCAGGTATCGTAATTGCGGCTAATTACAATTGTCCAGGCCAGCTAGTAATTTCTGGCGCACTAGAAGCTGTTAAAAGCGCCTGCGCAGCATTTACGGAAGCAGGAGCCAGAAGAGCGCTTTTACTTCCCGTAGGAGGGGCATTTCACTCCCCTTTAATGCAACCAGCAAAAGCTAGATTGGAAAAAGCTATTAAAAACACTAATGTTAATGCTCCTAGATGTCAAGTCTATCAAAATATAACCGCTAAAGGAACTTCTGATCCTGAAATATTAAAATCTAATTTGGTGGCGCAAATTACTGCTCCAGTTCGATGGACTCAAAGTGTTCAGCAAATGATTTATGACGGTGCAACGAGTTTTACAGAAGTTGGACCTGGAAAAGTACTTCAAGGTTTGGTTAAAAAAATTGATCGATCTATGGTAGCTCAATCATTACATTAGAAAATACATTAGTAGTTTGCTTTTAAGCTAAAAAAGAAATGATTTTTTCTGCGATAAATTCAACCTGATCTTTTGTAAGCTCTGAATGCATTGGAAGTGAAAGAACCTCTTTCACCAATTGATTTGTAACTGGAAAGTCGCTATGATTGACCTTAGGATCAGTATATGCTTTTTGATTATGAAGCGGAACTGGGTAATAAACACCACATGGAATTTCATGCGAATTTAAAAACTGTACCAATCCATCTCTATTGGCACCTATAATTCTAAGTGTATATTGGTGAAACACATGAGATTTACATCCTCCAGCAGTAAAAGGAGTCACAATGTTAGGATGGTTTGAAAGTAAAGTAGAATAACGAAAAGCAGCCTCTTTTCTTCTTTCATTATAAAAATCTAAATATTTTAATTTCACTTTTAAAACTGCCGCTTGTAAAGAATCCAATCGTGAATTTACTCCCACAACGTCATGATAATAACGTTCATACATTCCATGATTGACAATTCCTCTTATAAAATGTGCAAGATCATCGTCATTAGTGAAAATTGCGCCACCATCTCCATATGCACCAAGATTTTTTGAAGGGAAAAAAGAGGTAGCTCCAACATGACCTAAGGCACCTGTTTTTAAATTTTTACCATCTTTATAAGTGTAGGTTGCACCTATACCTTGTGCATTATCTTCAATTACAAAAAGATTATATTTTTTGGCAACGGCACTTATAGCATCCATATTAGCCGCTTGTCCAAAAAGATGAACAGGGATTATCGCTTTTGTTTTGACTGTAATGGCAGCCTCAATTGCAAGAGGATCAATGTTAAATGTTTTAGGATCAACATCCACTAAAACTGGTTTTAGCTGTAATAAAGAAATTACTTCTACGGTTGCAGCAAAAGTAAAATCGGCGGTAATAACCTCATCCCCTGGATGGAGTTTCAATCCCATTAATGCAATTTGCAGTGCATCAGTCCCGTTCGCACAGGGAATAACGTGCTTCACACCTAAATAAAATTCTAAATCTTTCTGAAACGCTTTAACTGCTGGTCCATTGATAAAAGAAGTGGTACTTAAAACCTCTTGAAAAGAAGCTTGAACTTCATCTTGAATAAATTCATACTGGCCTTTTAAGTCGACCATTTGGATTTTTTTCATCTAAACTTTTTGAAATTTATTTATAAATATAATTGTTAGGACCTAAACTATGAAATTAAAACGTTCTGGAATTTTTATTAGGGTATGTCCCTTTAAAGGCGCTGGTTTATTCCATGCAAACCAACTTCGTTTTTTGTGTAATGTGTTTCGTGCTTTTTCTATAAAACCTTCCTCCTGAATAATTCCTGCTTTTAATGTTTGGTATAAGCTAAAGCGTCTATCTAAATGACTACCCCAGCCAGCCTCATTAGCTTCTATTTCTGAAGCTTTATTGGTGGCGGTTAAATAGTCTACCAAACCAAAGTGGAAGAGATATAAATGAGTATCTATGGTGTAATTTTTTCCCCTAATCCTATGGTATCCTGAACCCCAGATTATTGGTTTTAAAGCTACTACAGGTTTTGTGTAACGGTCTGAAACTTGAGCGAATTTTCGTTGAGACAAAAAAGATGAGTTAAGGATGATGGGGGGGTCTAGTGTTGGATGTTGCCCCACATCAAGCCCTAAAGCTGAGAGTGAAGAGGTGGAGAAATCTTGCATCAAATACTCTTTTAAAGAAAAACTTTGATTAGGATCTAAAACAAGAAACTCATCAATATCCATTGCTAAAACTACTTGGTATTTAGAAAATAGTGTTTTAGCAAAATTAGAAATCATACGTGCTCGATTACGATCTCCTAAAGCACGTTTTTCTGGTTTATGAGGTTTCTGAAAACAATTTATTTTATTAGATTCTTTGGGAAGAGTTTGATCAAGGCCATCTATAAATAAATAAAGATTTTTATGTCCAAATTGGGCCCCATAGTAGTCAATCCACTTGTCTGCAAAAAAGGTGTCATTTCTCACCATTGAAATAGCTGCAACAGATCCTTTATTTTTCATTTTAGTTTAGTTTTAAAATAGCACTCATCCTTGTGAGTACATTCTTTTGATCCTTTTCATTGGCAAGGTCTAAACTTTGTGCACAAATAAAAAGTATTGACTTGTCTGATTTGCATAGATCAAACTTCTTGTCTACATAACTATGGCCTCGCTTGTGGGGTTGTAAGTAAACAGCCTGAGATTTTTTAAAATTGGTATTCCCACTCTTTATTTCGAGATGGTTTGCAAGCGAAACCGTATTAAACTGATTGTAATTTCTAAAACGATGAGATATGTTCTTTTCTAAAACCTCAGGATTTGAATGGAAATATTCTTCCAAACGTTTTCTATCAATTGCTAGTGGTGTATGTCCGGATTTAAAATAACGAAATTTAAAACCCAATATAGCAGAGGCATTCCATTGGTTTAATTGAAACGAAGCGGCTAATTCAATGACCTTTTTTGGATGAGAAAAACTCAAAAAAACACGCTTGAGTTGATCCCACAAAATCCTTTCATAAGGAGGTGAAGACCAAGAACCGCGAAGAACTGGGCGACCCTCCCGAAACCAAACAGATGGTGCCACTGGGCGTAGCAAAAAAATATCATCATTAAAATATACAAATTGATTGGACAGGCCTTTAATTCGCCACAACATATTACTAATACATATGCTATTAAAAGTCGGTAAAAACTCTTCATACCCCTCAAAAATTTCGGTATGGTCCACTATACGAATATCTTTAAAACGCTCAGGAAAATACTTTTGTACAGCGGTTGATATTTTGGGGTCCTGAGCATCTGTAACAATAAAAATATTTCGAACAAAATAAGCGAATTTTAAAATTGAAAGTACGCAGTACTCTACTTCGTTTAAAGAATGGAAACGTGTTGCATTTGCACCAGGAAGAGTTTCGTCTTTAGGCTTGTTTAAGAACTTCAAACGTTTATTTCTGTGGATAGGTTCAGCACCATCCACCCAAGATATTACTACATCAGTGTGCTGCTCTTTCATTATTTATCTTACATTCTCTAAAGGCCTCAAAGATAAGAATTTGGGTTAAAAAAATCTTTTCACCCCAAAAAATAATTAACTAAATTAAATTCAGGTATTGTATATTTGATTCACCTAAAATTATACTACTATGCCTCAATCAATAACTTTACTCATTTTATTAGTGCTTAATTCTTGTATTGCACAAGAAAAAAATCCAAATATCATTTTAATGATTGGAGATGGAATGGGCTTAACTCAAATTAGTTCAGGTATGTATGCAAACGATAATAGTACTGCTCTGGAGGACTTTGAGTACATAGGTCTTTCTAAAACACATTCTTATGATCAGCTAATTACAGATTCTGCAGCCAGTGGAACGGCAATGGCTTCAGGTGTAAAAACCTATAATGGGGTTGTTGGTATTAACTCAAAAAACCTATATGTAAAAAGTATTTTAGAGCATAGCCAGGAAAAAGGGTATAAAACTGCGCTTCTAGCAACCTCAAGCATTGTCCATGCTACTCCTGCTTCTTTTTATGCAAATGTTCCTTCTAGAAGACAATATCAAGATATTGCTTTACAATTAAGAGAACATGATGTTGACCTATTTATTGGTGGTGGTAGTAAACACTTTAATAAAAGAGATGACAAAAGAAATTTAATAGAAGAAATGACAAATTACCATTTTGTAAAAAGCCTTAATGAACTTTCTTCAAGTGACTCCCAAAAAATAGGCTATTTAACTTATAAAGATGAACCTCCAACAAAAAATGAGGGAAGAAGTCCTGCGCTTGAGGATATGGCTTCCATAAGTATTCAAAAAATGGAATCCTTTGGAGAGCCATTTTTTATGATGATAGAAGGATCACAAATTGATTGGGGAGGTCATGCTAATGAAATGGACTATGTTCTCTCTGAGTTTAAAGAATTTAATATTACTATTCAACGTGTATTAGACTATGCTAAATCTGATGGAAATACTTTAGTAATAGTAACAGCAGATCATGAAACTGGAGGCTTGACATTAAGTGGTGGAAACATTAAAAGAAGTATTGCGTCTGGTACTTTCAGTACGAAAGGACATTCGGCTGAAATGGTTCCAGTATTTAGCTATGGACCAAAGGCAGAACTCTTTAAAGGAGTTTATGAAAACACCGAAATATTTGATAAAATGTTAGATGTGTTAACTAAATAAAATCTTATTTGGTTCTAGATTCATCTACAATCGACTTCTGAAATTCAGCATCATCTTCCATTACTTTGTAAAAATCTCCCATGAAATCGAACATATTTTTATATTCTTTAGGATCTGAAAACTCAGATTCATAAGAAGCAACCATTTCCATAAGTGCACTTTTCTTTGCTATAAACTCATTACGTACTTGATCAAAATATTGTTGCTCTCGTTTAAAACCTCTATATTTTCGATCCTGTACCGAGTTAATTCCTAAAGTAGTATTCACTGTTGCATAGCTAGGATTTACCCATCCAGTCATATCAAAATCATAGGGTAATGGAATAATTATCTTATCTTTCTCTGAATACATTAGTTTACCATTATGTTGGTAAGCAACAGAAAAATCGGTGTTTCCCAATAGGTATTGAAAAAATGCATTATGAACAGAAGTTAAGTGATCCATTGCCATAGGGTGGACAAATCGCTCAAATACCCTTGCTTCATGGCGCTTTGAAACTCTCTTATCATCTTCAATTAAAAATCCCTTTAGTTTAAATGTTTTAACTTTCTTCTTACCCTTGGGCTCAGTAAAATCAATATTTACTCTTCGGGTTTTAAAGTGATATGGGGAAATTTGCTCGTAAATCTTGTACGCAATATATTCTTGAAGAATGTTGTCATTGTTTTCTGATTCAATTTTACAAGGTAAAACCAATTTCATGGTTTTATTTCCATCAAATATTGTCCCTTCATATTCTTCTTTTTTAATTTTCATTTTGATGGGAGGAAAATAGCACTCATTTCTTCTGAAATTACCTCTAGCCCTTAGGTTTACCTCCATTGAAGACCATTTTTCTTCATGTAAAAATTCCATTGTTGTGTCAATAAAAGTAGAGTCATTTGTCTTTTTATTCATCTCTTTATTAGAATATCCTAATTTAATTTCAATCGGTGTTTGATCTGAAAAAAGAGCATCGGATTTTTGGACTTTTTGAGCCGTAACTGATAATGTTAATAAAAAAATGATTAAAGAAAATACATGCTTTTTCATAATAATATTTTAATTTTACTCAAATATAACAATTTTTTTATATGCTACGATATCTCATAATAATTAATCATAGGACTCTACTAACCTTAGTACTGTCTATAATAATGCCACTTATTGCTTATAACTTTAAAATTATCTATAACATTGATTTGACACTATTAAGTATTGCAATTATATTTCCACTTGTCTTTACTATTCGTGGTGCTTTTAGAAGAAGAGAAAAGGCGTTAGAACACTTAAGTCGTTTTAGAGCAAGTATAATAACGGTCATTAACGTTTTTGTAAGTAGTCCCAAAGTCTCTAAAGAAGATAAAGATAATGCCATTAATCA
>JBKEHX010000021.1:0-17026 GCA_046711205.1 Flavobacteriaceae bacterium
AAGAGTTTGTGGAAAATTTTATATAAATTGTATACTGAATTTAAATAAATGTATATTGAGTTTAACTAAATAAACTAAATAAACTAACTAACTAACTAACTAAATAAACTAACTAAATGAAAAAAGAGTTCTTTAAAAAATTCCTCTTCCTGGTTGCATTTTTGCTTTCAGCTGGAATTTATGCGCAAAACGTTACCGGAACGGTAACTAGCGACGACGGTCCTCTACCAGGCGCAACAATCTTGGTAAAAGGGACAAATAGTTTTGCTACAACCGATTTCGATGGTGTTTTCTCCATAGAAGCTTCACAAGGCGATATGCTTGTGGTTTCTTTCGTTGGATACACAACACAAGAAGTTTCTGTTGATGGCGATCAAATAACGATATCTTTAACCCTTGGTAATCTTCTAGAGGAAGTTATTGTAACTACTGGTTACGGTACTCAATCTAAACGTGAAATTACAGGTGCTGTTACAACTGTAGAGGCAGATGATCTTCTTGCAGTTCCAGCAACTACTTTCGCACAACAACTTCAAGGACGTGCTGCAGGAATCACCATTATCAATGATGCTACTCCAGGTGGAGAAGCAAGTGTTCGTATTCGTGGATTTGCTACAGTTGGAAATAACAATCCATTATATGTAATTGATGGTGTTCCTACTCAATCTCAAGGAAATTTAAATCCTAATGACATTGAAACACTACAGATATTGAAAGATGCTTCTGCATCTTCTATATATGGTGCTCGTGCATCAAACGGTGTAATTATTATTACAACTAAGAAAGGTAAGCAAGGAGACGGAAATATTTCTTATAACACTTACTATGGATGGCAAAATACAGGCCAAGACGTTGCAGCAATGAATGCTGCTGATCTTGGAAAATACCTTTATCTTGCAGATTATTATGCAGGTAAAACTCCATCTCACGGTCAGTATGGTTTTTCAGGAACTCCTGAAAATCCTGGAGTGACTATTCCTAAATATGTATTCCCCAGTGGAGCAAATACTGCGAATCTAGATGATTACTCATTAACTCCATCTAATATCTATGCGATTACTGAATCTGCTGACACAAACTGGTGGGAAGAAGTAACTCGTTCGGATGCGCCTATTACTAGCCATCAAATCCAAGCTAGTGGTGCAAGTGATAGTTCTCAGTATGCATTTACTGCAAGCTATTTTTCTCAAGATTCTCCAGTAGAATTTGTGGGTTATGAAAGAGCTTCTATTCGTTTAAACTCTTCAACGAAGACTTTAGGTGGTCGTTTAAAGGTTGGTGAAAACTTCACACTTTCTTTAGACAATCGTAAAGGAGGCTTTTCAAACAATGGAGAACAAAATGCTGTTTCTGTATCATACAAGCATCACCCGTTACTACCTGTATATGATATTTCAGGACCTACAGGAGAATACGGTGGTTTTGCTGGATCTCGTGGTTTGAACCTAGGTAACAACTACAATCCATATGCAACCTTATCAAGAAATCAGGACGATAGAAGTAAACGTTTTAGAGCGTTTGGTAATGTTTACGCTGAAGTAAAAATTTTAGATAAAATTTCAGCTAAAACAAGCTTTGGTTTTGATTTAATTGGTAGAAAAGGTTTATATATCGGTCGTCCACAGCCGGAATATGTTGAAGGAAACTTTGTAAATGGTTCAACTTCTTTATTCCAACAATCATACCAATGGACATTCACAAATACTGTTGCCTATAAAGAGACATTTAATGACATTCACAAAGTTGAGGCATTATTAGGTGTTGAAGCACTTGAAGCATTTGGCGAGGAATTTGGAGCTGGAAGACAACGTTTCCCATTTCAAACAACCGCAATTATTAGTTATTTAAATGCTGGTAATCAAGGAACTTCTTCTAACTACGGTAGTTCTAATCTTGATTATGCCTTATGGTCACAATTTGTAAAGTTGAACTACGGATACGGAGATAAGTATTTAGCTCAGTTGGTTGTTCGTAATGATGCTTCCTCTCGATTTAAAGCCGCTACTGCAAGCGCATCTTTCCCTGCCTTTAGTTTAGGTTGGAGGGTTTCTGAAGAAGACTTTATGAGTGGACTTTCATTTATTGATGACCTTAAATTCAGATATGGATGGGGTAGAACGGGTAACCAAGAAATTGGAGATTATAATGCCTATACAGCTTTTCAATCTACTTCTTTTAACTCTTCTTATCCAATCGACGGAAGTGCTGGTACTGCAACTGCAGGATATAACGCATCTCAATATGGTAATCCTAATGCAAAATGGGAGACAACAACCTCTAGTAACTTTGGAATAGATGCTCTTCTATTAAATCGTAAATTAAATGTAGAGTTTGATTTATGGAGTAGAAGAACAACGGACCTTTTATTAAACGTTCCAATTGCATACTCAGCTGGTGACGGTGGAGCTCCTGCATTGAATGTTGGTGAAATGTTAAATGCTGGTTTTGATTTGGGATTAAACTATAGTGACCAAAAAGGTGATTTCGGTTATTCTATTGGAGCTAATATTTCTCAATACAAAAATGAGATTGTTAAGTTAGATGAGTTTGATACTCCAATTTTTGGATATAACTCTCGTGTACCTGCGATGACTATAACTCAAGTAGGACAGCCTATTTCTATGTTCTACGGATTCCAAGTTGATCCAGATGCACCTATTTTCAACAATCAAACTGAGGCTAATGCTCATACTCCATATGGAGCTTACAACGCACCTGGTAAATTCAGAATTGTAAATGTTGATTCTTCAGATAATATAATCAATGATGATGACCGAACTATTATTGGAAATCCACACCCAGACTTCGTATATGGTATTAACTTAAACTTATCATACAAGAACTTAAACTTAAATGTTTTTGGGAATGGATCACAAGGGAACGACATATATAACTATGTGCGTTATTTTGCTGACTTTAACACCTTCCAAGGTAACCGTTCACAAAGAGCACTTGATGATGCATGGCAGCCAAGCAACCCATCTGCTGACCCAAGCGCATGGATTGCGGCTAATCCAAATGCAACATCACCTATCATGGACGCAAATGACCAGGTTAGTAGTAGAACTTCTTCATATTTAATTGAAGACGGTTCATACTTCAGATTGAAAAACATTCAATTAACATACACATTTGGAGATTCAATTAATAATGCTTTAGGAATTTCAGGAGGTAACCTATACCTTCAGGGACAGAATTTAGTTACTATTACGGACTACACAGGTTTAAACCCAGAAATCCAAACGGGAGCAGATACTACATTAGGTTTTGATGGAGGTTACATGCCGGTATCTAAAACGATAATCGTAGGATTGAATCTTAATTTATTTTAATATTAATAACTAAAGAAAATGAAAAAACTAAAATATTTATTAATCGCAACAATGGGAATTCTTTCAGTTACAGTAAGCTGTAGCGATGATTTCTTATTGAAAGAGCCTCAAGGTTCTATTGCAGGAACTGCCCTAAATAATGCAGCAGGAGTTGAGGGTAAATTGATTGCCGCTTACCGAACCCTTTCAGGTCAAGGTATGAATGGTGGTGGAACATGGTACTACGATATTCACGGATGGATATTTGGAGGAATTGCTTCTGATAACGGTCTAAAAGGAACAGATGCAGGTGACCAGCCTGAACATTCTTTTATCGAACAGTATGATTTCACAAATTTTAATGACCACATTAAAGACAAGTGGAGATCCGTTTATTGGGGAATGTCAAGAGCAAATGATGTAATTGATAGCGCAAATGATGAAAATGTTATTGGTATAACTGCTGCGAGAAAATCTAAAATTATTGCTGAAGCTCGATTTTTAAGAGGTTTTCATGCTTTAGAAGCACAGAAACATTTTCGTAATCCTTCTTATGTAGACGATGCTGCTTATGACTTAAATGATGTTGAAAGTTCAAAAGTTGCTAATACGGGTCCGATTTGGGATGAAATTATAGCTGATTTTCAAGCTGCTGCTAATGGACTTCCTGCAGATCAACTTGAGGTAGGTAGAGCTACAAGTTGGGCTGCTAAAGCATTTTTAGCAAAAGCGCACATGTACTCTGGAGACCCAGTTAAAATAAAAGCTGCAATTCCAGTAATGGAGTCAATTGTAAATAGCGGTAAGTTTACTTTAACAGACACATATGAAGAGAATTTCTTAGTAGGTACGCGTAATAATACAGAGTCTATTTTTGAAGTTCAGTATGCTATCTCAAGTGGAGATGACCAAAACTCTAATAAAGGTGTTGGTCTTGCGCATCCATATATATCTCCTTGGGGATGTTGTGGTTTTTACCAAGCCCCTCAGGATTTAGTTGATTTTTTCCAAACGGATGCTGATGGACTTCCTCTTTTAAATGAGGATTGGAAATCTATTCACATCACTAATCCAACAGGGCCTATTAGTGTGGATAATTCTGATCCACTTGGTATTGGTCAGCCTAATCCTAATGTAAGTGGAGGAAATGCTTCCGTAGACCCACGTTTAGATCATACTCTAGGACGTCCAGGTATTCTTTACAAAGGACATCATATAATGCAAGTAGATTACGTTCGTGATATTACTTACGCTGGACCTTATTTCTCTAAAAAGCATGTTGCTGAGCCAGAAGCTTTTGGAGTAGCAGGTTGGGGTAATCTTTCTGCGAACAACTATCGTATTATGCGTTTATCGATGGTTAAATTATGGTTAGCAGAAGCTTATGTTGCGGATGGTCAAAATGCTAAAGCTATGGAGCAAATAAATCATCTGAGAGCTCGTGCAGCTAATTCAGATGGGTTTGTGCCTAAAGCTATTCAAGGAGCAACTCGTACAGAATATACACTTGCCGATCCAAAAGAACCTGCAGCTAACTACAACGTTCAAGAATACACAGCAGCAGCTTTTAATGCAAATCCTGAAAGAGCAGTACGTTATGAGTCTCGTTTAGAAACTGCGATGGAAGGACATCGTTTCTTTGATCTTCAGAGATGGGGAGTAATGGGTACTGTTTTGAATGATTATCTTTCAAGAGAAGGTGAATTCAGAATTTACCTTAAAGGGAAGTCATTTACTTCTCCTAAGAATCAGTACTATCCAATTCCACAACAAGCAATTGATCGCTCGTTCGTAGAGGGTGCAGCAACTTTAACACAAGATGCTAACTACTAGTAGTTTTTAACTTGTACATTTAAAAGCCATGGGGTATATTTACCCCATGGCTTTTTTTTATTCTAAATTTCAAGTTATGCCAATTAAAATAAGTCTTTTAACTCTTTTTATTTTGGCTTTTATGGTTTCCTGCAATTCTTCTGTAGAAACTTTATTTGAAAAATTACCAAAGGAATACACTCAAGTTGTATTTCAAAATATCATTACAGAATCCGATTCATTTAATATTCTTACAAACGAATATATTTTTAATGGCGGTGGTGTTGCGGTCTCAGATTTTGATAATAATGGACTTCCTGATTTGTTTTTTACAGGTAACATGGTTTCAAATCAATTATACCTTAATCAAGGAAATTTAAAATTTAAAGAAATCACACAAAATGCTAATCTTGATTCAAAAGGCTTATGGTCTACCGGAATTGCAATAGCAGATGTTAATGCGGATGGTTGGATGGATTTATATGTATGTGCTGCAATGCATGATGATAATCGCGCAAATAGACTCTATGTTAACCAGGGCATAGATGCTGCAGGAAACCTAACCTTTAAAGAACAGGCAGAAGCATACGGGATAAATGACTCTGCAAATAGTATGGCTGCTAGTTTTATTGATTTTGATAAAGATGGGGATCTTGATCTTTATGTAGTTAATAACGAACAAAACCAGAGCATCCCCACGAATTACCGAAAAAAAATAATAGATGGCTCTGCCCCTAGTAATGATAAATTATTCAGGAATAACGGTGATAATACTTTTTCAGATATAACACTAGCTGCAGGGATTTCTATAGAAGGCTTTGGATTGAGTGTTACCCCTTTAGATGTTAACAATGATCAATGGGTAGATATTTTTGTCACCAATGATTATTTGACAAATGATTTACTCTATGTAAATCAAAAAGATGGGACTTTTAAAAATGAGATAGACAATATTCTTTTACACCAAAGTAAATTTTCCATGGGTTCTGACGCCGCAGACTTTAATAATGATGGGTATTCAGATATCATCTCTATTGATATGCTTGGTGAAACTCACGAGCGAAAAAAGACAACTATAGCTAAGAGTACATTTTTTCAAAGTGTAATGAATACAAAATGGGGATATCAAGATCAACACATGCGAAATATGTTATTTAAAAATAATGGAAATGACCTCCCTTTTAATGAAATAGGCCAATATGCAGGGGTGTATCAAACAGACTGGAGTTGGTCTCCCTTGTTTGCAGATGTAGATTATGATGGTAATAAAGATTTATTGATTACTAACGGTTTCCCCAGAGATATTACCGATATGGATTTTGCTAATTATAGATTAAGCGAAAGCTCTTACACTAGTATATCAAATCTTTTAGATTCAATACCAATTATTAAAATATCCAATTATGCTTATAAAAACAAAGGGGATTTAACCTTTGAAAATATGGAAGATAAATGGGGTTTAAGCATCCCCTCTTTTTCAAATGGAGCCGTTTTTAGTGATCTTGATTTAGACGGTGATTTAGATTACGTGGTCAATAATATTAATGATCCTGCCTTTATTTTTGAAAATAGACTAACAGAACAATCCCCAGAAATTAAATATATAAACTGTATTCTTGAGGGGTCAAAAGAAAACCCTAATGCACTGGGTTCTGAAGTAGTATTACGATTTAAAGATGGAACTTTTCAATACCATCAACAACAACTGTCTAGGGGCTACATGTCTTCTGTGGATCCGATTGTCTACTTTGGGGTTCCAAAAAATAAAAATATACGTTCTCTTGAGGTATTATGGCCTAATGGTAACTTTTCCTCCCTTGAAAATCCTAAGCCAAATCAGCGTTATACTTTTTCTCAGGAAAACAGCAAACCAAAAAGCAACCTTACGTTTCCTTTTAAGGAAAAAGAAAAAGAGTATCTTTTTAATGAAGTGTCTTCTAAGTATGGAATTGACTACATACATGAAGAAAAAAATGTTCAAGACTTTTTTAATCAGAGGCTGTTGCCCCACAAATTATCTCAAAATGGTCCATGTTTGGCGGTAGGTGATATTAATGGTGATGGCGCTGAAGATTTTATTGTAGGGAGCTCCTCAGGGTTTTCTCCCATGATTTATTTTCAAAATCAATCCACTACGTTCACTAAAAAACCACTATTCAATGAAATAATAGCAATGCATCAAGAAGTTGAAAGTATGACCCTTTTTGATGTTGACAATGACGGAGATTTAGATTTATATTTAGTTTCTGGGGGAAATCAATTTGAAATTGACTCTGAGTTTTATCAGGACAGACTTTTGGTGAATAATGGCAAAGGATCATTTACACTAGATAAAACAAAACTTCCGAGACTAAACTCCAATGGTTGCGTGGTAAGGCCAATGGATTTTAATAATGATGGATTTACTGATTTATTTATCGGAGGGCATAACAAGCCTAAAGCATATCCGCTAGCAGACGCAAGTTTTTTATTAAAAAATAACCAAGGTTCATTTCAAGATGTTACTGATATATCTTTCCCAGCATTATCTGAATTTGGCATTGTGACTGATGCACAGTGGGTCGATATGGATAAAGATGGTTTTCAAGATATTGTAGTGGTTGGCGAATACAGTCCAATTGCCATTTTTTTAAATAAAGACGGAAAATTTGTTCCTGCTCCTGCTTCAATATTGAATGATGCCTTTGGTCTTTGGCGCGCAATAGAGCCTATTGATTTTGATCAAGACGGGGATATGGATCTACTCCTTGGGAATCTTGGAAAAAACAACATGTATAATATTAGTGTTGAAATGCCAATGATAGTTTCTTCAAGAGATGTAGATGGAAATGGAAGTGTAGACCCTTTTATTTTTATTTCTCAAAAAAACAATAATGGTAAATGGGATATGTATCCTTCTCAATTTTGGGATAATTTGACACAGCAGAGTCCTTATTTTAGACAGGAATTTAATTCATACAAAGAATTCTCTAAAGCGAACCTAGCATATTACCAAGAAAAAGGATTCCTTCTAAAAGATCAAACATATCAAGTAAATTACGATGCTTCCCAGTGGGTAGAAAACTTAGGTAATGGAATTTTTAAGATGAATCCTCTTCCAGCCTCCCTTCAGTTGGGACCTATAAATGATTTTTTGACAATAGGGGATTTTGATAATCAGACTATTTTGGTTGTTGGGAACGATTTTGGAGGCCCACCTTTTGAAGGTAATTTTGATGCTTTTCAAGGAACTACCATGAAATGGAACGAAAATAAATGGGAGACTATGAGTGCTCAAAATTCAGGATTTCATGTTTTTAAAGATGCAAAAGAGCTTGGAATAGTCCATTTAAAAAATGGTAAGCAATTATTTTTAGTTACCCAAAATCAGGATCGTTTATTGGTTTTTATCAATAAGTAGTCTACATAAAATACTGTAATTCATATAACATACGCCAAAGAATACCTTCTTTTTAATTCGATGAAAAATGGTACTTTAGCCTATATCGTTCGAGATAATAATTTTCCAATAACTGAATAAAATGCATTTAAAAAGATTTTTATTTTTAATATCTACAATCTTATTATTTAGCTGTAGCGATGGGGTTGATGATTTATCTTATCTGAAAAAAATTGAAGATCCAGAACTTTTTCAAGCTGCCATTCAAAACTTAACGGATATTGTGGTTTATGATATATTTTCACCACCGGTTGCCTCTAGAGTATATTTATATCCTAGTATAGTAGCCTATGAGGTAGTTAGGCAAGCAGCCCCTCTAAATTATAATTCATTAGTGGGACAAGTAAAAGGCTTAACTCCATTACCAAAACCACCAACTAAGCAAGTAAACTTTCATTTAGCTTCAATATATGCTTTTAATGAAGTTGGAAAAGCATTTATTTTCTCTGAAAAGAAAATGGAAATGTTTCAAGAAAAATTCGCAAATACAATTAAAGAATTAAAAGTACCTCGTAATGTAGATAAAGCCTCTAAAGCCTATGGACTTATTGCAGCTAAATCAATTTTAGAATGGGCATCAAAAGACCTATATAGTCAAACTAGAACGTATCCTAAATACTCTATTAAGGAAGAAAATCGTTTTTGGAAACCTACCCCTCCCGATTATATGGATGGAATTGAACCCCATTGGAAAGAAATTAGAACAATGGTAATTGATTCTTCCAATCAATTTGAACCTAACCCTCCTTTAATTTTTGATTTAAAAAAAGGCAGTCCTTTTCAAAAGCAACTTTGGGAAGTATATCAGCTCATTAATAATTTGAATGAAGAGCAAATAGAAGTAGCTAAGTTTTGGGATTGTAATCCATATGTTACGCACCATACAGGACATGCAATGTTTGCCACAAAAAAAATAACTCCTGGCGGACATTGGATTGGAATTACTGGAGTAGCTACCCGTCAAGCCCAAAGTTCTTTTGTTGATACAATAAATGCATATGCAAATGTTTCTATCGCTTTATTTGATGGCTTTATAAGCTGTTGGGATGAAAAGTGGGACACCTTAATAGTCAGACCTGAAACTCTTATTAATCAGTATTATGATGAACAATGGTTGCCTTTATTGCAAACGCCGCCCTTCCCAGAATACACCAGTGGTCATTCTGTGATTTCACGTGCAGCAGCAGTAATTCTTACTGATTTATTTGGCGAGAATTTCAGCTTTACGGACACCACTGAAGTGGCTTACGGATTGGGAGAAAGAAAATACATTTCTTTTATTCACGCTTCAGAAGAAGCAGCTATCTCAAGATTATATGGAGGAATCCACTATAGGATGGCTATTGATGAAGGAGTTTCGCAAGGACAAGCGGTGGGTGATTATATCGTTCAGAAAATTCAAACACAAGTATCAAGTTCTTTATCGGAAAATTCAAATTAATTATAATGCAAAAAAAGCGACTTAATTTTTGGCAAATCTTAACGATGAATTTTGGTTTCTTTGGTGTCCAGTTTAGTTTTGGATTGCAGCAAAGCAATATGAGTGCCATATATAAATATTTAGGTGCAGAAGAAGCAGAATTACCTTTACTTTGGTTAGCAGGACCTGTAACAGGTTTGGTAGTGCAACCAATTATTGGAGCGATAAGCGACGGTACATGGTCTCCAAAATTTGGGAGACGTAAACCCTTTTTTCTTATGGGAGCAGTTATTGCCAGTTTAGCTTTAATTGCAATGCCATATTCTAGCTCCATATGGATGGCAGCAGGTTTACTTTGGATTTTAGATGCGGCAAATAATATTGCCTTAGAACCTTACCGAGCTTTTATATCAGATAAACTCCCTAAAAAACAATACTCAATTGGATTTTTAGTTCAAAGTTTTTTTACAGGTCTAGGAACAACCCTTGCAAATTTTACTCCTGCAATTTTAGTTTCTTTCGGTATTCTTGCCATGTCAGATAAAATGGCTAATGGAATACCTGTAGCTACTTATTGGGCTTTTGGAATTGGTGCAGCAGCATCTATAATTACCATTTTAATTTCTGTTTTGACCACCTCAGAATATCCACCCACACCTGAAGAACTTAAGTTAATTGAAGCATCAAAAAAGGAGGGAAATATTCTAATTAAAACATTTAAAAATATTTGGCAAGCACTAAAGGAAATGCCTTTATCTATGCGACAACTCATCCCAGTAATGTTTTTTCCTTGGTATGCCATGTTTTGTTATTGGCAATACCTTACCTCTGCATTGTCGCTCTCGCTCTACGGTACACTCGATCAAACAACGTCTTCCTTTAATCAAGCACAACTTCTTACAGGAAACTTAAATGGAACCTATAATATTATTTGTTTCACTATTGCTTTTGCCTTAATACCTATTGCAAGAAAATTTGGTGCAAAACGACTTCACTTTATCAGTTTAGCCATAGGTGGAATTTCATTACTATGCATGCCTTTATTAAATAACACTAATTTAATTTTTACACTTCCTTTTGGAAATGGAATTCCTGTTTCTGAAATATATTTATTTTCTTTTGGACTAGGAATTACATGGGCTTCAATGATGGCAATGCCATATGAGATGCTGGCGGCTTCTATTCCACAAGGTAAAACAGGAATTTATATGGGTATTTTTAATATGTTTATTGTGATTCCCATGATTATTCAAATCTTCTCCGTGCAATATTTTGTGTATGATTTTTTGGGCCAAAATCCAATCAATATTATAAGACTAGCAGGTGTTTTCTTAATAATTGGGGGAATTTTCTCTTTATTTGTTAGTGAACCGAAGACTATTGAAAGTTAATTATTTAAAAATATAAAGAAATTCACTTTTCGTCTCATAAATAACCTAATATGCAAAACGAACAACAACGTAGAGCCGCACTTGTTTATCATGCTAAACCTAGACCAGGAAAAACCGAGGTAATTCCTACAAAAAGTTATGATACTCAAAGAGATTTAGCTCTTGCGTATTCTCCAGGAGTAGCAATTCCTTGTTTAGAAATAGAAAAGAACAAGGAGGATGTATACAAATACACTAACAAAGGTAATTTAGTGGCGGTAATTTCAAATGGAACTGCTGTTTTGGGTCTCGGCGACATTGGACCAGAAGCCTCTAAGCCCGTAATGGAAGGTAAAGGACTCCTCTTTAAGATTTTTGCAGACATAGATGTTTTTGATATTGAAATAGACGCAAAAGATCCAGATAAATTTATTGAAGCAGTTAAAGCAATTGCACCCACTTTTGGAGGGATAAACCTAGAGGATATTAAGTCTCCAGAAGCTTTTGAAATTGAACGTAGATTAAAAGAAGAGTTGGATATTCCTGTGATGCATGATGATCAGCATGGGACAGCTATAATTTCTGCTGCGGCCTTATTAAATGCTTTAGAGCTTTCAGATAAAAAAATTGATAAAGTTAAAATTGTTGTTTCAGGTGCTGGTGCAGCTGCGATCTCATGCACTAAACTCTATCGAGCGTTTGGCGCTAAAGTTGATAACATAGTAATGCTGGACAGCAAAGGGGTTATTAGAAGAGATCGAGAAAACCTTAGCCTTGAAAAAGATGAATTTGCAACATCAAGAGACCTCAACACTTTAGATGAAGCGATGAAGGGTGCAGATGTATTTATAGGCTTATCTAAATCAGATATTGTTTCTCCACAAATGCTTTTAGCAATGGCTAAAAACCCAATTGTTTTTGCAATGGCTAATCCTAATCCTGAGATTGAATATGATTTGGCATGTAAAACAAGGGATGATATTATTATGGCCACCGGGCGTTCAGACAACCCAAATCAGGTAAATAATGTTCTCGGTTTTCCTTTTATTTTTAGAGGTGCTTTAGATGTTAGAGCAACAACGATTAATGAAGCTATGAAGATGGCTGCTGTAAAAGCTTTGGCAGATCTAGCAAAAGAATCTGTTCCGGAACAGGTTAATTTAGTATACGATCAAACCAGATTAAGTTTTGGGAAAGATTATATAATTCCTAAACCTTTTGATCCACGCTTAATAACCAGAGTTCCACCTGCTGTTGCTAAAGCAGCAATGGATTCTGGTGTTGCTATTGCTCCCATAGAGGATTGGGACCGTTATAAAGAGACATTAGCAAGTAGATTAGGAAATAGCCAAAAAATGGTGCGCCTTCTTCATGATCGAGCAAAATCTGCACCAAAACGTCTTGTTTTTGCAGAGGCTGATCAAATGGATGTTTTAAAAGCAGCTCAAATAGTTGAAGAAGAAGGAATCGCATATCCTATTTTATTGGGAAATAAACATGTAATTGCAGATTTATGTGAAGCCATTGATTTTAAGGCTGATGTTGAAATTATTGATCCAAAAGATTATACCCATGATGCCCAAAGAAAAGTATATGCTGAGCTATTTTGGAAAGAGCAAAAGAGAAAAGGATACACATTGTATGATGTAGAGCGTTTAATGCGTGAACGCAATTATTTTGCCTCTATGATGATAAAAAATGGGGATGCAGATGCAATGATTTCGGGATATTCTAGAAATTATCGTTCTGTGGTTAAGCCTATTTTAGAGACTATTTCAAAATTTAAAGGCGTAAGTAAGGTAGCGGCAACTAACTTAATGTTGACCAAATCGGGCCCTTTATTTTTGTCTGATACTACAATGAATGTAGACCCTTCCGCTATAGAGCTTGCTAAAATAGCTCAAATGACGGGTGAGATGGCCCGATTGTTTGGTCTGGAACCCATAATAGCAATGCTTTCTTTTTCAAACTTTGGTTCTTCACGCTATCCACAAGCTAAAAAAGTAAGTGATGCTGTTTCTTTACTTCACCGAAGCAATCCGGACTTAATTGTTGATGGACCTATTCAATCAGATTTTGCCCTAAACAAAGACTTACTTCAAAAGG
Source organism: Flavobacteriaceae bacterium (assembly GCA_046711205.1). Lineage (GTDB taxonomy): Bacteria > Bacteroidota > Bacteroidia > Flavobacteriales > Flavobacteriaceae > MS024-2A. The sequence goes on from JBKEHX010000021.1 coordinate 13,459, forward strand.
GATTTCCATTTTCTGCATTGACTAATAAAAAAGTTAATGTGTTGGTTTTCCCAAATTTAGATGCTGCAAACATTACCTATAAATTAATGAAAGAATTAAACGAAGCATTGTCTATTGGGCCAATATTAATGGGGCTTAGTGAGCCTGTACATATTTTACAATTAGGTGCTTCAGTAGATGAAATTGTAAACATGTCTGCCGTTGCAGTTATTGATGCTCAGTCAAAAAATAAATAAAGATGATAACACAAATAATCGGAAGGTTAGTAGAGAAATCTCCCACGCAAGTAGTGATAGATTGCCAGGGAATTGGATATGAAGTTAATATTTCTTTGCATACTTTTTCTCAATTAACAGATGATGAAAATATAAAGCTTTTCACACACCTTCAAGTAAAAGAAGATTCTCATACGTTATTTGGGTTTTTTACTACGCTAGAGCGTTCTGTTTTCAGGCTTTTACTGTCAGTTTCTGGAATAGGAGCCAGTACCGCCAGAACGATGCTTTCTTCCTTAGAGCCCCAGCAAATTCAACGTGCCATTATAATGGAAGATTTAAATACAATTAAATCTATAAAAGGAATCGGTTTAAAAACGGCACAACGAGTGTTAATAGAGTTAAAAGATAAAATGCTGAATCTCTTCGAAGGTGAAGAAATTCAGCCATTTGCAAACAATAGTATCAAAGAAGAAGCGTTATCAGCATTAGAAGTTCTTGGTTATTCAAGAAAGCAATCTGAAAAAGTAATAGATAACGCCATTCAGAGTGCTCCTGAGAGTTCTGTTGAAGATCTCATAAAGGCAGCTCTGAATAAATTATAAAAACCCTTTGATTGAAACAAGTCGATATGTAGTTTTTAAGTCATTCCAAACCTCATTTTTTATCCTATTATGGATATTACTATCCTGTGGAGTTTTGTCTGCTCAAGAAGATGCTGTTTTAGGAAGTATTTCCCCTCCTAATTCTAACAACATATCTAGTCAATATAGGTATGATTCAGAAACTGATCGTTATGTGTTTACAGAAGAAATTGGTGGTTATCCCATTAGCATCCCTTTATTGCTTTCTGTTAAAGAATTTGAGGCTCTAGTTCTCAGGGAACAAATGAAAATCTATTTTAAGGAGAAAGTTCAAGCTCTTAGTGGTAGAGGCTCTAACCTTGAAGACATCCAAAAAAACTTACTTCCAGAATTATATGTCAACAATAAATTCTTTCAATCTATTTTTGGGAGTGATGCCATTAATATTTCTCCACAAGGTTCTATAGGAATTGATTTAGGATACCGTTATCAAAAAAATGACAATCCAAATGCATCGCCCGTAAATAGAAAAAATAATGGATTTGATTTTGACCAACGCATTAGTTTAAGTTTGTTAGGAAAAATAGGAGAACGCCTTCAGATTACGGCTAATTATGATACAGAATCTACCTTTGATTTTCAGAATTTAATTAAAATTCAATTTAATCCCCCGCAGTTATCTGAAATTAAAGATATAATTCCCGGAAAATTTGGTTCTACATTAGGAGGACTTCAAGAAAAAGCAGCAAATATTCAAAATAAAATATCTGATGCTACAGGAGGACTTCAAGAAAAAGCAGCAAATATTCAAAATAAAATATCTGACGCTAAGCAGCAAATCAATGAAGCTAAAAATACCCTAAACCAAGCTAGACAAAAAATTGATGCTTTAAAGCAGAACATTAATAACGTTCCTAACAGTTCTAAACAAGTTGGAAATAGAGTAGCAGATTATTTAAAAGGAAAGGTTACGGAAGATGCCATTATTCAAAATATTGATATTGGTAATATTAGCATGCCTTTAAATAGCAACTTAATTCAAGGAGCACAAAGCCTTTTTGGAGTTAGGGCCGATTTAAAATTCGGGAATACTACAATTTCAGGAATCTTTTCAGAGCAACGTTCGCAGTCGCAAAACATCACCTCACAAGGTGGAGGAAAACTTGAGAATTTCAGTCTTTTTGCGTTAGATTATGAAGAGGACAGACATTACTTTATTAGTCATTATTTTAGAGATAATTACGATGATTTTTTAGATACCTATCCTTATATTAATTCTCCTATTCAGATTACTAGAATTGAGGTTTGGGTAACCAATAGAGGTTACCAAACTAATAATGTAAGAAATATTATTGCATTACAAGATTTAGGAGAAGCCAATCCTGAAAATACGCGATTGGACGATGTTGCTGCTTCTTTTTTTATTGAAATAAATCCTTTATTTCCACCCAGTAATAAAGGCAATAAACTTGACCCTGATAAAATAGGTTTTGGAGGAATTTTAACCCCTGCTATTCGTGATATTGCCACGGTTAAAAATGGATTTAGTGCAATTAAAGTAACAGAAGGACGTGATTATTCGGTTTTAGAAAGCGCACGGAAGCTTAATTCTCAAGAATACACTTTTCATCCTCAGTTAGGGTATATTTCCCTAAATCAACGATTAAGTAATGATGAGATTTTGGGAGTTGCTTTTCAGTATACGTATTTAGGAAAAGTCTACCAAGTAGGAGAGTTTGCAAATGGCGATGTTCCTGGTACTTCTTTATTGCAAGATAATACTTCACAACAATCTCTTCAAACACCAGTTTTCCAAACAAATAATCTAGTGGTTAAATTACTTAAAAGTAGTTTGACAGATGTACAGGAACCTATTTGGGATTTGATGATGAAAAACATCTATAATACCGGAGCATTTCAATTGTCTGAAAAAGATTTTAAGCTGAGTATTTTATATACAGATCCTTCACCTATTAATTATATGACTCCTGTTGATCCATCTATTTGGCCCGAATCTCTAGATCAAGAAGTTTTATTGAATACTATGGATCTAGACCGTTTAAATGCCTACCAAGATCTTGTGCCTCGCGGGGATGGTTTTTTTGACTTTATACCGGGTATTACTATTGACCCAAAGTATGGGCGAATTATTTTTCCTAAAGCAGAACCCTTCGGAGAATTTCTTTTTGAGTTATTAGACAATCCAGAATCTTCCAAAGAGGATTATGGTACTGAAAGTAGTTTCAATAAAAACCAAAAGAAGTATGTATTTAAACAAATGTATTCTTCTACAAAAGCAGCCGCGCTTGAATTTACCGAGCAAAACAAATTTCAACTTAAAGGGCGCTATAAGTCTGAAGGAGGTGATGGAATAAATATTGGTGCTTTCAATGTTCCTAGAGGCTCTGTAAAGGTTACAGCTGGAGGAAGGGTATTGCAAGAGGGTATGGATTATACTGTCAACTATGAGATTGGTCGGGTAAAAATTTTAGACGAAGGGCTAAAGGCCTCAAATATTCCTATTGATATTTCAGTGGAAAATAATTCATTTTTTAACCAACAGAATAAACGCTTTTCCGGAATTAATATAAACCATCGCATTAGCGATAAAATATTTGTAGGAGGGACCTTAATTAATTTAAGTGAAAATCCCTTAACTCAAAAAGCTAATTATGGAACGGAACCCGTTAACAATACCATGATGGGTATAAACACTAATTTTTCTACTGAAATCCCATTTTTAACCCGCTTGGTAAATAAATTACCAAC
>JBKEHX010000022.1:0-15875 GCA_046711205.1 Flavobacteriaceae bacterium
CTAAAGTTATAAATGCCCTTCAGCGTTTTAGCGAGTGCAAATATAGAACCCTTTTAATTACCCACAAGGAGTTTTTACCTGATTTTTTTTTTGACGTTATTTTTGACTTTTAAGTACTGATAATCAGAACAATAATTTTATTGAAAAAAGTTCCAGATCAGTCCGAATCGAATTGAAAAGTCTCGGTAGGGCATGAAAGGTGCCGCATAATAATCATAAGGAGTATCAATATTAATTAAGTGCTCGATTGGTGCAGATACATTTTCTAGTTTAATAAAGATTCTAGAGTTCTGGATTTTAGCATTAAAGAAAAAATCTACCCGGGGGTATTCTCCAATTTTAGTGTTGTTTTGAGTGACAAATTCTGATAATAAGGGATTGTATTGATCGGCATAATAATCTGTAAAAAAGACAAATGTAGCTCCGGATTGAAAGGAAAGAGCATTGTTAAAGATGGAGGACGTTAGCATTAAGGTGCTTCTAACGAGCCATTCGGGAACATTTAATGTCAAGATATCTCCTATGATTTTATCAGGATCTTGTCCTTGAGTAACCTTTTGGTACTGTAAATCATTAATCCAAGATAATTTTCCAAAATCCAAGCGCTGATTGAAACGGGCCTTGAAGTAATCAATTTGTTTGTCTAATTGTTGCACTTCAACTTTAAATTTTTTATTAAAATCTTTTAATTGTGTTGTGTTTTTGAAAAAACCATAATTGTCTATGGTTGACCATACCGCAGAAATATTACCCCATTTAGGATGTGAAACTACCAAAACCTTGGTAGAAGTGTTTTGATTTACTAAGTTTATATTTGACCAATTATATTCTTTAAAATCACTTTGAAACAAATGGTAGTTAAAATTTAATGGTTGCGATCGGTATTGGAATTTAGCAGATGCATAAATGTCCTTTAACAAAGGAAGATTAACACCTAGATTTAAAGAAGTGGTTGCGTATTCATACTTTAAAGACTGGTATCCTTTCGCTTTTAGTACAGTTCCAAAAATAGTTTTTGTCCATTTTACTTGAGCGGCCAGCTGACTTGCTTTAATCCTAGTAGGTAGAATCGAATCTTTTTGATAATCATTTTCGCCCAAGGCATAGTTCCAATTATAATGGAACAAATCCAATTGTAATTCTCCTAAAAGCTTGTCTTTATATCGAGCATATAACTTGTTTTCAAGAGTCCTGTAATTGGTGCTGTCCTGAACACTGGGGGTTTCATATATTTCGTAGAAATAAGTATTTGGTTGGTCGTCTATGTAATTGTACTGCTTCGTTTCATAATCAAGCTGATACCCAACCTCCATTTTATACGCTGTAGTATCTTTAGCAAGGGGAAGCATTTGATAACGATGGTCCATGAAATATCGTTTTCCTGACAAGTCGTTTCGAGCACGAATTTGGGTAGATAATAAAGAGCGTTTTAAAAAACCCTCATAAAAATCAAATTGCTCCTCACCATTATCATCTAAAACAAGAGCTCCAGATTCGTCAGCCCTCAAATAGTTAGGTGCGTTTTCAAAAAAGTAAACTGCATCATTTATAAGCCCACCATTCACATCATTTTCGAGAGACTGAGTGGTTTGATGCAAACGTAATCGATAACGCTGATTGTACGTTTGGTATTGGGTACTCATTCTAAATTGACGGGAACGACTTAAAGAAGATGAATATTCACCCATTGACCTAAAACCCTTAAATGAAACAGCTACATTGAATTTAGGAGAAGTATTTACCGCCAACGTAGCGTCTAAATGTTGTCCTTGTTGGAAAGTGCTTTTAAAAAATAATTCGGTGTAAGGTGATGGAACTTCATAATAAAAAACATCTTCTTTTTCAAAATAACCAAAATGCTTAACAGTTGCCCCCATTTGAGGAGTCAAAGGGTCGTCATGAAAGTCATAACCCATTTTATTAAATCCCTCCCCCATATTTGGTAATGGTAAATATTCGAAGTAATCTTTCCGGAGAAAATTAAACGAATATTCATTTTCAATGCTAAGGGTGGTATCAACGGATTTTTCGGTCCCATCTAGTGACTTGATTTTATAATCCTCAACGGTAATTTCTTTCATTGATTTGATATAAGGAATGTGCCGTTCTTTTTTTGGTTTTTTTGGTTTTTCTGGTAGTAGTTTTTTCTTTTTATCTAAAAGTTGAATAGAGTCAAGTGTCCCTTTTTTATTGGGTTGAGGAAGAACCTGAATAAAATCTTTCTCAAAAGGAGGAATCGCAATATTAATTGACAAACTATCCTGAACATTAGGAGCAATTTCTTGGCTCCAAGTCTGATGAAAAAAAACAAAAAACAATAAGAAAATGCTAGCACGCATGCAATCAATAATTTGTTTGCGAAGTTATAATAATTGTAAGTAATTTGTAATGCCGCGGAACAAACTTATACTATAGAATTTGTAAATGCTTAAAATACAATACTCCAAAGGTCTAGAAGCCGGCACAGATGAGGCTGGCAGAGGGTGCTTAGCAGGTCCTGTTACAGCCGCAGCTGTTATTTTACCACCAAATACTAAACTGCCTTTCCTGAATGATTCGAAAAAATTAACTGAAAAGCAACGGTATGCCTTGCGGCCCGAAATAGAAAAACAAGCCATTGCCTTTGCCGTAGCTCATGTTTATCAAGATGAAATTGATGATGTAAATATTCTAAACGCATCCATTAAAGCCATGCATCTTGCATTAGGAGAACTTTCTACTAAGCCCATTCATATTATTATTGATGGTAACCGCTTCAAACCATTTCAAGAAATTTCCTTCGATTGTATAATTAAAGGTGATGGAAAATATCAAAACATTGCAGCCGCCTCTGTATTAGCTAAAACCTACCGTGATGATTATATGGTGCAATTAGATCTTAAACACCCTAGTTATGGATGGATAAAAAATAAAGGGTATCCAACCAAATCTCATCGAGAGGCTATAAAAATATTTGGCATTACAAAACACCACAGGGTGTCTTTTCAACTTCTTTCAAAGCCTAGTGAATAAATTATTATGGTTTTTTGGAATGCTCATTACTTAATATGATTTAACACCTATGCTAGTACCGATTTAAAAATGACTTTTTTGTTGGCTAGATAGTTAATAACATTTCTGAAATTTGAGCTCGGACTCAATGGAGTTTTTTAATTTTGATTCCTATGTATTTTAAACGAGTCTTTATAACCTTGCTTGTCATTACAAGCTGTACTACCAAAAAAAACAACACTCTTGACTTATTAGATTGTGTGCCACAAAATTCAGTGGTTACCTTCCTACTTAATGATCAAAACATGTTGAAAAATGCACTAAATAATCTTACTTTTCTCACTGATATTTTAGCGGTAGATTCGGTCCTGTATAAAAATGTAAGCGCCATAATTCCTAAAGAAATTTCTCAAAATGCATTATTATCTTTTACCCCTTTGGGAAAATCAGAGTTTGCTTTATCCTTTGTTTATAAACCTACACTAAAAGACAGTATACCTGAGATTGATTCAAAAAAAATAAATTACAACAATGTCCCTATAAGTATTTATAATAGGGAGTTAACAAAAATGTTCAGCGCAATCATTGAAGGTGTTCGCATCATCAGTACCTCTAAATTAGTGTTAGAAAATAGCATTCGAAACATTCAAAATAATCTTACAGGGATTCAAAATCATTATTATTTTGACTTAGCAAAAATAAGTGATGTTAATGCACCTATGAATATACTTATCCATCAAGATGTAAAAGAGTTATTGCGTCGTTTTTTCCCTGAAACCCCGCTGTTTCCTTTTTTAGGGAGTAGTTGGTTTTTATTTGATTTTAACACTAAGAAAAATCCCTTTACCTTAGACGGAGTTAGCTTTCTTAATGACTCTATTCCAGATGAGCTTAATCTTTTAAATGGAACAGGGAAAAGACCGCTTTTGAGCACCAAGTATGTGCCTCAGAATTTTGATAGCTATTTAGCTCTTGCCATTGACGATTACAAAGCACTTGAAGAGAATTTCAAGAAATTCAGTCGTTATAAAAACATTGCCCTGTCTGGAATTAATTTTGATCCGTTAAGTAATGTAGATGAAATTGGCTTGTTGCAATTGAATACTAAAAAAGCTTTGTTTTTTCATTTAAATAATAGTGAAAACATTAATCCCCTTTTGTTTTCTAAAGATAAAATTGCCACTCTCTTTCGAGGCGCTCAAATATATATTATCAATTTACCAACCGATATATTAGCGTTTCTAGGAGCCTATGGAACAACTAAAATGCCAAAATGGGCAGTTCAAATAGACGACTTCATTATTATGTCTGAAGACGAGTCTTTTTTAAAACAAATTATTGGAGTTCATTTGGATGGAAAAACATTAAGCAACGACTTAAATTTCAAAACCATGCAAGAGGGATTAGCGGATAGTAGTTCTTTTTTATGGATTGGGAGAACAGAAAATTTAAAAAATCTTTGGCACAAAGGCCTCAAAAAAAAATCAGTTGCTTGGAAGAAAATAGAATTAAAAAAATACCCCCTTTTAGTGCTGCAGGGAGTTTATGAAGACGGTTTTGTTCAGACCCGATTGACAGCTCAAATCAATAGTATCAATCAAAACAAAAACAGTGTTACTAATAAATATAAATTTTCACTCGACGCAGCTGCTGGACGTGTCCCCCAATGGATAAAAAACCACCGTAATAAAACGATGGATATCGTTATTCAAGACCAAGATAATGTGCTTTATTTATTTTCAAACAAAGGAACACTTTACTGGAAAAAGCAACTTAATGGCCCCATAATCGGGGATATTGATCAGGTAGATTTATTTAAAAACCGAAAGCTTCAAATGGCATTCAGAACAGCCAATCGCTTTATGATTTTAGATCGAAACGGAAACATTGTTTCTCCTTTTGACATAAAGATACCAGACTCTTCACCTCAACATTTTGCTACCTTTGACTATGACTTAAATCGCAATTACCGTTTTTTTCTAACCCATGGAAAACAAATACAAATTTTTGACAACAAAGGGAAGAAAGTCACTGGTTTTAAATTGAAAAAGCTTAATCAACCCCTCCAAAATCCCCCAAAACACATTCGCTTCAAAACTAAAGACTACATTGTTTTACAAGACATTGACGGTCAAGTGCGCATCCTAGACAGACAAGGGAAAGAGCGTATTACCCTTAAAAATAAAGCAAACACTTCTAGCAATCCTATTTTTGAATACCGAAATACATTTGCAACCACCAACAAGCAGGGAGACTTAATTCAAATAGACAGCAGGGGAAATGTGGTGGCTAGTGATTTAAAACTTCGCCCGGGACATTTTATTGACATGACCTCAAAATCTCTTGTTAGTTTTTCGGAAAATATTTTACGTATAAAAGGGATTCCTGTGGAACTCCCTTTTGGTAAATATACCGCTCCAAAAATCCATTATATTAACAATATCATCTACATTAGTATTTCAGATTTGGACACTCAAAAAGTATATGTATTTTATGGTAATGGAATTGCACTTAGTGGATTTCCTGTTTATGGCAGCTCTGCAGTTGACATAGCAAATGCTGATGATGATAAAGCATTGGAAATGGTGGTTCAATCGGAGGCTAATAGTTTTTTGATCTATAAAATAAATTAAAGTGTAGTGCTGTCAAAACGGGCCTCAAAAAGAAGTCCTAAATGGTATTTTAGTTTCTCTTTAACATCATTCATTGAGATGTCTTTTCCTAATTCTTTTGCCAGAGATGTGACACCTTTACCTCGAATTCCACAAGGTATAATGTGATCAAAATAAGACAAGTCTGTTGTAACATTTAATGCAAAACCATGCATTGTTACCCAGCGACTTGCGCGAACACCCAAAGCGCATATTTTTCTCGCAAAAGGGGTTTCAACATCTAACCACACACCTGTTTCTCCCCTACTACGTGTTGGTTGTAAGTCATATTCTAATAATACATTAATCACAGCTTGTTCTAAAAAACGAAGATATTTATGAATGTCAGTAAAGAAATTGTCTAAATCAAAAATGGGATAGCCTACAATTTGACCGGGTCCATGAAAAGTAATATCTCCTCCTCTGCTAGAAGAGTAATATTCTATCCCTTTTTCTTTGAGTCCTTGCTCATTTAATAATAAATGTTCGATTTTTCCACTTTTCCCTAATGTAAATACTGGCGCATGTTCCGCCCATAACAAATAATTATTTGTTAATTCTTGTTTATCCCTCACTCGGTTTGCTCGTTTAACGGCAATAATCTGATTGAATAATTTTTCCTGAATGGCAAGGACTTCTTTATAGGGAGAGTATTCCAAGTCAATTACAGTCACTTTTTTATTTTTAATATTCATCCAGTTTTAAAGATTTTAAGACCACCGCTTTGGATTGTTTAATATAACAAGCGCTGCAATTATTCCAGGAACCCAACCACAAAGTGTTAAAATAAAAACAATTATGAAAGAACCACACCCTTGGTCAATTACAGCCAAAGGAGGAAAGAATATAGATAATAAAACACGAAAAAAACTCATTACTAATGTCTCAGTGGCAAAGATATAAAATTTGACTCCTTAGATTTTTTTAGTCTGTGTATCTTTGCAATAAATTTCACCCTATGGCAAAGCTTTCTGAACAGGAACTGATTCGAAGAGAAAAACTTGATGGACTTAAAAAAATAGGCATAAATCCTTATCCTGCTGCGCAATTTCCTGTAAACTTTTACTCAAGCGATCTTCCGGAAAAATATTCTGAAGAAAAAAAAGTAGTTATAGCAGGAAGACTTATGTCAAGAAGAATTCAAGGAAAAGCAAGTTTTGCTGAACTATTGGACAGCACAGGACGGGTTCAAGTTTATTTTAATCGAGATGAAATTTGTAGTGGAGAGGATAAGACCTTGTACAACGAAGTTTATAAAAAACTTTTAGATATTGGCGATATAATTGGAATTAAAGGAACCCTTTTTACAACCATGGTAGGACAACAAACGGTTAAAGTAACTGGCTTTACCATATTAAACAAAGCCTTAAAGCCATTGCCGCTTCCAAAAACCGATGTAAAGGGAAATGTCTATGATGAATTTAATGATCCGGAATTAAGATACCGTCAGCGATATGTGGACTTAATTGTTAATCCACAAGTGAAAAATACCTTTTTACAGCGCTCTAAAATCACCACTACCATTCGTGATTTTTTAACTGTAAAAGGATATTTAGAGGTTGAAACTCCTATCTTACAGCCTATTCCAGGAGGTGCTACGGCGCGTCCATTCGTAACACATCACAATGCGCTAAACACCCCTTTATACCTTCGCATTGCGAACGAATTATATTTAAAAAGACTTATTGTTGGTGGTTTTGAAGGTGTTTTTGAGTTTGCTAAAGACTTCCGAAATGAAGGAATGGACCGAACCCATAATCCAGAATTTACAGTGCTGGAACTTTATGTTGCATATAAAGATTATTTCTGGATGATGGAAACCACAGAAGCGTTACTTGAAAAAATCGCAGTGGATGTTCATGGTACTACAGCAGTTACTGTTGGTGAGCACAGCATTAATTTTAAAGCTCCTTACCCTCGGGTTCGAATTCTTGAAGCTATTCACAAACACACTGGAATTGATGTTTCTGAAATGAATGAAGAACAACTTAAGGAAACCGCTAAAAAATTAGGCATTGAGGTTAATGAAACAATGGGGGAAGGAAAACTTATTGACGAAATTTTTGGAGAGAAATGTGAACACCATTATATCCAACCTACTTTTATAACAGACTATCCTAAATCAATGAGTCCTTTAACAAAAGAACATCGAGATAATCCAAAACTTACAGAGCGCTTCGAATTAATGGTCAATGGAAAAGAATTAGCAAATGCGTATTCAGAGTTAAATGATCCCATAGAACAAAGGGAGCGTTTTGAGGCACAGCTTACTTTGAGTGAAAAAGGTGATGATGAAGCTATGTTTATTGATCAAGATTTCCTTAGAGCTTTGGAATATGGGATGCCTCCTACTTCTGGTATTGGAATTGGAATTGATCGTTTAGTAATGCTCATGACTAACAACAGCTCAATTCAAGAGGTTTTGTTTTTCCCACAAATGAAACCTGAACAAAAAGCGATTGCTTTAACAGAGGAAGAAAAAAACATTCTTCAATTGATTAAAAAAAGTGAATCCTCTTCACTTGTTGAAATAAAAACAGCGAGTGATTTGAGTAATAAAAAATGGGATGTTTCTATTAAGGGATTAACCAAAAAAAAACTGGTCCAAGTTATTAAAAAAGAATTGGGCTTATTTATAGAGATTTTAAAATAAGCCACCATATTAAAACTTACCTCCTGCTGATGTGATCTATTTACTGTATCACTCTCTTTTTCATATGTTGCTTAAAAAAGCTAATTAGAAACTCACGCAATAAAAATGTGCAGGTTCACAGTTAAAAAAATCTATTAAATCTTGATGTTGAAAAGAATCAAACCGTTCATATTCAGAATATATTGAACCGCCGTTCTTCGCTTTAAAATTGAAACCATTCTATGACTTTTTTGTTTAGGTTTTTTTATTGAGGCTTTTGATTTAGTCTCTAATAAATATAATTAAATCGTATGAACTATTTTTTTTAAGGCTTCCACGGTAAAATCTATGTCCTCGTAGGTAAGCGCATCATTTAAAAAACAACTTTCAAAGGCGCTCGGAGGCAAGTAAATTCCTTCTTTTAGCATTCCATGAAAATAATTATTAAAGTGTTGATTATTTCCTGAAATAGCTGTTTCAAGATCAATCACCTCTTTATGTGTAAAATGGAGAGAAATCATTGAGCCTACTCGATTGATTTTATGAGGTATATTTTCATTCTTTAAAACGGCATTTAAGCTTTCATGCAGATGCTTGGTCTTAGCGGCTAATCGATCAAAAACAGTAGTATCTTCTTTTAACGCTGTTAACATGGCAAGTCCAGCAGCCATTGCTAGTGGATTTCCACTTAAAGTCCCTGCTTGATATACAGGCCCTTCTGGTGCCAAATGACACATAATATCATTCTTAGCAGCAAAAGCACCTACGGGTAAACCGCCTCCTAATACTTTTCCAAACGTTACTATATCTGCTTTTATTCCTAAAAACTCTTGAGCTCCTCCTTTTGCAAGACGAAAGCCTGTCATTACCTCATCAAAAATAAGTAGTGTATTGTATTGGTCACAAAGTGAACGTAGGCCCTCCAAAAATCCTTGAGCTGGTGAAATACATCCCATGTTTCCAGCCACAGGCTCAATAATTATTGCTGCTATTTCTTCTGGATATTCAGATAAAATTTTGGCTACATCCTCTAGATTATTGTAGGGTGCTAAAAGAGTGTCTTTTGCCGTGCCTTCTGTAACACCAGGGCTACTGGGACTTCCAAAAGTAATGGCTCCACTACCTGCTTGTATCAAAAAAGCGTCTGAATGCCCATGATAGCACCCTTCAAACTTGATAATTTTTTCACGTTTAGTAACGCCTCTTGCTAAACGAACAGCACTCATACAGGCCTCTGTTCCAGAATTAACAAAGCGGATTTTATCAATATTAGGTACCATATCAATTACGAGTTCGGCAATTTCCGTTTCTAAAGCCGTAGGCATTCCAAAAGAAGTGCCTAAATCTGCTCGATGTTTTACGGCATTAATAACTGGATCATACGCATGTCCTAAAATCATTGGGCCCCAACTAGCGATGTAGTCAATTAATTTATTTCCATCTGCATCATAAAGATAGGCGCCTTTAGCACGCTCAACAAAAATGGGAGAACCACCAACGGCTTTAAACGCACGAACGGGTGAATTAACACCTCCAGGAATAACCGCTTGTGCCGCCTTAAATAGCGAACTACTTCTTTGATATTGCATAGTCTTAAGGATTAGTAATGGTTAAGGTTTGGCCTAAATAAATAGTCTTATCCTTAATTTTATTTGACTTAATGAGTTGATCTATAGTAATATTATACTTTTTTGAAACCGAATATAGCGTATCTCCTTTTTTTACTATATGGAGATCCTTGGATGAGCGCTTCTTTTTTTGTTTTGAAATATTCATCGCTTTTTTATTTATTTTTTCATCAAAACGCGTTAAATCAAATCGATCTATTAAGCTAATTAATTTATTTGGATACTTAGGATCGGTTGCATATCCTGCTTTCTTAAGGCCTTTGGCCCAACCTCTATAGTCATTGGTTTTTAGGTCAAATAAAGAGGCATAGCGACTACGGTTTGTTAGAAAAAGAGAGTGGTCTCTGTAGGAAGTTGCAGGGTCCTTATAGACACGGAAGCATTCGCCTTTTTCATCATCATCATGAAATATTCTTTTGCCATTCCAATTCGTATGACATTTAATTCCAAAGTGATTGTTTCCATCAGATGCCAAACGACCATATCCCATCCCAGATTCCAATAAACCTTGTGCTAAAGTAATACTTGCTGGAATTTTATATTTTTGCATTTCTGCTTTTGCGATAGGGCCAAATTTCTCAATATAGGCTGCTATTTTCTCTTCTGTTGTTAGTGCCCTTGATTTTTTTTGAAGGAATTTTTTTTGTTTAGCAACGGTAATGATTTCTTTTTTAGGTGAGCCAGGAACTTGTTCTCTTTCTACTACTTTTCTTGAAGCACCACAGGAGTATACTAGCACCATCAATCCTATGAAGGTAAGTTTTTGCCATAAAGCAATTGAGGGTTTCCTTTTTTCTGAAGTTGAGCATTCATTCCCTTCACACCTTGAAGTCCTCCTGTATGAATAACCAATATCTTCTTTCCCCATAGCCATTTATCTTGTTTAATTAGTTCAAAAATACCAAAAAGTAGCTTTCCAGTATAAATTGGATCCAACGGAATTTTGTATTGATTATAAAAATCGTTCATAAAAGAGATTAACGACTTATTTATCTTGGCAAATCCCCCAAAAGTATATCCGTTTTCAATAGTCCAATTCTTTTTGTTTGTTAACTTTTCTATTGTTTTCACTATTGATGTGTTTTTTAAAGCATTAAAGCCTACAATATTTTGGCTTTCACTACTTGAATTTATTAGTCCAGCTAGAGTTCCTCCCGTTCCTACACTTGAACAAATAACTTCAAAATCGGCGTCTTCTGGCTGTAATATTTCCTGACACCCTTTTATTGCTAGGGGCTCCGTTCCACCCTCAGGGATAATCCTTAGAGTGGGAATTTGATTGCACATTTGTTCCACAACTTTAGCACGCTCTTTTTGATCATAAATAGCTCTAGAGACACAATGTAATTCCATTCCTTGTGAAGCACAGTATGTCAAAGTTGTGCTTGCAAAAATTTTTTGCTGCCATTCCTCCCCTCTTACAATTCCAATTGTGCGTACTCCTCTTATTTTCCCAGCGGCGGCAGTTGCTGACAAATGATTTGAAAAAGCACCACCAAACGTTAAAAGCGTATATACTTCTTCTGTTTTAATTTTTTGAAAAATGTATTTTAACTTTCTAAACTTGTTTCCAGATACTATTGGATGTATCAAATCTTCTCGCTTTAGAACAATTTTATGCCCATGAAAATTATCAAGCGATTGATTTACACTACTTTTGAAAGAGTCAAAAATTTGCATGCCTAAAAATACATTAAAATGACACTCAGTTCACTCCCTCCAATTGAAGAAGAAGATTTTTATTTAACACCAGATGGGTATAAAGTATTTACTGAACAATACCATTTAAAAAGAGGATCGTGTTGTCAAAGCAATTGCAGGCATTGTCCTTACGGGTATGACCCTAAAAAAACCTTATAATTCGGTATGATCTTTGGCTCATTAATTAGTTTTAAATTTAAACGCATGAGGTATTCTATTTTTGTTTTAACATTTTTCTTTTTTGTTTCCTGTTCTTCTATAAGGGTTTTTTCTGATCATGACTCTAGCGTAGACTTTTCGAAATATAAAACGTTTGCCTATTTTAAAACTGAAATTGATTTAGTTAAAATTTCAGACTTAGACAAGCGCAGAATCCTAAAAGAATTAGATGCTCAAATGAGTTCTAAAGGACTTTCTAAGTCCGAAACTCCTGACCTATTAATTGGCTTTACTACTACTGCTAAGGAACAAATCTACGTAAACAACTCTCAGAATTGGGGATGGGGCTTTAATCCATGGTTTTGGGGTGGCCCAAGTTTTAATAGTGTAAGTACGCGAAGGGAAGGCTCCCTTTATATCAATATTATAGATACAGCAACCAAGCAATTAGTGTGGCAAGGAAAAGGAAGCGGGGGCATACAAGAAAATCTCAAGAATCGGGATGAACGCATTTCCTTATTTATACAAGAAATATTAGTAAACTATCCACCTACAAAAAAATAATTAATTATAGGCAAGTAGCCTCAGCAGCAGCAATTGCATCTTTAATACCTGCTAAATTTTTTCCACCAGCAGTCGCATAAAAAGTCTGTCCACCACCACCACCTTGGATATGTTTTCCTAGGGCTCTGATAATAGCACCTGCATCTTTACCATGTTCTTCAACTAGAGCTTTAGAAACATAGCAGCTCAATAAAGGCTTTCCTGTTTTTTGTGAAGCAAAAACAATAATAGCATTATCCAAGGGAGCCCCTAGTTCAAAAGATAAATCCTTCATTCCTTGTGCATCTAAATCTACTTCACGGGCAAGAAACTGAATATTTTTAATGGTTCTAATCTCTTTTAAGAGGTTCACTTTAAGAGCCTGGGCTTTTAATTTTGATAAAGCCGTTAACTCTTTCTTTAACGCAGTATTTTCTGCGTGTAAGAATTGTATTGCCTTTATCGGATCTTGTGCTTGCTTTAAAAGCAAATTTACATTTTTCAACAATTCTGTTTGGCCTTCAAAATAACTTTTTACTGCATCTCCTGTAATAGCTTCAATTCTACGAATTCCTGAAGCTACTGCTCCTTCTGATATTATTTTAAAATGCCAGATATCAGAAGTGTTGGCAACGTGAGTTCCTCCGCATAATTCAATGGATTGTCCAAAACGAATCGTGCGAACTGTGTCACCATATTTTTCTCCAAATAATGCCCTGGCGCCTTCTTCAATTGCTTTTTCATAAGGGGTATTTCTGACTTCTTCTAGAGAAATACACTCTTGTATTCTTGCATTCACAAATTGTTCAACTGCTTTTATTTCTTCGAGTGTAACTTTTGCAAAATGAGAAAAATCAAAACGGAATACACCTGAGTGAACCATTGAGCCTTTTTGCTCAACATGCATTCCTAAAATTGAGCGTAATGCTTGATGCATTAAGTGCGTTGCAGTGTGATTACCTGAAGAGCGACTGCGTTGTTTAGCATCTACAAAAGCTGCAAAGGTGTCTTCTAGTTTGTCTGGAATATTTTTTGTTTGATGTACTATCAAGCTATTTTCCTTTTTGGTGTCTAGAATATAAAATATATCGCCGTTACTGGCTTGTAAATATCCCTTATCTCCAACTTGCCCGCCCCCTTCAGGATAAAAAGGTGTGAGGTTAAACACTAGTTGATAAAAATCACCCTCTTTAGCGGTAGTCATTTTGCGATACCTTGTAAGTTTCACTTGTGAACTTAAGTGATCATAGCCCACAAATTCCTCAACATTGTCATCAATTAAAATTACCCAGTCGCCTGCTTTTGAATTAGCTGCTTTACGTGATCGTATTTTTTGAACTTTCATTGCTTCATCAAATCCTTTTTCATCAAGACTAAAACCGCGTTCGCTTGCAATTAATGCTGTTAAATCAAATGGAAATCCGAAAGTGTCATATAATTCAAAGGCTTTACTGCCTTCTATATTTTTAGTTTTAGAGTTTATAAGAATCGTTTCTAATAAAACCATTCCTTGTTCTAATGTATTTAAGAAAGAGTTTTCCTCTTCTCTAATAACGTTAAATGCCAGTTGTTGTTCTTTTATTAATTCTGGGAAAGCAGATCCCATTTGATCAGAAAGTGTTTTAACCAACCGGTGAATAAAAGGTTCTTTTTGGCCTAAAAAAGTAAAGCCATATCGAATAGCACGACGTAAAATTCTGCGAATAACATACCCAGGACCATTATTACTTGGCAGCTGACCGTCGGCTATCGCAAAATAAACTGTTCGCAAGTGATCTGCAATTACACGAATGGCTCTGTCGGTATTTTCTAAAGTACCATATTTAGAATTTGTAAGGGTTTCTATTTCTCTAATGAGAGGTGAAAAAACATCGGTATCATAATTTGAGGTTGTGTTTTGAAGAACCATACAGAGTCGTTCAAACCCCATTCCTGTGTCTATATGTTTTTGAGGTAATTTTTCTAAACTTCCATCAGCTTTTCTATTAAATTCAATAAAAACAAGGTTCCAAATTTCAATCACTTGAGGATGGTCTTGGTTCACTAGATCAGCGCCAGGAATTTTTGCTTTTTCTTCTTCTGTACGAATATCAACATGAATTTCTGAACATGGACCACAGGGACCTTGTTCACCCATTTCCCAAAAATTATCATTCTTATTTCCTAATAAAATTCTTTCTTCAGGAAGGATTGCTTTCCAAAAATCATACGCTTCAGTATCACGTGAAACGCCATCTTCTGGTGCCCCTTCAAAAATAGTTACGTATAACTTGTCTTGATCAATTTTATAAACCTCGGTAAGCAATTCCCATGCCCATTCTATGGCTTCTTTTTTAAAGTAATCCCCAAAACTCCAATTTCCAAGCATCTCAAAAAAAGTGTGGTGATAAGTGTCAATTCCAACCTCTTCAAGGTCATTATGCTTTCCCGAAACACGTAAACATTTTTGAGTATCTGTTATTCTTTTTGAAGTAGGCTTTACATTTCCTAAAAAGAATTCCTTAAAAGGATTCATTCCCGCATTAGTAAACATTAGGGTAGGATCATTTTTAATGACCATGGGGGCAGAAGCAACTACTTTATGAGTTTTACTGGCAAAAAAATCTAAAAACTGTTGTCTTACTTCAAAGGACTTCATCATGTCTTGTTATTTTATAAAATAGTGGTTGTCCTAATATTAGGTAACGCTGATAAAATTCAAATAGATCCAAATTTTGTATATTTGTCTAATTATTTTTTAAACATTAATGCAAAAGAAATGAAAATTTACAAAACTTTATGAGTAAAGTTAAATACTATTACGATTCTGAGACTCTTTCATATAGATCCATTACTGTTACCAACAAAAATCGTGTTTCCACTTTTGTGTTATTTATTCTTTCCTCTTTTCTGTTTGGACTCTTTACACTATTGATTTTACTTAATTCTGATTGGTTAAATACCCCTTCAGAAATAGCCCAAAAAAGATCGATTCAAAATTACGAGTTACAATTTAATATATTAAATAAAAAACTATCACAAGTAGAGTTTGTTGTTGCTAATATGGAGGAGCGCGACAATAATCTATACCGTGTATATTTCGAAGCAAGCCCGATTCCGGAAGAACAAAGACGCGCAGGGTTTGGAGGGGTAAACCGCTATAAAGATCTAGAAGGGTATGATAATTCAGATTTAATTATAAATACGTCAAAACGCATTGATATTCTTACAAAACAAACTGTGGTGCAATCAAGGTCTCTTGATGAGATTGAGCAATTAGCTGAAAATAAAGCTGCTTTAATCGATGCAATTCCTTCTATTCAGCCCGTTAAAAATCAAGATCTTACAAGAATGGCCTCTGGATATGGATATAGAACTGATCCTTTTACCAAAAAACGTCGTTTTCACTGGGGAATGGATTTTACCGCCAAAAAAGGAATTCCGATTTATGCAACAGGGAATGGGATTATAAAAAGGGCCGACAACCGTTCTTCTGGTTATGGAAAACACATTCGTATCGACCATGGTTTTGGCTATGTAAGTTTATATGCCCATTTAAATAAGTATAACGCCCGTAGAGGTCAAGCCGTT
>JBKEHX010000023.1:0-15553 GCA_046711205.1 Flavobacteriaceae bacterium
CTCGCCCAATCCTTTTAAAAAGTTTTTTATTTTTATCACAAGAGGGTATTTTTCTTGTTTAAACAAAAAGCGAATCACATAAATAGAAGGAATTAAACACCCAAAGAAGAAATACAAAAGTTTTGTCATCGAAACTTGTTTTTCTTTCAAAACATTCCAAATAAGTTCAAATTGCAAGCTAAGTGCCAGTAAAATAAATCCTATTAAAATAATCAGGTCAACCAATCTTTCTGCGATTATAGTTCCAAAGGTTTTTTCAAAAGGAATTTTTTCATAAGAACTTAAGGTCGTTGCTCTTAATAATTCTCCAGACCTAGGGATTCCCAGGTTAGCTATATAGGCAATTAATACGGCTAATATTGAATTAATAAATCGCGGTTTGTAACCCAATGGAGCTAATAAAAATTTCCATCGGTAAGCACGTGAAAGATGACTCAAAACCCCAAAAAAAATAGAGAGCAATAAAAATCGATAATCTGCATTTTTGATGTAACTATAAATCAGTTCACGTTCTTCATATGAAGTGGTGTTAACTGTAAAATAGATAAAGAAAAGACCAACACCTAGTGGCACTAAAAATTTTAAAACAGCCTTTAGTGTTACCAAAATTTAATGGAGTTGGTTTGTTGTTTCGGTTGGAAAAATAAGATGGGGCTGAAATTTTTTTGCAACTTCAATATCCATTTGAGCGTAACTTATGATAATGATTACGTCTCCTTTTTGAACTTTTCTAGCGGCAGGGCCATTTAGAGTAACCTCACCCGAGCCAGCTTCTCCTTCAATAACATATGTTTCTAAACGCTCGCCGTTATTTATATTAACGATTTGTACCTTTTCGCCAGTAATGATATTGGCAGCATCAATAAGATTTTTATCAATCGTGATGCTCCCAATATAATTGAGATCTGCATTGGTTACAGTAACACGATGAATTTTTGATTTAAGCACTTCTATTAACATCCGACAAAGGTATTATATTCTCCCTAATTCTAGGTTGTCAATGAGCCTAGTTTTTCCAGCAATTACAGCAACGAAGATACGATAAGAGCTTCCTTTCTCTAGAGCACCTAATGGGATTAATTCGGTTTCTTCTGCTACGCAAAAATATTCTAAAGTTAACATAGGACTCTCTTCAATGCTCTTCTTGAAAAAATGGGTCATGTATTCCACATTCCATTCCTCTTTATTTTCTTTTATTTTTCGAAGTGTTTGATATATAATTGGCGCTGCTATTCTTTCTTTTTTTTCGAGAAGTTCGTTACGAGAGCTCATAGCAACCCCATCAATTTCTCTGATAATAGGACACCCTATGATTTCAACCCCAAGATTTAATTGGCCGTTTAGAGCTCTAATTATTTGTAGTTGCTGAAAGTCTTTTTCGCCAAAATAGGCTCTATTTGGCCTTAAATTTCGAAAAAGCGCCTCCACAACTGTGGCAACACCATTAAAGTGACCGGCTCTAAAAGCCCCTTCCATATGCAATGCAAGGCTCCCAAAAGCATATTTTTGAGCTCTTATTTTTTCAGGATACAAATCGGCAGCATCAGGTGTATACACGAGAAGTTTTTTGTTAAAAGGGGATAGTGATTCAAGGTCTTTCGCTACATTTTTTGGATAAGTAGCTAAGTCGGAAGAATTGTCGAATTGTGTGGGATTTATGAAAATACTTACTAAAACCCATGCATTGTTTTCAGCTGCTTTTTGAACTAAAGAAAGATGCCCTTTGTGGAGTGCGCCCATTGTGGGGACTAAACCTACTGTCCCTGCGTGCTTTATTAAAAAGCTACGAAGCTCACCATGGACGGAAAATACAAACATTTAGTAAATTATTAACGGTGCTAAAATAGGTAGTTTTTAAGTATATGTGCATTAATTTTGTACTTTTGCATCACTTTTCCCTTTGGAGATCATATATATGAAAGACAAGAAAGTTTTAATTATTTCCTCTGAGGTAGTTCCTTATCTACCCCAAACAGAAAAAGCCCTCAATTCATTTCAAATTCCTAAAAAAATCAATGAAAATGGAGGTCAAACACGAATTTTTATGCCTCGTTATGGTCTAATCAATGAGAGAAGGCACCAGTTGCATGAAGTTATACGGTTATCGGGAATGAATCTAGTAATCAACGATATGGACATGCCATTGATTATTAAAGTAGCTTCTATTCCCAAGGAGCGTATGCAGGTTTATTTCATTGATAATGAAGAATATTTTAAGCGTCGTGCATTGTTGCATGATACTGCCGGCAATTGCTTTAAAGATAATGATGAACGCATGATCTTTTTTACTAAGGGTGTGTTAGAGACTGTTAAGAAATTAAACTGGTCTCCAGATATTATACATTTACATGGATGGTTCACCTCGCTTTTCCCATTGTATCTAAAAACATATTATAAAGATGAACCTCTTTTTGATGAAAGTAAAATTATAAGTTCTCTTTATGGGCCCGATTTTGAAGCTCCTTTTTCCAAAAAATTCCATGAAAAAGTAGCCTTTGATAAGATAGAAGCAGAACATATAGGGGGTCTAAAAAAAGCAAGCTATGAAGCACTTAATTCAATAGCAATACAGCATTCGGATGGTGTTATTTTGGCTGATGAAAACCTTCCTGATACTGTTGTTTCTGAAGTAAAAAAAAGCAAAAAACCTCATTTAAATTATACTCAATCCAAAGATGAGAAAGTATATATTGATTTTTATAGCCATAAATTTTAAAAGCAAAAAACAATTAATGCGTCTCTTAACTAATTTATTTGGAAGCCTATCTTTTCTCTTGCTTTATACTTCTTGTAATCAAGACTATACTCCCGTTGGAGAGAATTTATTTCGGGATCAAACCTTAAAAACACTTACAGAGAGTGTACCTGCTTTTACTTTTCAAAAAAAGCTTAGAAAAGTTCAGACAAATGGTCTTCCTTTAGCACAATTAGGAAAAATTAATCATCCAGTTTTTGGATTGGCAGAAGCTAATATTACCACACAACTAACCATTGCAAATAATCCTTTTTTCGGGAATCATAGACAGCAATTTGAAGATGAGCCTGATGAAACAGACCCTAATATTATACCAGAAAATGAAAAAGTAACGGCAGTTTATTTAGAAATCCCTTTTTTTACAAATCAACAGGATTCAGATAACGATGGTGTTATTGATTCTTTAGATGCAGATCCAAATGATCCACAGAGTAATTCTGATGAAGATGAATTGACGGATCTTATTGAATTTCAAGCCGGATTAAATCCATTAAATGCAGATAGTGACGGCGATGGAATCTTAGACCACAATGATGGGGATAATGCATCGTATCAAAGTGAAAACAACTCCTATCAAATTGACTCTATTTATGGGAATCGTGCGGCATCTTTTTCTTTAAAAGTATATGAACTAACGGCTTACCTTAATAACCTAGATCCACAAGATAATTTTGAAACTACCCAGGCTTATTATTCTACTCAAGATTATTTTGATGAAGGGTTATATGGCACCACACTTTTTGATGACACCATTGTTTTGAATTTTGAGGAAATCCGAATCAATTATGAAGAAGATGATCCTGAAACTCCAGATATCGATGAAACTACTCAGGTAGAAACTAGAATTAGTCCGCGGATTAAAGTTCCTTTAAACATTGATTATTTCCAGAAAAATCTTATTGATAAAGAGGGTACTGATGAACTACTTAACAATACTGCTTTTCAAAAAGCGATGAGAGGACTTATTATTCGGGCAGATGATTTTTCAGATGATTTATATATGCTTTTAGATATTCAGAATGCAGAAGTAAAGGTTACGTATGAATATGATAATTATCAAACTCAAGGGACCTTGGGTGATCTTTCAGATGATACCACTGAACTAGCAGAGAAGGATTTTTCATTAACATTTAATGGTATTCGAATAAACACCTTGAAAAACACTCTTTTTGATGGAGCGGTTCAAGAAAGAATCACAAATTCTAATAATGAAACGCCAGTAGACAAAATATATATTCAAAGCGGAAGCCTGATGGGGAAAGTTCGTCTTTTTTCTCAAGAAAATCCTGAAGATAATGAGCTGATAGATTATATAAAAGGCCAAACATGGTTAATTAATGAAGCAAATTTGATTTTTTATATCGATCCAGAAACAGCAAATTCTCAAGAGTTATTAGCGCAACGCTTGTATCTTTTTAATTATAAATCTGGAGCACCACTTACAGATTATATAATTGATAGCTCTGTTTCTAACTTCGGAACTAATTCGAATAAAAATTTTTTTGGAGGTCTTTTAGAGTTTGACGACGCTAACATTCCTTATCGATATAAGTTTAATATTACTAATCATATCTCTAATATTATCAGAAATGATTCTACCAATATAGATTTGGGACTCGTTGTTAATGCTGACATAAATAATCTTACTCCTTTAAAGGCAATTACTGAATTTTCAGAAGAAGTATTATTGTATCCATTAACAGCAACCCTCAATCCTCTTGGAGCAATCTTGGTAGGTTCTCACCCGGATGCTATTTTAGATGACAAAAAAGTGCGCTTGGAAATTATTTATTCCACATACTAAGGCGTTATAAAATATTCCAAATAGAATATCCAATAAATACAACAACTAAACCAACTGTTCCCTGTAATAAGGTGCCAATAGTATGAGTTCTATAGGCTGTTCTCACATCCATACCACTCATCTGTGATACAATCCAAAAATAAGAATCATTTGCATGCGATACAGTCATTGATCCAACGCCTAATGCCATGATGGCCCATACCTTTCCCATTTCACTATCTAAACCTAACACGGAAAGAAGAGGGAATATAATTGAGGAAGTTGTAATTATAGCCACAGTTGAAGAACCTTGTGCCGTTTTGAGTAAAGCAGCTATTATAAAAGGAATTAGAATCCCTAGCCCAGAAAAAGCAGAAATTTCTAAGGCATAATCTTGTAATGGAATGGTTTGAATGACACTTCCTAAAGCTCCTCCCATTCCCGTTATAATTAATATTGGAACTGCTTGTCTAAAGCCCTTTTTTGCTACACTATCAAAGATTTTTTTTGGATGCTTACTTAGAAGGCGAAAGGCAAATAGCATTCCTACACCCAAAGAGGCTGTGGGTTGTGTTAGAATAATTAAATATTTCAATCCCGGGAAGATAGGGGAAATTTTAAGTAAAGTGCCTAAGCACATTAAGGCAATAGGAATGATAATTGGAAGGATTGATTTGATAAAGTTGGGTAGGACAATTTCCGCTTCTTCTGTGTTCGGTTTTTTTGAATTTTCAGCAGGTCCTATGTACTTGTTTTTTTTAATCAGATAGTTCCCGTACCAACCACCAACCATAATTAATATAAATGCAATTGATCCCCCTACTCCAATAAGTAGAATCAGGTTTTCTAAATTAAGATTTGCAGCAGCAGCAAGAGGTCCAGGTGTTGGAGGCACAAGAACATGTGGCGCAAACAATCCTGTTGATAATGCAACTGTAAGACCTACTAAGGGGGTTTTGGTTTGTGCAGAAAGTGTTTTGTTAAGTTGAGATAAGATTACAAATGCAGCATCGCAAAATACAGGAATTGAAACTAAATAACCAATACAACTTACCGCATAAGGAAGGGGTAGTTTTTGCAAGGAGTTTAAGATTCCTTTGGCCAATGCTATCGTACCGTTTGATTGTTCTAGTGCAGCACCTATAAGGGTTCCGAAAAGTATTAGCAAACCTATATTTTGAATAATTTTAATAAATCCTTTCATAATTAATCCTGCTGCAACTACTGGTGCAATTCCCAAAAGGATAGATAAAAGCACTGCAGCAATCAGCAAAACAATAAAGGGATGAAGTTTTGTATAGGTTGTTCCAAGGATAATCCAAGTAATTGCAATAAATATACTTAGGAGTGAAAAAATCATAAAATAAGTTTTGTTGTTTTATACTCCTGAAGCACTTCTGTTAGTTTTATGCTGAGGTTTTCTGCTGCTTTTTTCATTGCTTCTTTAGTAGACATCTCCTGAGGCTTTGTTTGGTAAATCATTAGGTGTGGCATTTCTTTTACTGCCTTTATTTTTGTTTTACCTGCAAAAAGAAGAGTAGGTATATTGAGTTGTTTTGTTAGTTGAGCAACTTGAAAGGGGAGTTTTCCAAAAGTACTTTGTACATCATAATTTCCTTCTCCTGTAATGACTAGATCCATTTGTTTAATAAGACTTTTAAGTTGAGTTTGTTTTGCCAGTAATTCAAAACCCTCTTCTAAACACGCGTTAAAAACACCAAACAATCCAGCACTTACTCCTCCTGCTGCTCCACCGCCAGTAAGCTGATCTATTTTTTTCCCAAATTGCCGCTCCACAATTTCAGTAAAATGTCTCCCTCCTTCTTCAAGTTCATTAATCATCTCAGGAGTTGCACCTTTTTGTTTGGCATAGGTATGCGCAGAGCCATTAATTCCAAGTAACGTATTTTGTACGTCACACCCAATAATCCATTTCATTTTAAAAATTCTCGGATCAATTTCTGAGAGGTCTATGGTTTCTATATTAATTAGGTTTGCGCCGTTTGGTGAAAGTCCTTTTCCTTTACTATCAATAAATTTTCCACCTAGAGCATGTATTATGCCGCATCCTATATCTTGCGTTGCACTGCCTCCAATACCTAAATAAAGGGTTGTGCAGCCTTTATTGAGTGCATGAAAAATCATTTTTCCAGTTCCTATGGTGGATGTTTTTAGTGGATTACGATCAGCTTCTTTTATTTGTGTCAATCCTGCTGTTTTCGATAATTCTATCCATGCACTTTTTTGATCTTTAAATAAAAAATAGTTTGCTTTTATAGGTCTGGATAATGCATCTGTTGCTTCACAGTTAATAATTGTTCCCGTAGCATGTTCCTCTAACACTTTTAACGCCCCTTCGCCGCCATCTGAAAAAGGCATGGTGTGACAGGTGCTTTTTGGAAAAAGTTGTTTCACCTTTTTTGCCATTATTTTTGCAACTTCTGTAGCAGTTAAACTTCCTTTAAAAGAATCTGGAATAATAAGTACGTTCAATGCCTTTGTTTTTATGTAAGGTAGTAAATCGAAAGCTTTACTTAAAGCCTTATTTCTTAAGAATATGATTCATAACCTTAATTGCATGGTCACGAGAATTTTCAATAAACCATTTATTGGTTTTGTATCCTCCGCAGACAACCCCTGCTAAATAAACACCTTTAGCATTAGACTCCATTGTGCTTTTAGTGTATTTAGGGGTTCTAAAGGCATCTTTTTCAAAGGATACATTAAGTTGTTCAAGGAGCTCGAAATTAGGCTGATATCCTGTCATTGCAAGCACGAAATCATTATTAATTTCATGAGTCCCCTTTGGATCTTTAAACTCAATTGATTCTTGATGAATGGCAGTAATCTCAGCTTCAAAATAAGCTTTAATGCTTCCTTCTTTGATTCTATTTATAATATCTGGCCGCGCCCAATATTTAACATTTTCACCTACTGTTTTTTCGCGAATAATCATGGTAACACTTTTCGCCCCCTTCCTGTAGGTTTCTAAGGCAGCATCAACTGCTGAATTTGCACCACCAATTACCACTAAATCCATTGCAAAATAAGGATGTGGTTCTTTGTAATAGTGGCGAACCTTGTCAAGATTTTCTCCGTGTACATTAAGCAAAAACGGACGATCATAAAAACCCGATGCAACAACTACATTTTTTGAAGTATAGTTTCTTTTTGAAGTACTTACTTTGAAATGGCTATTATTAGTTTTAATTTTTTCTATTCCTTCATAAAGGTGTATGTTAAGTTTCCAGTGTGAAGCTACTCTTCTGAAGTACTCTAAAGCCTCAGCTCTTGTTGGTTTTGGATTATGAGAGATAAATGGAATATCACCAATTTCAAGTTTGTCTGAAGTTGAAAAAAAAGTCATATTTAACGGGTAATGATATAAGGAGTTAACCAATGTTCCTTTGTCAAATATTTTATAGGCCAACCCTTTTTTTTTAGCTTCAATTCCGCAAGCTATTCCTATTGGACCTGCACCAATTATTGTTACATCTAGCATTTTGCTAATTTACAAATACTTCTTCTAATCAGTTGTAATAAATAAAAACTATGATTAATCATATATAATAATTAAAACTTATTACAATGCTAATAGATTATTATATTTAACCATAATATATCATTATAAATAGTAAAAAACTATTACAATAATATTTATGATAATGAAATCCTTTGTTTAAGGAATAAAGAGAGGGTGGATAATAGTATATAGGTTGTCATTACTCTGTTCCCATATAGATAAGCAATAGGAATAGATGTAGAAAGCCACCAAATTGGGAATAAAATGACACCCAATGAATACTTTATTGAGCTTATGAAAACAATATCCGTAAATCTTTTAATTATTTTTCTGCTAATCCAAAGGGGAATAATGTTCGGTAGGCTAAGCAAAAATATTATAAAACGAGTTGTATTGCTCGTTGGAATAGCTTCAGGCATTTTATCATAGTTGTTTTGTAGTGATGCTTTAAGTGTTTTGAAATCTACCTGTGTTGTATGGGAGTTTATTTTTTTCTTTTGAAGCAAATAGTTTTCTGAATTATCTGGTAGCCAAAGGCATGTTTTCATTCGCCTTTCAAGTTCTAGTCTAAGTGCTTTGATGTTTTCTGCTTCTGTTGATTTTAGGTCAATAAAACTTCTAACCTCAATGGGTTGTCCATATACTAAATGAAGAGTGCAGCGCGGTTGTTGATGATGACCATAATTAATACCAACAGGTTGTAAATAAATTTTCTTACCTGGATTTTCTTTTGAAGCTTTAAGGGCAAGACGACTACTCCCTTTGGATAGGTTTTGTAAATAGTATTCATTGTGGTGTCCTCCTTCTGAAAACATCAACATAAACTTTCCCTCTCCAAGTAATTTATAACACTTGGCAAAGGTCAAATCGTTTTTCTTTAGGTTACTATATCCATCACGAATACGATATACAGGAAGCATGTAAAAAGCATCTAAAAACCACTGAAACGGTCCGCCAAAAACATCACTTCTTGTGAGAGATGTTATTTTACCATTAGTTAGTGATGCTAAGACTAGCGGATCAAGAAATGCACCTTGATGGTTGGGAGAAAAAAGTACACCTCCATGTTTTGGGATATTATTTTTACCATAAACGGTAACAGATCTAAAATAGATCCTGTTATAATAGCGGAAGATATTTTTAAGAACTAAGTAGACAACTAATTTCAAAAGAGAAATGGTATTATTTCTGTCTAAAAATAAGTTATCCGTAAGAGTTAACCTAAAATATTCTAATCCTTTTTAATCCTTGCACAACTTCAAAAAGTCCGGCAGCTCCCATTTATACTAATATACACATGGTATAGAATACGTATTTTGCACCTTTTCTCTTACCCTCAATTAGTGCATGACCTACCATTCTAGAGCCTGACATTCCATAAGGATGACCTATAGAAATACTTCCCCCATTCACATTTAAGAGTTCATCGGGAATTCCCAAAACATCACGACAATAGATCACTTGAACCACAAAAGCTTAATTCAATTCCCAGAGCCCGATATCGTCCATCTTTAAACCATGGTTGTTTGAATAATTTTGGAACTGCATAAATAGGTCTAATTCCCATTTCGTTAAGTTCACAACCAGCAACGGCAATCCCTCTGTAAATTCTAAGCGGCTGAACTTTTGTCTTAGCAGCAGTTTGATCATCCATAAGAACACAAGCAGAGACACCATCTGAAAGTTGACTTGCATTTCCTGCGGTAATACATCTATTTTCGATAACCGGTTTTAAGCTAGCAAGTCTTTATTCCAGTGTATTTAAACACAAAAATTATTTCTATATCCTAGCCGCACCTGGAATCTTGTAACGCTCTAAAAATGGGTTAGATAATTTTGAAACAAGAAAGCGCTGATTATTAGATGAAAAAACAAGACATACTTTAGTGCTTGTAGAGAATAATATTTTATATGTATTTTTTTCTCGAGTGGGAAATTCACCAGAAAGAATTGTTTATACAGCAGTTGATTTAAATCCTGATGACTGGAAAGAATGGAAGTCAGGCCCAGTCTATGAATTACTTTCACCTGAGATGAAATGGGAAGGAAGTAAGCTTCCTATTACCCCTTCTTTAAAGGGTGAAATAGCTTATCCGGTTAATCAATTAAGAGATCCGTATATTTATAAAACTATTATTTGTTATATAGCGCTGCAGGTGAAAATTCGATAGGTATTGTTAATTTAAATTTAATCCAATGAAAAATGACAATTTTGATTTTAAATTTTATGAGTGGGAAGAAAAATTCCATGACCGCCCTTTTTTAAAGCAACCCTTTGGAGGTCAATGGGAAACTTACACCTGGGGTGAGGTTGGACAAATGGCTCGAAAACTTGCTACAGGCCTTCAATCTTTGGGTTTGAGAGAAAAAGCGCATATTGGATTAATTTCTAAAAATTGTCGCGAATGGATTATTGCAGATTTAGCAATTCTTATGGCAGGACATATTTCAGTTCCATTTTTCCCTAATTTATCTAGCGATGAAATTAATAACCTAGTAACATTTGGAGAGGTTGATACTTTAATTGTTGGAAAAATTGAAACATGGGATGAATTGCAAAAAGGAATTCCAGAAGCTATGTCTATAATTGCCTTTCCAACTTATAAAGGACATTCTAATATTGATAAGGGACATCAATGGTTTGATTTTATCAATCAATTTGAACCCTTAAAAACCCCTCATGTCCCGAAACTTTCAGATACATGGACAATTGTTTTTACCTCAGGAACTACAGGAAGTCCAAAAGGGGTTGTTTTAGACTTTTCATCAAATGATAACACAAAAGTTTTAACACAAGGATCTAATCCACTTAAAATAAATTTTTCAGGAAATAATGATTTCTATTCATATTTACCCTTAAACCATATTGCAGAAAGAATGGTAGTTGAGTTCACATGTTTTAGATATGGGGGGACAATTTCCTTTGTGGAGTCTCATGATACTTTTGGCGAAAACCTCCAAGAAGTTCAGCCAACCGTTTTTTTTGCTGTTCCTCGTATTTGGACAAAATTTCAAATGGGTATTTTAGCAAAGATTTCTCAAGAAAAACTTAATATTCTTCTTAAAATCCCAATAATCTCTGGAATTTTAAAGAAAAAATTCAAAAAAGCTTTAGGCTTAAGTAGAGCTAGAGCAATAGTTTCCGGCGCAGCTCCCATTCAAGAAAGTCAAAGAGAGTGGTTTTATAAATTAGGAATAAAGATCACTAATGGATATGGGATGACAGAAAATTGTGCTATTTGTACTCAATTAGATGGAGAGATTACTAATAAAAAAGGATCTGTTGGAATCCCACAGACAGGAGTTGAGCTTAATATTGATCCTAGTAATAATGAGATTTTAATGCGAGGCCCCTTTGTGATGAAAGGATATTTTAAATTACCTGAAATTACTGAAGAAACCCTCAAAGATGGATGGCTTCATACTGGGGATCAAGGTCATATTGACAAAGAAGGATTTTTATTCATTACAGGTAGAGTAAAGGATAACTTTAAAACTACAAAAGGAAAATATATTGAACCCCTTACTTTAGAGTATTATTTTGGAGAAACTATCGCTTTTGAACAAGTCTGTGTTATTGGGTTAGGCATGCCGCAGCCCATATGTCTGGCTGTACTTTCTGATATTGGAAAAGGGATAGATAAAAAGACTCTTTCAAATAAATTAGAAAAGCTGTTAGTTGAAATAAATGAAAAATTAGAAAACTATAAAAAGATTTCTACACTTGTAATAGTCAAAGACCCATGGTCTATAGAGAATGGTTTACTCACACCAACACTTAAAATTAAACGTAATCAAGTAGATAAAAAATATCTTGAATTTTGCAGAAAATGGCATGAAGATCAAGCCACTGTGATATGGGAATAATTATACTTTAATGCATGTTTGAAATTAAAGTTTACGAAGAGTTTTAGAACGAAAAATTAAAAATTTAAAAGCTTGCTTAATTTTTTACATGGTAAAACTGGATATGAATTTCATGGTAATATAAAGTTGTTTTACGAGGTCAGAGAAGCAAAAGGAAATTGTAAAGAATCTATTTTATTAATCAGTCGAAATGCAGAAAGTCTTTATGTTTTGTCCTTAGAAATTTATTGAGCAACTCACCGATGCAGGCTATGAAGAAATCTGTTTTTATCATAGAGGTCTAGGACTCTCAGATATAAAAATTAATGAAAAAGCTACTGAGTTAAGGTATTTTAAAATTCAGTTTACACCCTGAGCAACGTTCCTTTTCTTAAATATAAAATCGATCAAAAATCACGATAATCCCATGGTCCTCTGTACGCCCTATCCAACATTAAATTGGCTCCTGGATCATTAATAAATTGCTCCGATTGTGGATTCCATTCCAAAGGTCTCTGAAGTACATAAGCAATATTTGCAATGTTACATACCGTTGCAGTTCGGTGTCCCACTTCAACATCACAAATGGGTCGTGTTCGGTTTTTAATGGCTTCTAACCAATCTTCGTGATGGTTCGGGCTGTTATATACCAAGTTTGTGTCTGTTTCTTTTAAGGGCGCTTTGGCTAAAGCAGCATTGGGAAAGGTTTTTAAGTACCCTCTACTGATTTCCAAACGTCCTTCCGTTCCAATAAACTGAATTTCATTATTCCCTTCACCCCATTTGGTATGGGTTACAGTTATTCCATTTTCATAGGCATACGTTAGTCCTTCAGTAGAAATTCCTCCGGGTGGTTTAAAATACAAAGGTCCTGTCTCGTCCATATCCAATGCCCATTGCACGATATCGAACATATGCGCCCCCCAATCGGTTATCATTCCGCCACCAAAGGGTGTATAATCACGCCACATCCCCCAGCGCTTGTCTTCTATAGGACAGGCTAAGTCAAAATGGTACCCACGATATGGAGCAGGTCCAATCCAAGCATTCCAATCAATAGAACCAGGAATGGGCTGACTGGGTAAATCACAAGCTTTATAAGGAGCACCAATGGCCACTTTAACTTCTTTGATTTCTCCTATATATCCATTTCGAATTAAATTCACACCCTGACGAAAACGATCCCAGGAACGTTGCATGCTTCCGGTTTGAAATACTCTTTGGTACTTTCTTGCTGAATCTACCATCGCTCTTCCCTCTGCCACAGAACTGGATAGTGGTTTTTCACAATAAATATCTTTTCCTGCCTTTGCAGCATCAACCGTCATTTGAGCATGCCAATGGTCTGGGGAAGCAATGACTACAGCATCTATATCTTTTCGTTCGAGTAATTCTCGATAAGCCGCAATTTGATCTAAGTTTTGTGACGGTTTATTCTTTTTAGCTAAAGTCTTTTGAAACGTTTCATTAAAAAAAGACATTTTATTGACATCAACGTCACTCACAGCAACAATAGATGCACTATCATAATTCACAAAATTAGTCATCAAACCTCTTCCTTGTTTTCCTACCCCAATAAATCCTAATTGAATTTTATCATTAGGTGCAGTAACACCATAACCTAGAACATGACTAGGAATAATACTAAAAACGGTGGCTGTAGCAGCTGTTTTATGAATAAAGTCTCTTCTTTTCATTTCATTTTAATTTAGTTTTCAAACTTAAATATAGTAAAAAATCAGACTTATAAATCAGATTGGATGCAGAGTTGGACTAAAAAAACAGCTTTTACACTGGAAGATATAGCTAGAGATACAATGGCAATTGTGGACCATTTAAAATTAAAAAAGGTTCACGTGATTGGAGCATCTATGGGCGGCATGATTACTCAAAGAATGGCAATTGACTTTCCATAGGTAGTAAAGAGTTTAACTTCTATTATGTCTTCAGGATATTTTTTTGATCCTCAGTTAGTTCCAGCTTCAAGAGACCTCAATAATTTTTTTTAAAATCATTTTTAATCTGTCGCGAAAACCAATGACATTAGAAAAGCGAATTAAACTTCGCGTAACCATTGATCATTTATGGCAGGGGGAATGGAGATTACATTTTAGATATCGATCGTCAGATATCTCTTTATCAATATGAGTATAAACATACTAGGGAGGAATAAATCCAAAAGCATTCCAACATCACAATAAAGCCTTCAGGCTCAAGGTTAGCAGAATTAAAAAAGATCACAAACCCTACATTAATTATACATGGCACGAAAGACCCATTAATAAATTATGAACATGAAAAAAAATATACTATATTGTTGCGAAATTCTAAAAAAATTATAATTGAAAGAGATGGGACATGATCTACCAAAAAGAATATTTAAAACCAATAATTAAGTGTATTTTATTACACGTAAGTAAGTGAACAAATCAAAATTAAATAAATGAAAACAAACAACTTAATTAAAACAGCAATTTTTTCGCTCATGTTTTTTGTGGGAAATATTGCTATGGCACAATCAACAATATCAGGGAGTATATCTGATGAAGATCAACAGCCTCTACCAGGGGTAAATATACTTATTGAAGGAACTAATAAAGGAGCATTTTCTGACTTTGATGGTAATTTCTCGTTGAATACCTCTTCAGAATTCCCATTTAGTATTACTATTTCTTCTATAGGCTTTGGATCACAAACTATTGAAGTAACATCTGCAGATCAAGAAATTCAGGTTACACTTGAAGCTGGACAAAATTTAGATGAAATAATTATTTCTGCTTCAAGAAGACCTCAGAAAATTCAAGAAGCTCCATCCTCAGTTTCTGTGATTTCTTCAAGACAGATTGAGAATTCTGCTAATGTTGTAGACCCAATAAGAAACTTAGTAAATATTCCAGGGGTTCAAATTCAACAGAACTCTGTTAATTCCATCAATATAGAGATGAGAGCAGGATCTGGAGTTTTCGGAACCTCTACACTTCCTATGCTAGATTATAGATACCTTGTAACTCCTGCTGCAGGGTCATATTTTAACTTTCAATCAGGCTTATCTAATATAGATATAGAACGAGTTGAGGTGGTTCGCGGAGCTGCATCAGCACTTTATGGTCCTGGGGTAACTTCTGGAGTTGTTCACTTTATAAGTAAAAGTCCAATCGATAGACCCGGAACTACAATCGAAGCTTTTGGTGGGGGATTAAATACTGTAGGAACATCATTAAGACATGCATGGGCTAATGACGATAAAACATTTGGTTATAAAGTTAATGTACGATATACATCAGGTGATGACTTCACTCTTGATCCAGATGAGGATGCAGATCAAATAGCTGGTTTAGCAACTACAATTCGAAAACCATCAATTACAGGTGGTCAAGTCGATCAGTCTGGGGCAGGAACAGTTTTATTAGGCCGAAGTGATTTAGACCCAGATGGGAATGGGAATCCTCAGATTGGTGAATATGAAAATTATAATGCTAATCTTCATTTAGAATTTCGTCCAAGTGACCAAACTCAAGCATTTGTGTCTGGAGGTTTTTCTCATGGTGGTGGACTATTTTTTAGTAGCCTAGGATCTGGATATGCTGATGGTACTGACTACTGGGCTCAGGCAAGAATTCAGTCAGGTGGACTTTTTGCTCAAGCA
>JBKEHX010000024.1:0-15228 GCA_046711205.1 Flavobacteriaceae bacterium
TTTAGGGCTAGTTTTACAGAAGACCCTGTGGCTCCTGGCACTTCATTTGCTGATCTTAATGGTTTTGCATTAGGGATGGCCAACTTCATTGTTTCATATGAAGGAGAAAAATCAGGTTTTGTTGCAGATGTAGTATTTGGCCCTAGAGGCTCAAACGCTGTATTTGGTTCTGAAGGAAACTCCTCCGAATTAGTAAACCAATTATATGTTTATTACAATATTACAGAAGGTGTGAAAATAACATTAGGAAACTTTAATACTTTTTTAGGGTATGAAGTAATTTCACCTGCAGCTAATTTCAACTACTCTACCTCCTATATGTTTTCTTACGGTCCTTTCTCACATACAGGAGTAAAAGCTGACTTTACACTTTCTGATGATATCTCTTTAATGGTAGGTGTTTTTAATCAAACAGACCAAACAGAAGCAAATTATGATCGCTATACTGCCTTTGGAGCTCAACTAGGTTTATATGGACAATACTTTAACCTATTAGCGGGTGAAGATTACACTCAAATTGACTATACTGGAGGCTTTGATATATCAGATAGCTTTTTCATGGGAATCAATGCAACTAGCGCTACTTTAGCAGGTGATACTGGATTTGCTGGAGTTGCACTCTACCCGCAACTTACAACTTCTGACTCTTTTACAATTGGACTTAGAGGTGAATTTTTCTCAGAAACAGATGGTTTTGGAGCTTTAGTTTCTGAAGGAGAGGCTGATAATTTCTCTTTAACATTAACAGGAAGTTATACTACTGGAAATTTCATGTTCAAACCTGAATTCAGAATTGACTCGGCTTCATCAGAAATATTTTCAATCTCTCCAACAGAAACTGCTGATAGTTTAGCTTCTTTCGTTGTTGCAGCTATTTATTCATTCTAAAATATTCATCATGACAAATTCATTACTTATAAATTTACCGTTGTTCATACAAGATACTGCAGCCGTTGAAGGCGACATGGGTATGCTATGGATGCTATTATCAGGTATTCTCGTGTTCTTCATGCAAGCTGGTTTTACACTAGTTGAATCTGGAATGACACGATCAAAAAATGCAGTTAATATTGCAATGAAAAATATCATGGACATCTGTATTGGCTCCTTGACCTACTGGTTCGTTGGATATTCTTTAATGTATGGTGACACTTCAAATGGTTGGTTCTTCTGGAGTGGTTTGATGCAGGGAGATGGTGCTGATTTATTTTTCCAAACGATGTTTGCCGCCACTGCTGCAACTATTGTATCGGGAGCGATTGCTGGTAGAACAAAATATTCTACTTACTTTATTTTCTCTGTTGTAATGACTGCGATTATCTATCCAATAGCTGGTGGATGGCAATGGCAAGGATCTGGTTGGTTAACCGATCTTGGTTTTATTGACTTTGCAGGATCCTCAATTGTACATGCTGTCGGTGGTTTTGCTGCACTTGTTGCTGCATATATGGTAGGACCAAGAATAGGAAAATATGTAGATGGAAAAGTTATTCCAATTCCGGGCCATAACCAAATATTAGCAACCTTAGGAGTTTTTATCCTTTGGTTAGGATGGTTTGGATTTAACGGTGGATCTCAACTTGCTTGGGGTGGCGATGATGCAATAGGAGCATCAGCAGTAATCGTAGTCACTAACCTAGCTGCTGCAGCTGGTGCTTTAGGAGCGCTAATCACAACTTGGTTATATTACGGAAAACCAAATTTAGGTCAAACCTTAAATGGTGCTTTAGCTGGTCTAGTAAGTATTACAGCTGGTTGTGGAAATATGTCTGAAGGAGGTGCTGTTTTAGCAGGTTTACTTGGTGGTGTACTAGTTGTTTTTTCAATTGAGTTTATAGAGAAGAAACTTAAAATTGATGATGCAATCGGTGCCGTATCAGTTCATGGAGTTGCTGGTTTCTGGGGAACCATCGTAATTGGTCTTTGGGGAATAGATGGTGACACTGGCATTGGAATCTTTAATGGCGGGGGTGCTGATCAATTGATCGCACAATTAACAGGTGCATTTGCTTACATGATATGGGCAATTACACTATCCGCTATTGTTTTTGCAATCTTAAAATACACAATAGGTCTAAGAGTAACTGAAGAAGAAGAAATTGCCGGATTAGATATCTCAGAACATGGTTCTATTGCTTATCCTGGTAAAAGAGATAGATAAAAATTCATCCCTGTTGATGAAAGTCTTTTAACAAATAAAAATTTCCCGTGAAAGCGGGAAATTTTTTTTTAATTTTGGCATTCATATAAAATAATCTATAATTTGCATTTTCTTATAAATCAAACATTAAAATTCATGAAAAAAATTGAAGCAATTATTCGTAAGTCGAAATTTGACCAGGTAAAAGAAGCACTTCACAATGTTGAAGTAAATTTCTTTAGTTATTGGGATGTAACTGGAGTAGGAAACGAAAAAGAAGGACATGTTTACCGTGGTATTAGTTACAGTACCTCAGAAATTCAAAGACGACATATTTCAATTATCGTAAATGATAATTTTGTTCAACCTACTATTGATGCCATTTTAAAATCAGCTGCAACAGATTCAGTAGGTGATGGAAAAATATTTATCCTTCCAGTTGATGAAGCTTATAGAATTCGTACTGGTGAAAAAGGAAGCAACTCTTTAAACTAAACTAAAACTATTATATGGAAAGTACTGCGATTTTTACAGCTAACAATGTATGGATGATGATCTGTACAGCCCTTGTCTTTTTTATGCACCTTGGTTTTTCCTTTCTAGAAATCGGATTAACACGTCAAAAAAACG
Organism: Flavobacteriaceae bacterium; assembly: GCA_046711205.1. GTDB lineage: Bacteria > Bacteroidota > Bacteroidia > Flavobacteriales > Flavobacteriaceae > MS024-2A. Next base: position 2,771 of record JBKEHX010000024.1, read on the forward strand.
CTGTAAACATATTATTCAAAAACTTTTTTGTAATCTCGTCCGGATTACTCTTATACTGCCTTGGAGGATTCAATCTTATGTATCCAGGCTTTGAAGATGGATCTTTAGGAATTATTAAATTTGCTGGCTTTGGCATAGCGCCTCCAGAAGGTGGAATGACTGCTGCATATGCCAGTGGAGGATACACTTGGTGGACTGACTTTTTATTCCAAGGTATGTTTGCTGCAACTGCCGCAACTATTGTATCAGGAGCTGTTGCTGAACGGATCAAACTGAAAGGATTTATGTTATTCTCAGTCATATATGTTGGATTAATTTATCCCATTATCGGCTCATGGAAATGGGGTGGTGGATTTTTAGACTCATGGGGTTTTTATGACTTTGCGGGATCAACACTGGTTCACTCTGTAGGAGGTTGGGCAGCTTTAATGGCAATATACATGTTGGGTGCCCGAATTGGAAAATTTGGTAAAAATGGTGAATCAAATGCAATTCCAGGACACAACATTCCTTTAGCCTCTGCTGGAGTTCTTATCTTATGGTTGGGATGGTTTGGATTTAATGGAGGGTCCGTCCTTTCTGCAGATCCAAAACTTACTTCTTTAACATTAGTAACAACTTGTTTAGCCGCAGCAGCTGGTGGAGTTTCAGCAGCAATTTTTTCTAATTTAATTTATAAAAACTTTGACCTAACAATGTTTATGAATGGTGTTTTGGGTGGGCTCGTAGGAATTACAGCTGGCGCAGATCAAATGGGTCCAACCGACGCCATTCTTATAGGACTCATTGCAGGTGTACTTATTATTCTTGCCGTATCTGTTATAGATAAATTAAAATTAGACGACCCCGTTGGCGCAGTAGCCGTTCACTTAGTATGTGGAATATGGGGAACTTTAGCTGTTGGAATTTTTGGCACTATGGCTGGATTTGATCAATTTTTAATTCAATTGGCTGGCGTTGGAATTGTAGGTGCATTTTCTGTGTTAAGTGCAACCTCAATATTATTCATCGTCAAAAAGACTACCGGTCTTCGTGCAGATGCTGAAGAAGAGCTTAAAGGATTGGATTTATCAGAACATGGAATGGATGCATATGCTGATTTCAGATTAAATCAACACTAAAACATAAAGGTATTCTTTTCTGTTTTATTTAAATTTTAAAAAACCCTTCAACAAAAACGGTAGGTTTTTTTTTGTTTATCTTAAATAAAAATTTCAGTATGAAACAATTTTACTTATTTATAGTTTTTTCTTTTCTCTGTTTGAGTACAACTTTAGCTCAATCCAGCAAGGCTTCTGAAGGTCCTTTTTCTCAATTAATTATTCGAGGAGCAACACTAATAAATGGGAATGGAGCTCCCCCAATTGGCCCTGTAGACATTTCTGTTGAGAATGACAAAATAACAGCCGTTAGTGTTGTGGGGTATCCTGGAGTTGCCATTAAAGAATCACAAAGACCCAAACTTAAAAATGGAGGGAAAGAAATTGATGCTACCGGTATGTATGTTTTACCTGGATTTATAGATATGCACGGACACATTGGCGGAAAAGCTCAAGGTGCGGACTGGGATTATGTATTTAAACTTTGGCTCGCACATGGAGTAACTACCGTAAGAGAACCTAGCGGAAGAGGTGTGGAATACACCGTAGACTTAAAGAAGAGAAGTACAAAAAATGAAATTATTGCGCCTAGAATCTTAACCTATACTGGGTTTGGACAAGGTAGTAAAAAACCAATAAGCACAGAGGAGCAAGCCCTTGAATGGGTGCGTCAAAATGCGAAAAATGGAGCTGACGGTATTAAATTTTTTGGTGCAGAACCAGAAATAATGAAAGCGGCTTTAAATGAAAACAAAAAACTAGGATTACGCTCAGCTTGTCACCACGCGCAATTAAGCGTTGCACGCTGGAATGTTTTACATTCAGCAAGAGCAGGACTAACATCCATGGAACACTGGTACGGTCTTCCAGAGGCACTTTTTGAAGACAGAACCGTTCAGGACTATCCCTTAGATTATAATTATCAAAACGAACAAGATCGATTTGGAGAAGCAGGTAAATTATGGAAACAAGCAGCAGCTCCCTATTCTGATCATTGGAATAATGTAATGAAAGAACTTATTGACTTAGATTTCACCATGGTACCAACCTTTAATATATATGAAGCCAGCCGAGATCTTCATCGTGCAAGAAGAGCTGAATGGCATGAAGAATATACACTTCCATCACTATGGCGTTTTTTTCAACCTAGTAAAATATCACATGGGTCTTACTGGCATTTTTGGGGTACAGAAGAAGAAGTTGCATGGAAAAAAAACTTCACACTGTGGATGACATTTATCAATGAATATAAAAATCGTGGAGGTCGAATTGCCGCAGGCTCCGATTCTGGGTTCATCTTTCAACTTTATGGTTTTGCCTACATCCGTGAGTTAGAAATGTTACGTGAAGCAGGGTTCCATCCGCTTGAGGTGATTCGCTCTGCAACACTCAACGGTGCTGAGGCTTTAGGAATTTCAGATCTAACAGGATCTATAGAAATTGGAAAAAGTGCTGACTTTGTAATTGTAGAAGAAAATCCGTTAGAAAACTTTAAAGTACTTTATGGGACGGGCGCCATAAAACTTACTAAAGGAAATGAAGTTGTTCGTGTTGGAGGCGTAAAATACACCATTAGAGAGGGCGTTATGTATGATGCCAAACAATTACTTAAAGAGGTGAAAGAAATGGTGGATTTGGCTAAAGAAAAAGAAAATTTTCAAATTATTCAACCAGGAAACTAAAAACCTATGCATCCAAACATTAAAAGATTAGTCTTATTAATGCACTGTCCCGATCAAAAAGGAATCATTGCATCTGTGACAAATTTCATCAATACACGTAATGGAAATATTGTATACATTGATCAATATGTGGATAGGCAACAGAACACTTTTTTTATGCGTATTGCTGTAGAATCCATAAATAACTCTATTAATTTTAATATATTTAAAACTGATTTCGTAAAAGAGTTTTCCAAATCTTTATCCCTCGAATGTAATTTTTATCAAGAAGATAAATTACCGAAGCTAGGGATATTCGTTTCTAAATACGATCATTGTCTTTATGATATACTAACGCAGCATCGTTCAGGAAAGTTAAAATGTGAAATCCCTTTTATATTAAGTAATCACAAGGATTTAGAATATATCGCAACACAATTTAATATTCCTTTTCACCATGTTCCGATCGCCAAAGAAACAAAACAAAAAGCTGAAGAGGAACAGTTGAAAATTTTAACCAAATACAAAACAGACTGTATCGTTCTTGCTAGATATATGCAAATAGTATCTGCAAATTTAATCAATATGTTTCCTTCAAAAATTATAAACATTCACCACTCATTTCTGCCAGCCTTTCCAGGGGCAAAACCATATCACTCAGCCTTCGAAAGAGGAGTTAAAATCATTGGAGCTACCAGTCATTATGTAACAGAAGTCTTAGACGCTGGACCTATTATTGAACAGGATATTACACGTGTTTCTCATGAACATGAAGTTCTAGACCTTATAAATAAAGGGCAAGATTTAGAACGCATGGTTTTATTGCGTGGACTTAAATTACACTGTAATCGAAAAATTATGGTCTACAATAATAAAACAGTGGTTTTTAATTAATTCTTTAAAAAAAAAGCAAGAAGGTGGTAATTAAATAGATCAGGCTGATCAATATTTACAACATGCCCCGAACCTGAAAGCGTTATTAAGATTGCGTTTTTATGAACAGCAATAATTTTCTTCACAAATGGCAGGAACATATAATCTTGAGCTCCCATGATATATAAGGTTGGGGACTTTGACTCGTTAACTCTTATTTTTGCTAATACTGGTAAAATTGTTGCTGTCAATTTATACCATCTTCCAAATTCAGAATGTGATATTTTTTTAGCTTCCTTAATAAAAAGAGCCCTAGATTTTCGATGAGCTTTGTAAGGCATAACTACATATGCGAAAAAAGTGTAGATCCAAATAAACGGTAAAATACTCTGGGTAAGTTTCCCCATAAACATTAGGAATCGAGACTGAAGATTTAAATTTAAAATAGCGCCACCAAGACCAATTTTTTCCACTCTATCACTATGGTTTTGAATCATTTTTTGAATGAGAATACTGCCAAGTGAGATCCCAACAAAATGAGATTTTTTAATACTATTAAGATCCAACACATTCAAAATATCATCTATAATAATTTTAAAACTATATTCTATTCCTTCCTCTGCTCCATCAGACTTTCCGTGCCCGCGTAAATCAATTAACAAAATATTAAAATATGCCTTAAAAAAGCGAACTTGATTATACCAGATGGAAGAGTTGCCCCCTGCACCATGGATAAAAGTGATCCATTTCTTTGAATTATTTTCTGCGGTATAAATGGAATGATATAACATTATATAATTCCTTTATCATAAAGATAACCCGCCATTTCTTGTTGAATTTTTTGTGCCTCTGCTGCTGCTGCTGTTGCAAAATTGGTATCTTTTGACTGATAAATAATACCACGTGAAGAATTTACTAATAAACCACACTGGTCATTCATACCAAAATGTGAAACCTCAGCTAAACTTCCGCCTTGGGCACCAACACCTGGAATCAATAAAAAAGAATTTGGAACAATCTTCCGAATGTCAGCTAGCGCAGGTGCTTTAGTTGCTCCAACCACATACATTAAACGAGTTGCATGTTCCCATGTCAAACTTGTTTTTAATATTTTTTGGAACAAAAATTCATTGTTTTCTGAGGTATACTGAAAATCTGATGCTCCTTTATTAGAGGTTAATGCTAGTAAAATTGCATGTTTTCCTTCAAAAGACAAGAAAGGCTCTACCGCATCTTTACCCATATAAGGTGCTACTGTAACAGAGTCAACAGCATAGGTATCAAAAAAAGCTTTTGCATAACGCTTTGCAGAGTTCCCTATATCCCCTCTTTTAGCATCGGCGATGGTGAAATGATTGGGATAATTGGAATTAAGATACTCCATTATTTTTTGAAAAGAAATCCACCCCTTAACTCCATAGGATTCGAAAAAGGCAAGATTAGGCTTAAAAGCTACTGCAAACTTATGTGTTGCATCAATAATAGCTTTAGCAAAAGAAAAAATAGGATCTTTTTCTTTTTTTAAATGTGGGGGTATTATATCTATATCTATATCAAGACCTACACAAAGGAATGATTTTTTTTGTTTAATCTCTTGGACAAGGTCTTCCGTGGTCATATAACTTCTCCAGCTTCTTTAAGTCTCTCAGTATTTTGATATAATTGAAGTTCATCAATGAGTTTTTGGACGTCTCCATTAATTACATTTGGAAGATCATATAATGTTAGTCCAATTCTATGATCAGTTACTCTTCCTTGTGGATAATTATAAGTTCTAATTTTAGCTGATCGGTCACCTGAAGAAACCAAAGAATTTCTTTTTTCAGAATCTAATGCCAACTTTTTAGAAAGTTCTAATTCGTATAAACGAGAACGCAAAACTTTAAGGGCTTTATCTTTATTTTTATGTTGTGATTTTTGATCTTGACATTGCGCAACAATTCCCGTAGGTTCATGCGTTAATCGAACGGCAGAATAGGTAGTATTTACCGATTGGCCTCCTGGTCCAGAAGAACAGAAATAATCTACACGAACTTCATTCATGTCAATTTCAACATCAAATTCTTCTGCTTCAGGCAATACCATTACTGTTGCTGCAGAAGTATGAACACGTCCTTGTGTTTCGGTTTGAGGTACACGCTGCACCCGGTGAACTCCAGATTCATACTTTAATGTTCCATAAACATCGTTTCCAGATACTTCAAAAATAACTTCTTTAAACCCACCAGCCGTTCCTTCACTAGAGTCTACGAAACTTACTTGCCAGTTATGAGATTGGCAATATTTAGTATACATACGGTAAAGATCTCCTGCAAAAATACTAGCCTCATCTCCTCCAGTTCCAGCGCGAATTTCAACAACCACATTTTTAGCATCTTCTGGATCTTTAGGAATCAATAAAAATTTAATTTCCTCTTCTAATTGTGGTAGTTTTTCTTTTGCAGAATCTATTTCCAATTTAGCCATAGAAATCATTTCTTCATCTTTATCATCCTTTAGAAGCGCTTCTGCTTCTTGAAGGTTTGCTAATAATAATTTGTATTGGTTCATTTTCTCAACCATCACAGAGAGGTCTTTGTATTCTTTATTCAAACTAACATATCGCTTTTGATCTGCAATGATATCAGGTTGGATAATTAAGTCGGAGACTTCATCGAAACGCTGTTGAATGATTTGAAGTTTTTCTATCATGGTATTGCAAATTTACAAATTGTCTTGCTATTTTGAGCCAGATTCTTTTGTAAAGACAATTTCGTAATTAATTTCAAGTAAATTCTTCATTTTAACAAGCATAAAAGCCGGAAGTGAAATTCCAAAATCAGTAGGAATTATATTAAATCTACCCTCAAGTGTAATTTCATCTTCCTCCACTTCAATAGCGCTCATAAGTGATTTAGTAAGCTTTTTACCGTGGAATTCAAAAGCCCCATTAATTTGAAGTGTATTGTTTATATGTTCGAATGAATCTGCATAAAATTTAATTTCAGGAAATTGTAATGCCTCCAGTACTTCAAGGGAGTGAGCATCACGTCCTGGATTTTTACTGTCAAAATCTCTTACGTTTACAAGAATGGCTAATTTATTAAAGTCTTTGCTGTCTTGATTTAGTATGGCACGGCCATATAATTTCTCATTAGTTCCCTCCCAATCATGAAGTGTATGCTTTCCTGAATACGTAATATATGACTGTGAGGTACTTATAGTCCAGGTGGTTTCTTGAGCCTGAAGAGAACAAAAAAACAGCAGAAAAAATATAAAATTTTCTTTTTTTATCATTATTAAAATTTAAAAACAATTATTGCCGTTGCATAACTTCCAAATGCCGTAAACGCAGCAGCTCTATGAAGTTTGACGTTACTTTCTGCTAACAAATTTGTAGCCAACATTGCAGAAAAATGGATGGTTGCTAAGTATTTATGCGCCTTAATTGAATTAAAGCCTTTAGTTTTTTTATTTATGAGTGGTGGTGGCGAAAACAGTGATAAACCTGCTCCTGTAAAATAACTAATTGATGTTAGGTTCCCAATGGTTTTATGTGTTTCATTTAAACTATAATTTCCATTATACAATTGAGCGCCTAAGACCCCTTGTGCTATCATTCCTGCTAAAGTAATATATCCAATAACCTGATGAATTTTAAGCATTTTTCTTCGGATTTTTAATTCATTTTCTCGTTGCTTTATTGTCAAGGGTGAAATACCTGTTATTCGCAGTAATCCTTTATCTCCCCATAGTAAACGTTGTGTAAAAATCATTTTACCTGGAAGTAATGAGGTGTCAATTTCAGCTTCTGTACGGATAGATTCAAACAAATCTTTTTCTTGCGAATAAGAGCTTGAAAATGTAAAAAAGAGAGAGGTAAATAACAATAATCGAATCATAATAATTTTTTTTATTAAAATAGATGCCATTATAATATAGTAAAGTTAATAGGTTATTTATTATATGGGAGACTTCTTATTGGAATGTTACACTTTTCTGAAAATAGTTTAATGTCAAAACCATCATCTTTATTCAATAAGTCATATTTAAAGAGTGATTGCGTTACTTGAGAAGAGCATAAATTAATACTCAAAGGTACCGTAGATTGTTTCTAATGTTAATTTCTTTTTATTAGCTGCTTCTACGCGTCCTACAATTTGTGCCTTGATATTAAAGGAATTAGAAATTGTTAGTATCTCTTCCGCTTTTTCTGGTGACACATATAATTCCATACGATGGCCCATATTAAACACCTGATACATTTCCTTGCCTGAAGTTCCAGACTCTTTTTGAATCATATCAAATAAAGGCGGTACTTTAAACAACGAGTCTTTTATAATATGAAGGTCGTCTACGAAATGTAATATTTTAGTTTGAGCGCCTCCGCTGCAATGCACCATTCCATGAATAGAAGCGGTACCCATTTGACTAAAAATCTTTTGAATAACAGGAGCATAAGTTCTTGTGGGGGATAAAACTAATTTTCCGACATCCAAAGGAACTCCCTTAAGGATACTAGTTAATTCTTTTGATCCTGAATAAATTAAATTTTCAGGAACTTTAGGGTCAAAGCTTTCAGGGTATTTAGTGGCAAGAATTTTAGAGAAAATATCATGACGTGCAGATGTCAAGCCATTACTTCCCATTCCTCCATTATATTCATTTTCATAGATTGCTTGCCCATCTGAAGCTAAACCAACTATAACATCCCCAGCTTGAATGTTACCATTATCTATCACATTTTTTTTAGCAATTCTAGCGGTTACCGTAGAATCCACAATTATGGTGCGTACTAAATCTCCAACATCTGCAGTTTCTCCTCCGGTACTATGAATGGATACGCCCCATTTACTTAAAGTTATTATCAAATCTTCCGTACCCTGAATAATAGCGGCTATTACTTCTCCTGGGATATGATTTTTATTTCTTCCAATAGTAGAGGAAAGTAGAATATTTTCTGTCACCCCTACACACAGCAAATCATCTATATTCATGATAAGAGCATCCTGAGCGATTCCTTTCCAAACAGAAAGATCCCCAGTTTCTTTCCAATACATATAGGCTAAAGATGACTTTGTTCCAGCACCATCTGCATGCATTACAATTACGTGCTCTTTACTTCCTGTAATATAATCTGGAATTATTTTACAAAAAGCCTTAGGGTATAATCCCTTATCTATTTTTTTTATGGCATTATGGACGTCTTCTTTTTGTGCAGAAACGCCCCGTTGACTGTACCGGTCAGACATAAAGTAGTTTTAAGTAAAAATAAAGTATTTGATAAATTCTACTAACAAAAACAGATTTAGTTATTAACGAATAAACAACAATTCTCGATACTTGGCTAGTGGCCATATTTCATCATCTACGGTAAGTTCTAATTTATCACATTGATAGCGAATAGTGGTTAAATATGGAAGAATACTTTTACAATAGGCCAATGCTTTTTTATGAGTGTCTTTTAGGGTGTTTGCTTTTTTTCGAGCTTCTATCATTGAAAAAGTTCCGCTATTTATCTCGGCAATATGATTTGAAATTCTTTCTAAAATTAAAATCTGTTCACGTGCATGTACCTTATAATTTACGCCATATATTTCTTTTAGTCCACGTACATTTTCAATGAGCGTGTTTTGATATTTAATTGCCGTAGGGATAATGTGATTTTGAGCTAAATCCCCTAAAGTTCTAGATTCAATTTGAAGGGTTGAAATATAGGATTCTAAATCAATTTCATAGCGTGCCAAAAGTTCATTTTTAGTAAAAATACCTAGCGTTTCAAATAGAGTGACAGAAAGGTCACTTACATACGCAGGGAGCGCTTCTGGAGTAGTTTTATAATTACTTAACCCTTTCTTTTTAGCTAGCGATTCTATTTTGGTTTGATCTTGTTCATCATTATTAAAAATATCTTTGATTGAGGTGATGGTTTCTCTGAGGGTATTAAAAATGGCATCATCTTTTTTCATGTTTTTATCTTCAATTAAAGCATCCACATACTTTTTAAACTCAATGAGCTGTTCAGTAACAATGGCATTAAAAACAGTAACTGGTTTTGCACAATTTGCTTTAGAGCCCACGGTTCTAAATTCAAATTTATCGCCAGTAAAGGCAAAAGGAGATGTTCTTTTTTTATCGGTATTATCTAAGAGGATTTCTGGAATTTTTCCAATAACATTTAATTTCAGATCCGTCTTTTCTTGAGGTGACAACTTCCCTTTTGACACATTTTCTAAATCTTCTAAAACTTGTTTTAAATGTTTACCTATAAAAATAGATAACATGGCAGAAGGTGCCTCTTGCAATCCAATACGCAAATCATTACTGGCCGAAACCGATGAAGCTCTGAGGAGCGCTTCATGCTTTAATACTGCTGCAATAGTATTAACAAAAAAGGCAAGAAATTGCAGATTACTCATGGGTGTTTTCCCTGGACTCAACAAATTAACTCCTGTATTTGTAATTAATGACCAATTGTTATGCTTACCTGAGCCATTGATTTTTTCAAAAGGTTTTTCATGAAATAAAACAATGAAATTGTGTTTACTCGCTACTTTATTCATCACATCCATTACCAGGGCATTATGGTCAATCGCTAAATTTGCAGACTCAAAAACGGGAGCTAATTCATACTGACTAGGTGCCACTTCATTATGTCTGGTTTTTACGGGAATACCCAATATTTTACACTCATTTTCAAGGTCATTTAAAAAACTACTAACACGCACAGGAATTGATCCGAAATACTGATTATTTAACTCCTGCCCTTTAGAAGGTGCATGTCCAAGAAGAGTTCTACCGGTAAGAATCAAATCAGGTCGTGTTAATGCTAAACTTCTATCAATTAAAAAATACTCTTGTTCCCAGCCAAGCGTAGCATTTACTTTATTTATCGATTTATCAAAATAACGACAAATTTCAGTTGCAGCATGATCTAATTTTTGCAATGATTTTATTAAAGGTGCTTTGTAATCTAAAGACTCACCTGTATAAGAAATAAAAAGGGTAGGAATACAAAGGGTAGAATCATATATAAAGGCTGGAGAAGTTGGATCCCAGGTAGTATAGCCTCGTGCTTCAAATGTATCGCGAATTCCGCTATTTGCAATATTCGATGCTTCAGGGACTTGTTGGACAAGTTGTTCACCTTCAAATTTTTCTATTTGGACTCCGTCCGTATTTAGTCCATAAAAAGATTCGTGTTTTTCTGCAGTGGATCCGGTTAGAGGCTGAAACCAATGAGTATAGTGTGTTGCACCCATTGAAATAGCCCATGCCTTCATTGCAGCAGCAATTTGATCAGCTAGAATGGGTAGAATAGGAGTTCCTTTAAAAATAGATTGCTCCATTTGTTGAAACGCTTTTTCACTAAGAAACTGCTTTAATTTAGGTGTATTAAATACATGAGATCCGAATTCAAGTGAATCAGAATGCGAAAAGGGAACCTCAAATAATTTTGAAGAAAGGCTAGAAAGACTGTTTTTGCGTAGGGTTTCCATATAAAAAAAGAGAATAAATTAGACAGTTCGAAGATAGGTAATTTGAATATTTCATGATCAAAATTCAAAAAAATGAATAATCTTAAATTTTAACCCCAAAATAATAGGGGGTTAATAAAAATTATATATTGTTAATTTCTTTACCACATTCTATTAAAGGGGGTATTGTAAAAATTTTATTTTAGCTAAAAATAATATAACATGAGTAAAGCTAAACTAGAGTATATTTGGTTGGATGGTTACGAGCCCTCGGCTAATCTTCGTAGCAAAACCAAAATTGTAACTGATTTTAAAGAAACTTTAGATGATTGCCCAATTTGGTCATTTGACGGTTCCTCAACTAGACAAGCAATAGGAAATGCTTCCGATTGTCTTTTAAAGCCTGTCGCATTATACCAAGATCCAGACCGTAAGAACGGTTGGCTGGTAATGACAGAGGTCTTAAATGCTGATGGTACGCCACATGTCTCTAATGCACGGGCTACTGTAGATGATGATGATGATGATTTTTGGTTTGGTTTCGAACAAGAATACTTCCTCTGGGATCCAGAGACTAATCTTCCTTTCGGATTTCCAAAAGACCAAACGCCACAAGGCCAATTTTACTGTTCTGTTGGAGCAAAAAATGCTTTTGGTAGAGAAATGATTGAAGAGCACTTAGACCAATGCTTAGAAGCTGGAATTAATGTAGAAGGAATTAATGCTGAAGTTGCTTCTGGGCAATGGGAATATCAATGTTTTGCTGAAGGTGCACAAAAAGCCGGTGACGAAATGTGGGTGTCAAGATATTTATTAGAGCGTTTAGGCGAGAAATATGGACTTGCTATAGAATGGCATCCAAAACCACTTGGAGCTACGGATTGGAATGGATCAGGTATGCACGCAAACTTTTCGAATGAAACCCTTAGGACGTGTGGTTCTGAAGAGACTTATAGTAAAATATGTGAAGCATTCCGTCCTGTTATTAAAGAACATATCGATGTATATGGAGCATATAACGACCAACGCTTAACGGGAGATCACGAAACACAATCTATTAATGAATTTAGTTTTGGAGTTTCTGACCGTGGAGCTTCTATTAGAATTCCCATTATGACTGTTGAAAAAGGATGGAAAGGATGGTTGGAAGACCGCAGACCTTCTTCAAACGGTGATCCATATAAAATTGCTGCACGAATTATTAAGACTGTTAAGTCAGCTAATATTTAATATTAGTCATATTTTAAATATTTTCTAAAACATCCTGATTTTAAAAATTAGGGTGTTTTTTTTATGCGAACATCTGGTAAATAAAAATAGCATAACAACCTAAAAGGGTGAGACCAGCAACTCTACCTAGTTTCATT
>JBKEHX010000025.1:0-15006 GCA_046711205.1 Flavobacteriaceae bacterium
TTGCAAATGGTTCTGAAGGTTGGATAAAAAATGCTTCTTTGCGTAACCTAGGTAATTAAATATTAAATGATATTTTGGTTGTTAATGGTTTCACTTTGAATTACCCAATCAAATAAAAATCCACCCATTTCTTCAAGTATAGGATATGAAAATGAAGTTTTAAGTACCGAATCCTCCATAAGTGTTATAATTTGATTTACTTCTTTAAAAACAAGCGACATTGCACAAAGGATAAGAGTCCATTTTAGGACTCCAAATAAACCGCCCAATAAACGATTTATCCCACCCAATGCTACAACTTTAAGGGCTTTAGTTAACATTTTTGCCAAAAGAGAAATGGCATAAACAATTACAATAAAAAGTAAGATAAAACTTACTATTTGAATTATTTTAGGTTCCCAATCAACATACTCCCCAAGGTAATTTCCTAGAATTGTGGAAAACTTAAAAGCACTCGTAATTCCTACTGCAAGTGCAATCATCCCCGAGACTTCAATAACAAAACCTTTTGCAAAGCCTCTAATAAGTCCATAAGCTACTATAATTAAGACCACAACATCAAACATATTCATAAGGCTAAAATACTATTTTTAAAAGCTTAAAAGTGTTTAAGCCTTAAGAGATTAAAAAGGTGAAAACTTGTTTTTAAATTGAATAACTCTTTTTCTAAAAATGTATCTTTGGGCATGTCAAAAGATGGAAGGGATCCAGAATTAAAAGACCATTGGGACCATTTAATAACTTGGTTAACAGATAAGTTCTCTGATGGAGAAGCCCTGGGTGTAGAAGGAATATTATACCTCATTGGATTACAGGAATTTGGAAAGCCACATCAAAAGTTTAAAAAAGAGGACAATATAAACCTTATTCACATTGGTGTTTGTTCTATTTTGGAACCCTACGGATACTATAAATTTGACTATATAGACGAAGAAGGATGGCCTCATTTTGAGTTAGTAGAGCCTTTGCCTCATCTTAAAGCTGGGGAGCAAAGTATTTTAATCAAGGGTGCTATAGTAGATTACTTCCTTAACCAGGGTGTAATTTCATAAAACTAATTTATTTTTGCCCTATGATTGAACGTGTAAAAAAACATTTAGAGCAAGTCAATTCTTTTTCAAGTGCTGATGCTCAGACTATAGATGAGTTCCGAGTTAGTTATTCAGGGAAAAAAGGAATTCTTTCCATTTTATTTGCGGCCTTTAGAGATCTGCCAGCAGAAGAGAAGAAGGCTTTTGGACAAGAACTTAACGTATTAAAAAATGCCGTTTCTAACAAAATAAAGGAACTTCAATCAAAACTTAAAAGTACGGGAGAAAACCCAAGTATTATAGACCCTACTAGAACCCCTTTTCCAATCCAAACTGGAAATAGACATCCTCTTTCTGTGATTAAAAACCGTATTATTGATATTTTTAGTCAAATTGGTTTTACTATTTCTGAAGGCCCAGAAATTGAAGATGATTGGCATAATTTTACGGCTTTAAACCTTCCTGAGCATCACCCAGCTAGGGACATGCAGGACACCTTTTTTATTCAAACAGATCCAGATATTTTATTGCGTACCCATACCTCATCGGTACAGGTTAGGTATATGGAAAAAAATAAACCACCCATAAGAACTATTTCTCCTGGCAGAGTATTTCGGAACGAGGCAATTTCTTCAAGGGCTCATTGTATTTTTCATCAGGTGGAGGGACTTTACATTGCTAAAGATGTCTCATTTGCTGACTTAAAACAGACTTTACAGTATTTTACAGAATCACTTTTTGGAAATTCTAAAATTAGGCTACGTCCTTCTTATTTTCCTTTTACAGAACCCAGCGCAGAAGTAGATATTTATTGGGGATTAGAAACAGAAACAGATTACAGAATAACAAAAGGAACAGGGTGGTTAGAGATTATGGGTTGTGGAATGGTTGACCCCAATGTATTGAAAAACTGTGGCATTGATCCAGAAGAATATTCAGGTTTTGCTTTTGGAATGGGAATAGAGCGAATAGCTATGTTGTTGTACCAAATCAGTGACATTCGTCTGTTTTTTGAAAACGATGTACGCTTTTTAAAACAATTTAAAGGAACCCTTTAGGTTAGTTTTTTTGAAAGCTTTAGGAAACTCTTTTTAGGGCTTTTATGTAAATAAAGAATTCCATAAACGGTATCAATGATAGGGCTGTTATTTCCAATTGATTTATTCAATATATAAGCGGGTTCTGATGCATAATAGCCTTCTGCTACCATATTCATTTCCATTTGGGCACCCTTTACACTATAACCTCTACCAATCATATTCCCAAAACGGCGGTTTCTACTAAAAAGAGAATAGGCGGTAACTAATAAGTCACCTAAATAGGCAGAATGGTTAATGTTTAGTTTCGAATCACTTATTTTTTTAATAAAGCGATTCATTTCCCTAATGGAATTGCTTAGTAAAACACTTTGAAAGTTATCACCATAATTAAGGCCATTAGCAATTCCTGCTGCCAAAGCATAAATATTTTTTAAGGTAGCAGCATATTCGATTCCTAGAACATCTTGTGACACATTAACTTGAATGTAAGCAGTGCTCATCATTGATTTAAGAAGAAGTGCATGAAGCAAGAGTTAAGTAAGAAAGACGTTCTAAAGCCACTTCCTCTGCATGCGAAGGCCCGCCAATAAAAATAAAGTTTTCCCAAGGCACATCATGATATTTGTGTAAATGTTCTCCCGTTATAAGTTGACTTTCTGGAAGTATTCCTTTTACACCCGACACAATTATTTTATTTTTAATGGGTTGAGTAAGAAGTTTTAATTCATCTCCTAAATACGAAGATGGAATGGCAATGACTAACCATTCTGACTTTGAAACGATTTCGTTAATATCACTACTAACCGTAATTCTTCGAGGCCTAAACTTTACCGCTGTTAAATAATTAGGGTTCTTTGATGTGGTTTTTATTTTTTGTGCTTGCTCAGGCTCTCGCACATACCAATGGACATGCATTTTACTGTCTGTCAGTATTTTAACAAGTGCTGTAGCCCAGCTACCACTTCCTAAAACACCTACAGATATTTCTGAAGGGATCTTTTTACTAAGAGATTTAAGTGTTTTAAAATTTTAAGTATTCTTAATTTTATAACCAAGTACTCCAAGGTATTCTACTTAACAGGAGTAATAAGCCCAAGCTATAAAAAAGCGCAATACGTAAAAACTTTTTGGAAGATTCGGATTGTCTTTTATGCATAGACCACCCCATGGTTATTAAAACAATTGCCAGAATATTTGAAATGGGGTGCTCTATAAGATATAGTCGTGTTTGAGCATTTTTCATTACACCCATGCCTAGCGCAGACCATTTATTAAACCAAGGAGACACAAAGTAAAGAACCAGTCCAATAAGTAACTGAATGTGAGAAAATATTAGTCCAAAAAGACTTATTCTTAGGTCTTTTGCTCCAAAATCTTTATCGCCAGAACGTCCAATAAATGAATTAACAATTGCAGCAACTAAAATAAACAGGACAAGAAAAGCCCAGTAGGAATGAACAGTTTTTAAATATGCGTACATGATATAATTTTTATAAAAATACTCCATTTTAACAAACAGAATTAAGCTGCGCGTTTTTTTAGTTAAACATTTCATCTCTTCTATTCATTTTCAGGTAAAAAACTTACATTTAGTAAAAAAAGAACATTAAGACAATGAAACAAATACTACTCATTTTACTATTTATGACATTTTGTTGTAAGCAACAAACACTAATAGAGGAATCATCTACCCCTACTTTTGGAATTGTTATTCATGGTGGCGCAGGGACCATTTTAAAAGAAAACATGACACCAGCTCTAGAAGCTGCTTATGAGAAAGTGTTAGCAGAAGCAATTCAGGTTGGCCATGCTATTCTTGAAAATGGTGGAACAAGTCAAGAAGCTGTCGAAAAAACAATTAACATAATGGAAGATTCACCTTTGTTTAATGCAGGAAAGGGAGCAGTTTTAACCGCCAATGAAACAATAGAATTAGATGCTTCATTTATGAATGGTTCGACTCTAGATGCTGGTGCAATATCTGGTGTTAGTACTGTAAAAAACCCTATTTCAGCAGCTATAAAAGTGATGGAAAATTCGCCTCACGTAATGCTTTCAGGAAGAGGGGCAGAAGCATTTGCTGCTTCTCAAGATTTGGAACTGGTAGAGCCAGAATATTTTTTTACAGAAAAAAGGATCGAAGCATTGAAAAAAGTGAAAGCCGCAGAGTCTTCTCAAAATAAATCTATTTCTTCTAAAGAAACTTCTTTTTTAGCCCATCAACGCTATGGAACTGTGGGATGTGTTGCACTTGATCTTAAAGGAAATCTATCAGCAGGAACTTCTACTGGAGGAATGACTAATAAAAAATGGAATCGAATTGGTGATGCTCCCATAATTGGTGCAGGAACCTATGCTAATAATAAAACGTGTGCTATTTCTGCTACAGGATGGGGTGAGTTTTTTATTCGTTCAGTGGTGGCTCACGATATTTCTGCGTTAATGGAATATAAAGGCCTTTCCATTAAAGAAGCCTCACGTATCGTTATTCATGAAAAAGTTTCAGGATTAGGAGGTGATGGAGGTGTTGTAGGTATTGATGCTAAAGGCAATGTGGCTATGGAAATGAACACCCCCGGAATGTATCGTGCTCACATGGATGCACTCGGAAATCTAGATATTAAAATTTATAAAGAATAGTGGAATCTAATTATTTTAACATCATTTTTTCAAATCCCATCTTAGCTTTTGACGGTTTAAAATATTGTGAATTTTCTGAATAAATGCTTAAAAATGTTACGCATCAAAATGGATTTACAGAGATGGAATCATTTAAAATTTTTTTAGAAAAAATTGTTACCATTAGTTATTGGAAATCAATGTCTACTATTCATGAATGGAAAGAAAACATAGAAGATTTATGGGCTTAACGTTATAGTTGTGTATCCTATTCTTCTTATACCTCAAGAATATGCTAGGTAGAAAGAACGTATAGTTTTAAAAGAGCAGAAAATTTTCGAATATAATGGAGGAATCACTGACTTTAGATCGAACCCGAAAAATAGTACATGTTGACATGGATGCTTTTTTCGCATCTGTAGAGCAATTAGATCATCCAGAATGGCAAGGAAAAGCCCTAGCCGTAGGGGGCGGTGGCTTAAGGGGAGTGGTTTCTGCAGCAAGTTATGAGGCACGGAAATTTGGAGTCAGAAGTGCGATGAGTGGCATGCTTGCCAAACGTCTATGTCCCCATCTTATTTTTGCCCCTCCACGATTTGAACGGTATAAAGAAATTTCACAAATCGTACGTTCAGTTTTTTTAGAATTCACTCCTTTAGTAGAACCTCTGTCTTTAGATGAAGCTTTTTTGGATGTTTCAGAATACCCTTCTGCTACATTAGTGGCAGAAGAAATAAGGCAAAAAATTTTTGAAAATACAGGCCTTACTGCTTCTGCTGGAATCTCTATAAACAAATTTTTAGCTAAAATTGCTAGCGACTGGAACAAACCTAATGGTCAAAAAACAATACCACCATTGGAGGTACTTCCGTTTTTAGCGCAGTTAGATGTTAAGAAATTTCATGGTATTGGCACTAAAACTAAACTCAAAATGTATGGTTTAGGCATTTATACAGGAGCCGATTTAAAAGCCCAAACTGAAGTTTTTTTAGATAAATATTTCGGAAAAGCTGGACGGCATTATTTTAAGGTAGTACGCGGAATTCACAACAGTCCCGTGAAGTCCCATCGAATTCCAAAATCTGTAGGAGCAGAAAGAACCTTTAAATCGAATCTTAGCAGTGAATTGTATTTAGAAAAAGAGTTAATGGACATTGCTGTGATTCTTGAAAAAAGAGTACGTAAAAATAGGGTTTCAGGTAAAACAATTACTTTAAAAATTAAATACAGTGATTTTGTGCAACAAACACGTAGTAAAACAGGGAGTCTATATTTGTCTTCAAGAGAATTAATTTTTGAAGAAGCAAAGAAGTTATTATATCAAGAGAAACTGCTTAATTCAGTTCGTTTAGTTGGAATTTCGCTTTCAAACCTTAATAATTTAAAAAAGAAACCTTCAGTTTTAAAACTAAAGGTTGATAATGAACAATTAATTTTGTCTTTTTAAATGACAGAAATACGGAGTGTGTTTACCATTCCTTTTGTTTTTATTGGCATTGCTGTTAGGTTAACAATCATCTCTTCTTTTTCAACATACCCCATTTCAAAAGCAATTTGATTGATTTCTTCAATGGTTTTATCAGTACTATTTAAGTTGTTGTAATAAAAAGCTTTAACACCCCACAAAAGGTTTAGTTGGTTTAAAATTCTCTTATTAGATGTAAATACTAGGACATGAGATTTTGGTCTCCATGCTGAAATTTGGTAGGCCGTATATCCACTATTTGTGAGCGTACAGATTGCCTTTGCTTCAATATCATTTGCTAAATGCGCCGCATGAAAACAAATTGATTTAGTGATAAAACGTTTTGTACGAATTGTAGGCGCATTTTGAGGGACTTTAATTAGAGGAGAGCCCTCGACTGTTTTTAAGATCCCTGCTATCGTTTTAATCACTTCAACAGGATATTTACCTACAGAAGTTTCGCCAGAAAGCATCACTGCATCTGCACCATCCATTACAGAATTAGCAACATCATTAACTTCAGCTCGTGTTGGCGTTAAACTATCAATCATTGTCTCCATCATTTGTGTAGCAATGATAATCGGAACCTGAGCTTTCTTTGCAAGATGCACTAATTGTTTTTGGATCAATGGCACTTCTTGAGCAGGAACTTCTACTCCAAGATCTCCACGTGCAACCATTAACCCATCACTATGGGCAATAATCTCATCAATGTTTTCAATTGCCTCTGGCTTTTCAATTTTAGCTATAATTGGAATTTTTTCATCTGTATGTTTTGCCATTAACTCTTTTAAGTCAATAAGATCTTGGCTAAAGCGCACAAAAGAAAGAGCAATCCAATCTACATCTTGAGTGAAAATAAACGCAGCATCTTTTATGTCTTTTTCTGTTAATGCAGGAAGTGAAATTTTAGTGTTAGGCAAGTTGACTCCTTTATTCGATTTAAAAGGCCCTCCTTGAATTACTTTTGCTTCAACTTTATTTGATTTATTGGTAGAAATAACTTCAAAAATCAATTTTCCATCATCTAATAAAATTCGTTCTCCCTTAGAAACGTCTTTCGGAAAACTTTGGTAGTTCATGTAAGCTTTTTCTGCATTCCCTAAAAAGGGTTCATCTGTTAAGAAAACAACCTCATCTCCAGGATTTACAAAAGCGCCTTCTTTCATTTTTCCAACACGAAGTTTCGGTCCTTGAAGGTCAGCAAGGATAGACGTATTGGTATTTAGCTTTTTATCAACCTTTCGAATCATTTTAATACGATCTGAAACATCTTCATAATCGGCATGCGAAAAATTAATACGGAATACATTTACTCCCTCTAAAATCATTTTTTCAATAATATCTTCAGAAGAGGTTGCAGGACCTAGCGTTGCAACTATTTTGGTTTTTTTTAGAAAACTCATTAATTGAATATTATGTTTAATTGATTTTTAATTACTTCAGAATCTACTTTGTATAAGAGGGATACAAAAGACCATTTTTTTAGATGTGGCAAAACGGTTTCAATTGTTTTGTAATCTGAAGATTTAATAAAAAAATCAACTTGTTTAAGTTCAGGCAATAAAGATACTTCATTTCTTAGAGAGAGGTCAAATAAAGTATTAGAAACTGACTTTATTTGTTGTATTTCCACTTGGCATTTATTTGAAAACAAGGAGCATTGAAAGTCATGCGTTTTATCTTCCCACTCAAAATGAATAAAATCACCTTTAGATGCCTTGTTACGGAGGTCTTTCCTACTTCTTTTAAAGTTACTGTTTATTGTACGGTTTAGGTAAAATGCTAATTGATAGGCTTCTAAGGGTGTATGAAGTGCAATTATATAGTCTTTTTCAAAATCTTCCTCAAGCTCTAGATGGTAAACTTTTTTAACATTCATTTTCACTTGGAGTATTTAATTTTAAGATAGCTACAGCTAGTTTGGCTACTTTTTCTTCTGTTTTTTTCTTAGAAATACCACGCGCTTTTGCAATTGATTTTCTTTCTAATAGGATATTACATGAGTAATTAATGTCTGGGTCTAAACCTTCATCTGAATTTGTATCAAATTTTAGTTCTTTTTTTTCTTTTTGTGCCCATTCAATCAATAGAGCTTTATAGCTTAAAACTAATAAATCCAAAGAATTCATGTCTACAAAAGGAGTAATTATATTTTTGAGCACGTAGTCTTTTGTTTTTAGATACCCTTTATCTATAAAGTATGCACCAATTAGTGATTCAATTAAATTACCATGAATATCATCTCCAAACTTTTTAATGTGAATTGAAAAATCAGTAAGCTCTATAAGTTCCATTTTTCTCCCAATTTTGTTTAACTGTTTTCGACTCACTATTTTGGCTCTAAGTTTTGTCAATTTTCCCTCTTTAGCATTTGGATACTGGTTAAAAAGATATTCTGCAATAATGGAGCTTAGCATTGCATCTCCAAGAAATTCTAGACGTTCAAAATTAATTTTGTTTCCAGCTGCATCTTTTAAGTTTAAAGAGCTGTGTGTGAATGCTTGTTGATACAGATCCTTATTAGCCGTTTTAACTCCGAGTTTTCTTCTAATCAAGTTAAAAAAAATTCCGGATGTTGCCATTCGGGAATTTCGGATATATTCAAAGAATTTCACAGTATTAAGTTACTGCATTTTTTTAAATAGAACACAAGCATTGTGGCCTCCAAACCCAAATGTATTGGACAGGGCAACATCTATATTTTTTTTTTGTGCTTTTCCAAAGGTGAAATTTATCTTTGGATCAATGTTTTCATCAACAGTTGTATGATTAATTGTGGGGGGTATAATACTATGTTTTATAGCCATGATTGAAGCAATGGCCTCAATAGCTCCAGCAGCACCTAGCAGGTGGCCTGTCATGGATTTTGTGGAATTTATGTTCATTTTATAAGCATGCTCCTTAAAAACCTTCACAATTGCATTTGATTCAGCAATATCTCCCAAAGGAGTTGAGGTACCATGCATATTTATAACATCAACATCAGTTGATTTTAAGTTAGCATCTTTTAAGCAATTTTCCATCACTTTGATTGCACCTAACCCTTCTGGATGAGGAGCTGTCATATGATGTGCATCTGCAGATAGACCTCCACCTGCTAATTCAGCATAAATAGTTGCACCTCTAGCAACTGCATGCTCATAAGATTCCATGATTAACGCGCCAGCGCCCTCTCCTAAAACAAAACCATCTCGTTCTTTATCAAAAGGGCGTGAAGCCGTTTTAGGATCATCATTTCTTTTTGAAAGTGCATGCATTGCATTAAATCCACCAATACCAGCTTTTGTTATTCCAGCTTCAGAACCTCCTGTAACCATAACATCTGCATAGCCTAGGCGGATATAATTTAAAGCATCAATCATAGCGTTTGATGCTGATGCACAGGCAGATACTGTCGCAAAATTAGGACCCCTAAAACCATATTTTATAGAAATTAGTCCTGGAGCAATATCAGCAATCATCTTTGGAATAAAGAAAGGATTAAAACGAGGGTTTTCGTTTCCAGCCGCAAAGTTTAGCACTTCGTTTTGAAACGTTTCTAGGCCACCAATTCCTGCACCCCAAATAACTCCTACACGGTCTTTATCAGAAGTTTCTATAGGAAAATTTGCATCTTCAAGAGCTTCAGCAACTGCTACTAAAGCATATTGAGCAAAACGATCATATTTTCTGGCTTCTTTTCTATCAAAATGATCCAGTGGGTCAAAACCCTTTAATTCACATGCGAATTGTGTCTTGAATAACTTGGGATTAAAATAAGTAATAGGAGCTGCACCACTGGCACCAGACAATAACCCCTCCCAATATGCTGAAAGGGTATTTCCGATTGGTGTAAGCGCTCCTAATCCGGTAACTACTACACGTTTTAGTTCCATGGAACTTCGTTATTCAGCTTGTTCTATAAATTGGATTGCTTGACCTACAGTAGTAATATTTTCTGCTTGGTCATCTGGTATTTGAATATCAAATTCTTTTTCAAATTCCATTATCAACTCTACTGTATCTAGGGAGTCCGCACCCAAGTCGTTTGTGAAGCTTGCTTCTGCATTAACTTCATTTTCATCAACTCCTAGTTTATCAACTATGATTGCCTTTACTCTTGAGGAAATATCTGACATAATAACTTTTTAGTTTATAATTAAAGTGTCAACAAAAATAATAAATTTAAACGATTACAATAGATTGCTGTTGAATAATAAGTTTATTTTTGATTCATAGATATTAGTGAGTGATCCTATACGCACTATTATTGAAGGCGTATAAGTAAAGTGAATGAATAAAAAAATAATTTTATTAGCCTCAGGAAACGGTTCAAATGTTGAAAACATTTGTCGTTTCTTTGAACATAATGAAGAGGTTGAGGTTTTAGAAGTGTACACTAACAATCCTGTTGCTGGAGTTTTAAAGCGTATCAAGTCATTTGGATTAAAGGGAGTAGTTTTTAATGAGACCACTTTTACCAACGGAGATATTTTAAATAAAATCAAGCAACAACAGCCAGATTTGATTGTTTTAGCTGGGTTTTTAAAAAAAATAGGGACGGATTGGGTAAATGCTTTTCCCTCAAAAATTATTAATATTCATCCAGCGCTTCTGCCAAAATATGGTGGAAAAGGAATGTACGGAACAAATGTTCATCGTGTTGTCAAAGAAAATAACGAAACAGAAACAGGTATTACCATTCATTTTGTAAATGAAGCGTATGACGAAGGCGTCTTTATTTTTCAAAGCAGGGTAGCTATATCAGTTTCAGATACTATCTCTGATATTGCCGCTAAGGTTCATACCCTAGAACAGAAACATTTTCCGAAAGTTATTTATTCACTGCTCAAGAACACCTAAAATGGAAACAAATGTTATATGTCTTTATACAGATGGCTCTGCACTTGGAAACCCTGGTCCTGGCGGTTATGGCATTCGTTTAGAATCTTTAAGTACTGGACATATAAAAGAACATTCTCAAGGTTTTGTTAGAACAACAAATAACAGGATGGAGCTAATGGCCGTAATTGTTGGGTTGGAGATGTTAAAAAAAAAATCAATGGAGGTTGTGGTTTATTCAGATTCAAAATATGTTGTTGATTCTGTTGAGAAAAAATGGCTTTTTGTATGGGAAAAAAAAGGGTTTAAGGATAAAAAAAATTCTGATTTATGGAAACGCTTTTTGCCGGTTTACAGAAAACATAATGTTCGTTTTCAATGGATAAAAGGACATAATTTACATCCTCAAAATGAACGGTGTGATCAATTAGCAGTTACTGCAGCTAAAGGGAATAATTTAATACCAGACATTTTTTTTGAGCGTATTGAAAAGGAAAATAGTTGAACATGTCTGTTTATATTCTTTAATAAATGTATGTGATAATTATGAAAAGGCAGGCAGAGTTTTTTACTTTTGCAATATGAATCAGAAACTTTTAGTAATAGGCACCATGGCTTATGATGTAATAGAAACTCCATTTGGAAAAACGGGAAAAATATTAGGGGGTTGTGCAACTTATATAGGACTTGCAGCTTCTCTTTTTAAATCTGAATGCGGACTAGTTTCGGTAATTGGAGATGATTTTGAGCAAGAGCATTTGAATTTATTAAAGTCTCGAAACCTTGACTTATCAGGGGTAGAAACTATTCAAGGTGAAAAAACGTTCTTTTGGAGTGGAAAATATCACAATGATTTAAACACCAGAACCACCATGGAAACCCAGCTTAATGTACTTACAAAGTTTAAGCCTTCCGTTCCAAGCCATTTTAAAGACGCTAGCATTCTACTTTTAGGGAATTTAGATCCTAATTTACAATTGGCGGTTTTAAATCAAATGGAGCAAAAGCCGACTTTAGTAGTAATGGATACAATGAATTTCTGGATTGAAAGTTATAGAGAAAAGTTAGATGAGGTTATTGGAAAAGTAGACGTTATTTCTATTAATGATGAAGAAGCTCGTATGATTACTAAAACTCATTCTTTAGTTGAAGCGGCAAAAAAGCTTCATGGAATGGGCCCTAAATATGTGATCATTAAGAAAGGTGAACATGGAGCGCTTCTATTCCATGAAAATCAAATTTTTAGTGCCCCTGCACTTCCATTAGAAGAGGTTTTTGATCCAACAGGAGCAGGTGATAGTTTTATAGGCGGTTTTGTTGGACATCTTTCTCAGTATCAGAATGTTTCTTTTGAAGAAATGAAAACAGCTACAATCATTGGTTCAGCGATGGCTTCTTTTACTGTTCAAAAATTTGGAACAAAATCACTTGAAGAATTAACGTTACCTGCATTAAAAGAACGTTTACATGCCTTTAAATCATTAACTGAATTTGAATTAACATAAACATCAATATCTTCTAATGAGCGACGCTATAAAACATGAATGTGGAATTGCCCTTTTACAACTTAAAAAACCTTTGTCTTTTTATAAAGAAAAGTATGGTAGTGCCCTTTACGGAATAAATAAGATGTACCTCTTAATGGAAAAGCAGCATAACAGAGGTCAGGATGGTGCTGGTTTTGCCAGTATCAAATATGACATGAAGCCCGGGCAGCGCTATATTAGCCGTGTTCGTTCTGCAGAACAACAACCTATTCAAGACATATTCAACACCATTAATGACAGAGTTCAAAAACAAATTGATTTAGATCCAGACCTTTTGTTAGATCCTGAAAAGTTAAAACAAGATGTTCCTTATATAGGAGAGCTAATGTTGGGTCATGTTCGTTATGGAACTTTTGGTAAAAACAATATAGAAAGTGTCCACCCTTTTTTACGTCAAAATAATTGGATGCATCGAAATTTGATTGTTGCAGGAAATTTCAACTTGACAAATGTTAATGAATTGTTTGATAACCTAGTTGACTTAGGACAGCACCCTAAAGAAATGGCAGATACCGTAACTGTGATGGAAAAAATAGGACATTTCCTAGATTCTGCAGTTGCAAAAATATATAAGAATTTAAAGCGAGAAGGGTATACAAAAGCGGAAGCTTCTCCTTTAATTGCAGAACGCTTAAATGTGTCTAAAATATTACGTAAAGCCTCAAAAAATTGGGACGGAGGCTATGCGGTTGCTGGGCTTTTGGGACATGGAGATTCATTTGTGCTTAGAGACCCAAATGGTATTAGACCTGTTTATTATTATAATGATGATGAAATTATTGTAGTAGCCTCAGAACGTCCTGTAATTCAAACTGTTTTTAATGTTCCTTTTGAGAGTATTCAGGAGTTAGAACCAGGGGAGGCAGTAATAACTAAAAAATCTGGGGACACTAAAATCAAACAGATTTTAGAACCCCAATTAAAGAAAGCCTGTTCTTTTGAGCGAATTTATTTTTCAAGAGGGAGTGATGCAGAAATATACCAAGAACGCAAAAATTTAGGTGCTGCTTTATTTCCGATGGTTCATAAAGCAATTGGAGGAGATTTAGAAAACACAGTTTTTTCTTTTATTCCAAATACGGCTGAAACTTCTTTTTACGGAATGATTGGAGCCGTTCAAGATCATGTTCGTGACCTTCTTACTGCAGAGCTTAAAAGAGGAGATACACCAGATATTGAGACCATAACAAAGATGTTATGCCTTAAGCCACGCATCGAAAAAATTGCAATAAAAGATGCTAAACTACGTACCTTTATAACTGAAGATACTGGTCGTGATGATCTTGTGGCACATGTTTATGACATTACTTATGGAGTTGTAAAAAATACAGATAACCTTGTCATTATAGATGATAGTATTGTAAGGGGAACAACACTTCAAAAAAGCATCCTTCAAATGTTAGATCGCTTAGGACCAAAAAAAATCGTTGTAGTATCTAGTGCTCCACAAATAAGATACCCCGACTGTTACGGTATTGATATGGCTAAATTAGAGGAGTTTATAGCCTTCAGAGCCGCCATTTCTTTACATGAAGATCAAGGAACCTATGAAACCACTTTAAAAGAGGTGTATGGCAAGTGTATACAAAGCTTAAAAGACAAAAATAATGTACCTCCAAATCATGTAAAAGAAATCTATGACCTTTTTTCGGATGATCAAATTTCAGAAAAGATTGCCCAACTTCTTAAAAACGACAGTATTAAAGCAGATGTAGACGTAATTTTCCAAAAGTTAAGTGGTCTTCATAAAGCATGTCCTAAAAATCTTGGTGATTGGTATTTTTCTGGAGACTATCCTACACCCGGCGGATACCGCGTTGTGAATCAAGCTTTCGTAAATTTTATGGAAAAGAGTAATAAAAGAGCGTATTGAAACCTTTGATCAATAATTGATTCACTTTAACCAGTCAATAAGCTTTGACTTTCAGGTTAATTCATCTTTAAAAAACCAGAACATAAGTAGTTTAAGTTCATAATAATATTTGAGGTAAAAGGAGGGAATTTATTCCTCCCTTTTATTTTACAACAAACTTAAAATACATTAAGCTTCTTTTGCATATAGATCACTTACTTTATCCCAATTGATTACATTAAAAAATGCTTGAATATAATCAGGACGTCTGTTTTGATAATTTAAATAATAAGCATGTTCCCATACATCAACCCCCAAAATAGGCCTTCCCTCACAACCTATACCAGGCATTAAAGGATTGTCTTGGTTTGCCGTAGAACACACCTTTACAGAACCATCAGAATGAACACATAACCATGCCCAACCAGAACCAAATTGTGTTGCAGCAGCCTTAGCAAATTCACTTTTAAAAGCATCAAAAGATCCAAAAGAAGTATTAATAGCGGTTGCTAAATCTCCAGAAGGATTTCCACCACCATTAGGAGACATTACATCCCAAAAAAGTCTGTGGTTGTAAAACCCTCCACCGTTATTTCGTAACGCTTTATTATTAAGGTCAAGCCCTTTT
>JBKEHX010000026.1:0-14217 GCA_046711205.1 Flavobacteriaceae bacterium
ATAATTTTTGGAATAATTTTCTTTTTTGCAGAAAATATTCCAAGTATTTTTTCTGATGATAATTACATTAGCTCTCAAGCGCCAAAAGCTTTACGGCATGTTTTTTTGGCTATACCAATCATTGGGATACAGCTAATAGGGGCTGCTTATTTTCAAGCCATAGGTAAGGCTCTTCCGGCCTTACTTCTCACATTAAGCAGACAAGGGATCTTCTTTATTCCGTTGTTATTTATTTTACCTCGTTTTTATGGAGTTGACGGAGTTTGGATGGCCTTTCCAATTGCAGATGTTCTTTCTACTATTCTTACAGCATTCTTTTTAAATAGGGCGGTCCTCACCTTAAAAACCAGTTAGCTTTTAAAAGAACAGTTGTATCCAATAGCTCAAGGATGCTTAAAACAATTAAATTTTATACTTTTAGTTCTTATTTACGTTTCATATGAAATTTTCACAAAATAGAACACAGTATTTGGTAATAGCTTTTTTTCTAATGCTATTTTCAATTCAACCTTTTTATGGACAGCGTAAAAAACGTAGTAAGCAAGTAGCCACTGTTTCATATCCTAACTCAGTATTTGAATCATTGTCCTATCGATCCATAGGCCCGTTCAGAGGCGGAAGATCCTCAGCTGTAACGGGAGTTCCGGGTAAAGCCAACCTGTATTATTTTGGTGCAGCTGGAGGAGGTGTTTGGAAGACAGAAGATGGTGGAAAAACCTATGAAAATATTTCAGATGGCTATTTTGGAGGGAGTATTGGCTCGGTTGCTGTAGCTAAGAGTGATTCAAATGTTATTTATGTTGGTGGTGGTGAAGTAACTGTTAGAGGAAATGTTTCTTCGGGATATGGAATCTGGAAATCAGAAGACGCAGGAAAATCATGGGCTTTTTCAGGATTACCAGAATCAAGACATGTTCCCAGAATTGTAATAGATCCA
Source organism: Flavobacteriaceae bacterium (assembly GCA_046711205.1). GTDB lineage: Bacteria > Bacteroidota > Bacteroidia > Flavobacteriales > Flavobacteriaceae > MS024-2A. Next base: position 938 of record JBKEHX010000026.1, read on the forward strand.
AACAATTCTGATATTGTATATGCGGCGGTACTTGGAAATTTATATAAACCAACGTTAGATCGTGGAGTTTACAAAAGTATTAATGGCGGTAAAACCTGGAAGAAAGTATTATTTTCAAATACTAATGCTGGTGCGGTTGAATTAGCGATGGACCCTTCAAACCCAAGAGTTCTATATGCTGCTACATGGCGAATTAATAGAACACCATACAGCTTAAATAGTGGTGGGGAAGGTTCGGTTTTATGGAAAAGTTCAGATGCGGGTAACACCTGGAAGGAGATTAGTGTAAACAAAGGTTTTGCCAAAGGCACATTAGGCATTATGGGGGTGACTGTTTCTCCCTTAAATTCTCAAAAAGTATGGGCAATTGTAGAGAATAAAGAAGGAGGGGGTGTTTATCGTTCTGATGATGGAGGGACTACATGGAGCCATATAAATGAGAGCCGTGCCCTTAGACAGCGCGCTTGGTATTATTCTAAAATATATGCAGACACCCAAGATGAAGACATCCTCTATGTAATGAACGTTTCGTATCATAAATCTAAAGATGGTGGTAAGACTTTTAACCAATATAATGCACCCCATGGTGATCATCACGATTTATGGATTGCTCCAGAAGATAATCAACGAATGATTATTGCAGATGATGGAGGCGCCCAAATCTCAACAAATGCTGGAGAAACTTGGAGCACATATTACAACCAACCTACTGCTCAATTTTATCGTGTAACGACTGATAATTCATTTCCATATCGCATTTATGTCGCGCAACAGGATAACTCAACGATACGTGTAAATCATCGTTCAGATAGTAGAAATATTTCAGAACAAGATTGGGAGTCCACAGCAGGGGGCGAGTCAGCACATATTGCAGTAGATCCGCTTGATAATGATATTGTTTATGGTGGTAGTTATGGAGGTTTCTTAACCCGAGTAAATCATAAAACTAAAAGCGTAAGAGGAATTAATGTTTGGCCGGACAATCCTATGGGATATGGTGCAGAGGGAATGAAATATAGATTTCAATGGAATTTCCCTATTCTTTTTAGTAAGCATAATCCAAAAAAATTATACACCTTTTCTAATCAAGTACATGTAACCGAAACTGAAGGTCAATCATGGAAAATTATTAGTCCAGATTTGACTCGTAACGACCCAGAACGTTTAAAAACATCTGGTGGGCCCATTACTCAAGATAACACTGGAGTAGAGTATTACTGTACTATTTTTGCTGCCAACGAGTCTCCGCTTAAAGAGGGGTTACTTTGGGTTGGAAGCGATGATGGCTTATTACATTTAACTCAAGATGGAGGTAAGAGCTGGAAAAATGTGACCTCTTCTTCAATGCCTAAGTGGTTAATGATTAATAGTATTGATCCTTCTCCTTTTGATCCTGCTGTATGTTATGTTGCTGGAACTTTATATAAAACGGGAGATTTTAAACCCTATTTATATAAAACATCAGATTATGGTGAAACTTGGACAAAAATCACTAAAGGTATAGATGATGAACATTTTACAAGAGTAGTACGTGCTGATCCTTCTCAAAAAGGATTATTATATGCTGGAACAGAAACAGGAATGTATGTTTCTTATGATTATGGAGCCTCATGGAATTCTTTTCAGTTGAATTTACCTATTGTTCCTATTACTGATTTGACAATAAAGGACAATAGCCTAATTGTGGCCACTCAAGGAAGAAGTATTTGGATGCTGGACGATCTTACTATTCTTCATCAATTAACAAAAAACACAATTAATGAAAAGTTTACCTTGTTTAAGCCTAAAGACAGTTATCGAATGCAAGGGGGAAGCAGAGATACCTCTTTAACTACAGGGACTAATTTGCCAAATGGAGTTATCGTGCATTATAATGTGAAAGATTTTGATAAAGCCAAAGATACCGTTCAGTTGCATTTTAAAGACAGTGAAGGCATCTTAATTAAAACTTTTAGTACTTTTTCAAACGAGAATCCATTAAAAGTAAAAAAGGGTGGTAATACATTTGTTTGGAACACCCGTTATAAAGGTGCAGAGCGTTTAAAAGACATGATATTTTGGAGCGCCTCTTTTTCTGGAGCTAAGGCATTACCTGGTAATTATAGCGTTAGCATTGAAAAAAATAAGCTTGTAAAGGAACAAGTATTCACAGTTTTACCAGACCCCAGGTCTGAGGTAACGGTTTCAGAAATGAAAAAACAATTTGACTTTGTTAATAAGATAAATGAAACTGTAGACAAGGCACATCAGGGAATTAAAAATATAAGAATTATCAACCATAAGCTAGAGACTTTTGAAAGTACTTATGGAGATCTAGAAAAGACAAAGGCAATTATTGAAAAAGTAAAGTCGCTTAAAGAATTATTCTCAACAATTGAGAAAGCGCTATACCAAACGCAAAATAAAAGTAATCAAGATCCACTTAATTTTCCCATTCGACTAACCAATAAGTTAGGGCATTTAAACAGACTTGTAACCACAAATGATTTCCCTCCTACAGATCAAGACGAGGCCGTTCGTATTTTTTTAACTAAAGAAGTGGAAAAACTATTGTTACAATATTCTAAATTAGTTGAAGAAGACTTAGAAATATTCAACAAGATGTTTGCTGCATTAAAGTTGGACTATTTAACCCTAAAATAGAGCCCCTTGTATTATAATTATATAAAAGCACTGCATCTTATTTTTGTGATTACATGGTTCGCCGGGTTATTTTATATCCCTCGGCTTTTTATTTATCATATTGAAGCAACTAAGAAATCTAAAATGGAAGCGGATATTCTTATCCCACAATTTAAAATTATGGCCAAAAGATTGTGGTATATTATCACCTGGCCTTCTGCGATTTTGGCTATTATATTTGCTATTTGGTTACTAGTTTTAATTCCTTCTTGGCTGTTACAACCTTGGATGCATTTAAAACTATCGTTCGTTTTTCTTTTAATAGCTTATCATCTTGGCACTCATCGGTTTTTTTTAAAACTTCAAAAAGACCAAAACACTCGAAGCAGTACCTATATGAGAATTTGGAATGAGGGAACCACTTTATTACTTTTTGCTATTGTTTTTGTGGTTATTTTAAAAGACACCCTGCATTGGGTTGGTGGAATACTAGGAATAGTGGGTTTAGCATTAGTATTAATTTTAGGGATGCGACTCTATAAAAAAACACGAAAAAGCTAATGAACTATCCTTTTAAATTTCCAGAAAAATTTTCATTTAGGACGCGACTTTTTGCTGTGATGATTATAATGCTTTTTGTTGCTGGCTTATTGATTTTGGGAGCTACTTCTATCCAGTATGAGTCACAGCGAGAAAATTACCATTTAGGAAGATTAGCCAGGAAAGAAGCTCAAATTCAAAGGCATTTAAATTACCTAGTTGCTAAGAATGATTTATATAAAAAACAGGACAGTGTTTGGGAAAAGTTCAACACAGACTTTGAACAAATAAACAAGATTCATAATGTGCGTTATTCATTATTTTCGTTAGATGGAACACCACTTTTAATGTACCATTCTCCCCTTGAAGTGATTGCAAATAATTATCAATTAGACGATTCGTTGTTGGATTTGATTTCTAAAAGTGAAACAGGCAATTATTTAGAAAGATATAATTCAGATATTCATAAATTTCATGCTTCGTATAGTATTTTAAATGATGCATTTGGAAATCCGTATGGAATTTTATTTTTTCCATATTTTGAAGACATTTCCTTTTCTGAAAATGAATTAAATTTCTTTTTGCAAAACTTATATAGGATTTATGTATTTCTACTTGTTGTGGTAATTTTCATTGCCTATTTCTTATCAAATTTTGTAACAAGATCCCTAGAAACCATTCGAGTTAGAATGAGCGAAACAGGTTTAGAGAAAAAGAACAAAAAAATATTTTTAAAAAATGCAACAAGAGAAATTGATAGTTTAGTGAATTCTTACAACTCAATGATTGATGATTTGTCTGAAAGTGTTGCTAAATTAGCAAAAAAAGAACGGGAACAAGCATGGCAAGAAATGGCCAAACAGGTGGCACATGAAATTAAAAATCCTTTGACCCCAATGCGTTTAACAATTCAAAGTTTCCAGCATAAATATGATCCAAATGATCCTGATAGTAAAGAAAAGCTTTCTAATTTTTCAAAGTTATTGATTCAACAAATTGATACTATGAGTGAAGTAGCTGAGGCCTTTTCTAATTTCGCTTCCCTTCCTGAGCTTAATATAAAAGAATGTGATTTGGTAGATGTTACTAAAATGGCAATTAATATTTTTCAGCAGGATCACCTTATTTTTTCATCTAATAAAGCACATATTTACCATCAGCTTGACAAAACACAATGGATTCGAGTGATTACAAATTTGATTCATAATGCGCTTCAATCCATTCCTAAAAAGAAGACCCCTCAAATAGGAATTCAATTAATTTCAGAGCCCGAGCAAACGTTCCTTAGCATTTCAGATAATGGAAACGGGTTCCCCCCAAGTTTAAATGATAAAATTTTTGAACCAAAGTTCACCACAAAAACCTCTGGAATGGGTTTAGGGTTGGGGATTGTGAAGAATATTATTGAATCTCATAACGGTACCATCTCGTTTGTTTCAAAACCTAAAAAGGGCACCACTTTTACCATCATATTACCGCGATAAGTTTTACATTTTTTTTTGAAGTCTATTTACTTCATCAACAATTTTTTTTTCAATTATATAAAAAAGAGATTCATGCTCTCCATCAGTAATTTCTATAGGGGCATGAACGGTAACTTTTAAATGAACTCCAAGTGGCATTGGAAAATAATTCCTAAAGGCAAACCTCCAAGAGTTCCCAATGCTTATAGGGACTATAAGGGCATCAGGCATGTGTTTCATCAAACTTAATAGGCCCGACTTGTGAAATGGCTTAACAATACCATCACGACTTCTTGTTCCTTCCGGAAATATTACAGCAGAATGGTTTTTCTGGGCTAACCCTTTGGCAAATTTTTGAATGTCTTCTAGTGCTTTTCTTTGATTTTCTCTATCAATAAGCAAAGAGCCTCCGTGTCGTAAATTAAATGAAATGCTTGGAATTCCTTTCCCTAATTTTTTTTTACTTATAAATTTAGGGTGGTGTTTTCTAAAGTGCCATATTATGGGAGGAATATCATAGGTGCTTTGGTGATTAGCTACAAATATTATGGATCGATTCTTAGGAAGGATAAAAGGGTTGTCAAATGTTATTTTTGCCCCAACAATTAACAAACATTTAATTAGAAAAAAATTCAAAACATCTACTGCCCCTTTTTGGACACCATTCCCAATTATATAAAAACCTACCCATTGAATTACATGGAAAAAGCTTAATAAAAAACCAAAGCATATGAAATGTAGTCCACTAATAAAATACTTTAAAAGCACTTTCATGACTTAATCATTCCTTGAAGAATAAAAGTAATTTAACAGTGATCGTTATAGGCAGCCTTTAAGTTTTCCGAAATCAACTCTGCAGGACGACCTTCAATATGATGACGCTCTACCATATGAACTAGTTTACCGTCTTTAAATAGCGCTATACTAGGGGAGGAAGGAGGGAAGGGAATCATTTTATCACGAGCAGTGTTGGTTGCTTCGGCATCTACTCCCGCAAATACAGTCACTAAATGATCAGGTGTTTTATCATTTTGTAATGAGTGATGGACTCCAGGACGAGCATTAGCAGCAGCACAACCACAAACGGAATTAACAACCACTAAGGTTGTCCCTTTTTGTTCTATTGCACTTGCAACACCTTCTGAAGTATGTAATTCATCAAAACCGATGTTTGTTAACTCTTCGCGCATCGGTTTAACTAATTCTGCTGGATACATATTTTTTTATTCAAAGATATAAAAGTAATGCTATCTCATAACGTTTTGTAAGGCCAATTTTATTTGTCAAATTTGCAATTAATTTAGATAAAATATGATTAAGTGGATTACAGCGTTTATAGGATATTATTTATTTCGCTTTCCTGGAGGAGTTTTCGGGTTTTTCATTGGAAGTTTATTTGAGCAATTTTATGGTGGAAAGAGAATTAATTTTAATCCTCAATCTCAAAATAGTCAACCAGCGTTTTTTCAAATTAATTTAATTTCGTTAGCCGCAATAGTTATTAAAGCCGACGGAAAGGTTAAAGCTGCTGAATTACAATTTGTCCGCTCTTTTTTTATCACAAATTACGGTGCAGAAAAAGCAGCTTCAATATTTGAAATATTTAATGAGCAAATAAAAAAAGAGGCAATTAGTATTCCGGAATTGGTTAGAGTTTTCAGAACAAAAGCTCGATATGAAACCCAACTACAGATTCTTCATTTTCTTTTTGGAGTGGCAAATGCCGATGGAAGTATTTCTAAATCTGAACTTCAAAAAATAAATCAAATTTCCGTTGCAATGGGTATAAGTTCTGCTGATCTAGAGAGTATTAAAGCCATGTTTATTAAAGCCACGGGAAATGCATTCAAGATTTTAGAAATACTTCCTTCCGCTTCTGATGTAGAAGTTAAAAAAGCCTACCGAATAATGGCTAAAAGGTACCACCCAGATAAGTTACAGTCTAAAGATCCAGCCTTAATTAAAGGAGCACAAGAGAAATTTCAACAAGTACAGAAAGCCTACGAGGCCATTAAGAAAGAACGAAAATTATGATGGAAACACTTTGGTTTTATATTAACTTAGGTTTTTGGCATGTAATTGATTGGAAAGGATTAGACCACTTCTATTTTATTGTTACGCTGACCCTTCCGTTTAGTTTTAAAGAGAGTGGTAAATTGTTATGCTGGGTAACCCTTTTTACGCTTGGACACACCATTTCTCTTATAGGAAATTTTTATACACAATTTCCATTTTCTAGCTATTGGATAGAACTTTTGATTCCCATTACAATTGCCTTAAGTGCCACTTCTATATTCTTTTTAAAGAGTGAGGATAGTTCCACTAAAAGTAAAATATTCCTCCCGCTTATAACGGTTGTTTTTGGCGTTATTCATGGGCTAGGTTTTGGGCGTTATTTTAAGATGCTAATTCCTGAAAATGCAGTTACAAGTTCTCTATTCTCATTTGCTTTAGGTGTAGAATTGGCTCAAGCTACAATTGTTATAGTAGTACTTTTTATATGCAGGCTTGTTTTGAAAACCCTAAAACAGTCTAAAAAAAAATGGAAATTTATTATAGGATCCTTAATTCTATTGGCCGCCTTTAAAATGATTTTAGAAAGAATTTAAAATAGAATGAGCCCTAAATTGGTATCTTCGTCACAATGGTAAAAGAAAAGCAAGAAAAGTATGATAAAGCCTATCTTAAAATGGCAGCCACTTGGGGGCAATTGTCTTATTGTGAGCGAAAAAAAGTTGGCGCTCTTATTGTAAAAGATCGCATGATTATCTCGGATGGTTTTAACGGAACCCCTACTGGTTACAAAAACGTATGTGAAGATGAAGAGCACTTTACGAAATGGTATGTGCTTCATGCAGAAGCAAATGCAATTTTAAAAGTAGCAGCCTCTACTCAGTCATGTAAAGGAGCCACACTTTACATTACCCTTTCACCCTGTAGAGATTGCAGTAAATTAATTCATCAATCGGGCATTGTACGTCTTGTTTATTCTAAAGAATACAAAGATACTACCGGACTAGAATTTTTAAAAAAAGCAGGTGTTGAACTAAAACATGTTCCATTAAAAAGTAAAACCCATTGAAAGCAAATATTTTTTTCTTAATTTTAATTATCTTACTTTCAGTGGCTATTGGCTATTTGGGAGGCTCTCATAATTTATTGAACAACGATAGACCTGCAACAACCTTCGCGAGTTTACAAAAGCTAAATCAATTGATCACCTATTTGTCGAATGATTATGTAGACAAAATAAATACGGACAGTATTGTAGGGGTTGTAATAGAAGAAATTGTAAATGAATTAGATCCACATTCCGTATATATTCCTGCAGTTCAAAAACAAGCCCTTACAGAAAGTATGCAGGGTAATTTCATGGGAATTGGTGTTAGTTTTTTTGTGGTTCGAGATAGTATAGCTGTGGTCCGTGTTTTAGAAGGGGGGCCTAGTCAAAAAGCAGGATTAAAATCGGGGGATCGAATCTTAATGGTTGATCAAGACACACTTTACCAAAAACAACTTAGCAGTGAAGCTGTGGTTTTAAAATTAAAGGGACCCTCCAAAGCCCCTATAGAATTAAAAGTATACAGAAAAAGAACTGACTCTATCTATTCATTTAAATTTAAACGTGGACCAGTTCCTTTACCAAGTATTTCATCCTCTTACATGATAAATGAAACCACAGGATATATTAAAATTAATCGCTTTTCACAAACCACTTTTCCTGAATTTCGTTACGCTTTAGAAAAGTTATTAGCCCAAAAATTACAAAATCTAGTTCTTGATTTAAGGGGAAATCCAGGAGGATACTTATTGCCTGCTAAGCAAATTGCAGACGATTTTTTAGTAGCTCAAAAGCCTATTGTTATTGTAGAGGGAAATAATGGTCTAAGAGAACTAACAGTTGCTTCCTCATCAGGCTTGTTTGAAAATGGAGGCCTATATGTTTTAGTTGATGAAAATTCAGCATCATCAAGCGAGATTATTGCTGGAGCAATTCAAGATAATGACCGCGGTTTTATTTTAGGAAGGCGGACTTTTGGTAAAGGACTTGTTCAGCAACAGTTGCCACTTGGCGGAGGTGATCAAATTCGCCTTACAACAGCACGTTATTATACTCCAACAGGAAGGTCTATTCAGCGTCCTTATGATAGCACCTCCAGAACCGATTATTATGCTGAAGTACCACAGCGCTATGAAACGGGTGAAATGGAAGATGAATCCAATATCCCTAAAAATGATAGTTTAGCATTTACCACCCCAAATGGAAGAACAGTTTATGGTGGAGGTGGAATTATGCCCGATTATTTTATTTCTAATCAAGAAACCCCTGATGAACTATTGAATAATTATTTTATTCGTTCTAATATATTAAACAGGTTTGTGTTTTTAGAAATGGATGCAAACCCTAAGAAATATAAATTTGATAACGCTCCAATGTTTTATAATGAGCCCTTACCTTTTAAAGAGGAGCTGGTGCAAGCTTTTAAAAAATATTGTAAAGAAAACAGCTACCCTATTACCATTAATGATAAGAACGAAGCAATTCTTATTAATGCTACAAAAGCATATATTGCTATACAATTATTTAGTGAAAATTTATATAATAGAATTGTAAACGAAAAAGATCCTTTTATTCAAAAGGCTCTTAGTGAAATCGAAACTCCTTAGTTTTTTTTTAATTTTTGGGCAACTCTTTTTGAAAGTATTAAAATGAGAATCAATAAAAAAGCACTAGTTGAAGCCATAACACCAATAACAGCGACACTACTTTTGCCTGCTAATGGATCAGCCCAATCAATTTGAGTAAGATTAAAAACACAAGAGGCAACGGCAAGCGACATAAAAAGAGGGAGTATTATTTTCATAAGACAAAGATAGTGGTTTACAAAAGTTGACCGATATTGGAGGTAAATAATTTTACCGCGATTGCCAATAAAATAATTCCAAAAACCTTTTGAATAATATTGATTCCGGATTTTCCTAGCCAACCTTTAATCATTTTAGACGATTTAAGAATGATATAGACGAAAATAATATTTATTAAAATTGCTATAATAATATTAGCAACATCGAATTCTGCACGTAAAGAAAGTAACGAAGTCATTGTGCCTGCACCAGCAATCATTGGAAATGCAATCGGAACAATAGATGCTGTTTCGGGGGCTTCATTTCGAAAAATAGTAACACCTAAAATCATCTCTAATGCTAAGAATAAAAGAATTAAAGAACCAGCCACAGCAAAAGAATTAACATCTATGCCAATTAACTTTAATATCTCATCTCCTAAGAATAAAAAACTAATCATAATTATTGCAGCAATAATTGAAGCTTTTTCGGATTCAATATGCCCTACTTTTTCACGTAGAGAAATAATTAAGGGCACACTTCCAAGGATGTTAATAACTGCTAATAGAACTAAGCTTGCAGTGAAAATTTCTTTAAGGTCAAACACAATTTAAATTTTAGACAAATGTAATTTCAATATGTGAAATAAACACTTTTAAATGTTTAATTTTACTTAAAATTTATTAATGATAGCGATTGAAAACACGCTCATTTCAGATGACTTAATCAAAGAAGATTTTGTGTGTAATATTTCAATGTGTAAAGGAGAATGTTGTGTTTCGGGAGAGGCTGGAGCTCCTCTGGAAAAAGAAGAAGTTTCCTACTTGGAGCGGCATTATTCTAAAATAAAACCTTTTTTAAATAAAAATGGGATTGCTTCTATTGAAGAACAAGGTGTTTATGTGAAAGGAATTGATGGTGATTTTGAAACCCCTTTGGTGAAAGGAAAAGAATGTGTTTATACTGTTTTTTCTATAACCGGGGTTGCTTCATGCGGGATTGAAAAAGCACACAAACAAGGTGTCATTGATTTTCAAAAACCCATTTCATGCCATCTTTATCCTGTTAGAATTCAAAACTATGATAAAATGACTGCCGTAAATTATCATAGTTGGTCGATTTGTTCTGATGCGTGTGATTTAGGAAAATCACTTAAAATTCCTATCTATCAATTTGTCAAAACTGCTCTCATAAGAAAATTTGGTAAAGTATGGTATGCTGCTTTGGAAGAATATGCAAATAAGACGTCTTAAGATCTGTACCAATGTTTTAAGGGGCTACCAACTATATTTTATCATAACATCCTCACAGTCAAGCGTTTTTGATTATTGGGTTTTGTCTTAAAAAGGTCAAAAAAAGTTCATATTGTTAAAAACTAACCCTCATTGTGGAAAAGTTGCCCTTTCAATTCTGGATTCATTTTAGAATCTTTGTAATAACAATAAACAATCTATTTTAAATCAATAATCAAAATGACAGCAGTAGAACCTATTCTCCAAGAAAACGGAAATCGTTTCGTTATTTTTCCAATTCAACACCATGATATATGGGAATGGTACAAAAAAATGGAGGCAAGTTTTTGGACTGCTGAAGAGATTGATCTACATCAAGATTTAACAGATTGGAACACAAAATTAACTAATGATGAGCAATATTTCATCAAGCATATTCTTGCTTTTTTTGCAGCATCGGATGGTATTGTAAATGAAAACCTTGCCGAAAATTTCGTAAATGAAGTGCAGTATTCTGAAGCTAAATTTTTCTACGGATTTCAAATTATGATGGAAAACATCCATTCAGAAACTTATTCGTTGTTAATAGATACCTACGTGAAAGACGATGCTGAAAAAGACAACTTGTTTAAGGCAATAGAAGTTTTTCCAGCAATCAAGAAGAAAGCAGATTGGGCATTACAATGGATTGATTCAGATTCTTTTGCCGAGCGTCTTATTGCTTTTGCCGCTGTAGAGGGAATTTTCTTTTCTGGTGCGTTTTGTTCTATTTATTGGTTAAAGAAAAGAGGTCTAATGCCAGGGCTTACTTTTTCAAATGAGTTAATTTCAAGAGATGAAGGAGTACATTGTGATTTTGCCGTGCATTTGCACAACCATCACTTGGTTAATAAAGTTCCTCCAGCACGTATTAGAGAAATTCTTCTAGATGCACTAACGATAGAGCGAGAATTTATTACAGAATCTTTGCCAATTAGTTTAATTGGCATGAATGCTAAATTGATGACCCAGTATTTGGAATTTGTTACCGATCGACTTCTGATTGAGCTAAATTTAGAAAAAGAATTTAATGTGACGAATCCATTTGATTTTATGGATATGATTTCACTACAAGGAAAAACTAATTTCTTTGAAAAGCGTGTAGGGGAATATCAAAAAGCAGGTGTTCTAAATGCAGAAGATCAAGAAACAAAAATCAGCTTCGACGCAGATTTTTAATCGAAATAAACCATAACCAATTTCTTCTATTTTTTTAGAAGAAGTGAATAACTTTTAAAGACCCGCCTATGTTTGTACTCAAGAGAGATGGCCGTAAAGAGCCCATTATGTTCGATAAAATTACTGCTCGAATTCGTAAACTGAACTATGGATTAAACCCTTTAGTAGACCCTGTTCGAATTGCAATGCGAGTGATTGAAGGGCTTTACGATGGTGTTACGACTTCTGGCTTGGACAATCTTGCCGCAGAAGTTGCTGCTACGATGACTACATCGCACCCTGACTATGCTAAACTAGCAGCACGTATATCGGTATCTAACTTACATAAAAACACAAAAAAATCTTTTTTTGAGACAATGACTGATTTATATCAGTATGTAAATCCTAGAACAGAAAAAAAAGCACCGTTACTTTCTGATGAGGTTTATAAAATCATTAAAAAAAATGCGGATAAATTAGATTCAAACATTATTTATAACAGAGATTTCGGGTATGATTTTTTCGGTTTTAAGACACTTGAACGTTCGTATTTACTTAAATTAAATGGAGAAATAGTAGAGCGCCCACAACATATGTTGATGCGTGTTTCTGTTGGGATTCATTTAGATGATATTGATTCTGTGCTTGAAACCTATGAGTTGATGTCTAAAAGATATTTCACTCACGCTACACCTACTTTATTTAATTCAGGAACGCCCAAACCACAAATGTCGTCATGTTTTTTATTAACCATGAAAGACGATAGTATTGATGGTATATATGATACTTTAAAACAAACAGCTAGAATTTCACAATCAGCAGGAGGTATTGGTTTATCTATTCACAATGTTCGTGCTACGGGATCTTATATAGCCGGAACAAATGGTACTTCAAATGGTATTGTACCAATGCTACGTGTTTTCAATGATACCGCTCGTTATGTTGATCAAGGAGGGGGAAAAAGAAAAGGTTCATTTGCCATTTATGTAGAGCCATGGCATGCTGATATTTTTGAGTTTTTAGAGTTAAAGAAGAATCACGGAAAAGAAGAAATGCGTGCACGTGATTTATTTTATGCCATGTGGACTCCAGATTTATTCATGAAGCGAGTAGAACAAAACGCAGAATGGACTTTAATGTGTCCAAATGAATGTCCAGGTCTTTTTGATGTGCATGGTGATGAATTTGACACAATGTACCTTAAGTATGAATCAGAAGGAAAAGGACGCAAAACAATAAAAGCACGAGAACTTTGGGAGAAAATTTTAGAATCTCAGATTGAAACAGGAACTCCTTACATGCTTTATAAGGATGCTGCAAACCGAAAGTCTAACCAGAAAAATTTAGGCACCATACGTTCTTCAAATTTATGTACAGAAAT
>JBKEHX010000027.1:0-13707 GCA_046711205.1 Flavobacteriaceae bacterium
TGTATATTGGAAAATTTCGAAATCTCATGATCAGATTAACTATACAATAACAAAACATCTGCTGGGATTACCCCTCTTTTATATATAAAATTACAATATATATAGTATATTTTCAATATTAAAACAGATAATCAAATTTTTTTCCTGAAAAATATATTTTAGAGATTTCCTTATCTATTTTTATATTGACAAGATAATTTTCACTGTATATATTGTTGTAAAAAATTAGTTTAAAATGAAATAATATTTTAGAACTCTACGGAGAAATGAAATTTGATGCGATTTTTAATAGCCATCATCCTTCATGGAAAGGTTTCAGTATCTCTATTATATTGAACTGCTAAAATTCCTAACATAATAATTACTACACCTATCCAATCTCTTGAAGTTAATGGTTCAGATAAAACTGCTGATGCTATAGCCACACCGAAAAAAGGATTTAGAAAGTGGAAAGTAGAAGCTTTTGTTCCTCCAATCTTTATTATTAGATAGAACCATGACAGTGTACCAATCAAACCAGGTATTAGGATTAAATATGCAAAAGATACTATGAAAATAGATGAAAATTTAATAGTCCATGTCTCAAAGAAAATGGATAGTGGGAATAAGCTTACACTACCAACAATCATCTGAAGGCCAACAATCATAAATAGATTATTATTATTTTTTAATGAATTGCTAACTATTATAGATGCCCAAGCAAATCCCAGCACAGCAAAAACACAAAGTACTAATCCCAAAAAATTTGTCTCATTAGCACTCTTATCATACAAAATGAGAGATACTCCTGCCAGGCCTAAAAAAAGCCCAAGTTTTCCAATTAATCCAATTTTATTACCTTGAAAAATCCAGGAATAGATTGCTATGATAATAGGTAGCATACTAGCAATAATGGCTGCGAGACTAGCCGTAACCCATTGCATAGCTGTAAAATTAAGAGCTGTACAAACAGTATTTTGGAGCAACCCAATACTTAAAATGGTATACCACTCACGACGACTAAATTCAATCTTTTGGCCACACCAAAAGGCAATTGAAATGGCCAATATACCGGAGATAAAAAACCTTGAGGCTAAAACCAAAAAAGGTGGGGCATTGACCATTAAAATTCTGCATGCAGTAAAAGCACTTGCCCACATAATAGCAATACTGATACCCAGCAGTAATGATCTAATGTCCATATATTTGTGATTGAAACTGATATTTTTATTAACAGAATTTAATAATTTCTTATATATTGGAAATAAATATTTAAAAATTTATTAAAACTATATCTAGTTCGCATATTTATGGTAGCCCCTTTTACCGCGACCGTGAAATAATTTATGGCTGTTCCAATTGAAGCCACTAGGACCTATATATTCTCTATCAAAATTTACATGACTTGGAATATATTTAACTGTAATACCGGACCTCCATTTTGATGTTTTATTTTTTTTGGAACCATGTAGCAGAAAAGGATCATGAACACTGTAATTCCCTGGAGGAACTTCAACATCTTCAGCATTCTTTGAATCAAGATTTGGTATAGATTGAACAAGAACAGATTTGTCGTTGTAATTTGAGGAATGAGTAATAATATTTTTTGACTTATGAGAACATGGTAATACTTGCATACATCCATTTTCTTTATTAGAATCATCAACTGCTAACCAAAGTGTAAATGTTTCCATTGGTTTAATTGGAAAGTAAGCTGCATCTTGATGCCACTTGACAGCTCGGCCATCAAATGGAGGTTTACAGATTGCATAGACTGTGAACAAAGCAATGTTAGTTCCTAGAATTTGTTCAGCAATATCCAAAAATGGGTTACTCAATAACAATTCTAATAAAAAGGGGTTATATTCGTTAGGAGAATGTATGTTTTCAGGACGAGTATTTGAAGGAAGATTTTTGATAATATTGTTAATTTCAAATTTTAAAATTTTTAATTGGTTTTTACTTAATATTGGATTTGGACCTGCAAATCCTTTATTTTTATATGAAACAAGTTGTTCAGTTGTAAGAATCATTAGAGTACCATGTTGATAATTTTTTGTTTAAAAACAAACTATTTGTCTAAAATAGTTTTTACGTGACCATCAATTTTGAAATGAGTATATATTGAAAAAAGAAAATTTTATAGAACTTAATGAAGCTGATGTTTTTTCAATTGTTAATGAAAAATTACTAAAACACGGTTGTGATTCCAAAAATGCATTCGAAATTGCAAAAACAATAATAGCTGCTGAAATTGATGGGTGTTCAGCACATGGATTATTTCGAATTCCTGGTTATATTTCTTCCCTAAAAAGTGGTAAAGTTAACGGCGAATCAAATCCTAAAGTTGTCCAAATAGCTCCTGTTGTATTCAGAATTGAAGGAGATAGGGGATTTGCCCCTCTAGCGCTAAGTGTTTCGTATAATCCTTTGATTGAATGTGCTAAGAAAAATGGATTGGCTGCAGCTGCAATAGTTAATATCCATCATTTTTCAGCATTATGGCATGAAGTAGAGCATATAGCCCTAGAGGGACTTGCTGGGTTAGCATGCACAGTATCAAAACCTGTAGTAGCTCCAGCAGGAGCAAATACTTCTTTTTTCGGAACTAATCCTATGGCATTTTCTTGGCCGCGAAAAAACGAAAACCCAATGGTTTTTGATCAAGCATCTGCTGCTATGGCTAGAGGTGAGATTATGATTGCAGCATTAGAAGGTTCTACTTTACCACAAGGTGTTGGAATTGACAAAAGTGGCAACCCAACAAACGATCCCAAAAAAATATTAGATGGGAGCCAATTAACTTTTGGAGGCTATAAAGGATCATCTGTGGCCATGATGATAGAGCTTTTGGCAGCTGGATTGATAGGAGATAATTTTAGTTTCGAGAGAGGTGAAAAAGATAATAATGATGGGGGTCCTACCAGGGGAGGTGAATTAATTATAGCAATTAATCCAAATCTTTTTGGTGATGAAAATAACTGGCATAAACACTGTGAATTATTTTTTTCTAAATTAATGGAACTCGAAGGAATTAGGTTGCCTGGTGATAGGAGGTTAAAAAATAGGGATAATTCAAAAATAAACGGGATAAAGATATCGCGGACAATATATGAAAAGGTAAAACAATTATAGTTTAAGTTTTTATTTTGAATATATCACAAGTTGTTTCACCATTTTTAAGTCTCTTCATAATCTTTTCCTCATTTTTAATAACAGTCATCAAACCTAAAAACACTTCTTCGACTAATAGATTTGGTATTACTACAACTCCATCATCATCAGCTATAATAATGTCATCTGGGTTAACATTAACATCTCCACAAACAATAGGGACATCTATTTCACCTGGATCTGTTTTTTTGGTTGCAGCAGGGTGAGTCCCAAGGCTAAAAACTGAGAATCCTAATTCTACTATTTCTGAAGAATCTCTTATGGTACCGTCAATAACGAGGCCAGACAAACCAAGCTGTTGGCAGCAAGTTGCGAGTATATCTCCAAAAGGTCCATAGGATAATGATTTCTTCCCATCAACTACAAGAACATCTCCAGGTCTGGCATTGTGAACTGCACGATGAATAGCAGCATTTTGCCCTGAGACAATTGCTACCGTTTTTGCAGGCCCAGCAATTTTCATCCCAGGACTTATAGATGCTATTCTACTATCCATAGCCTTGACTTTATTATGTGCGTTACAAATATTCCCTGTCGGGTATTCACCAATTTTATTAATCAAGTCTTTTCTGCTCATTTTATTTTTTATAGTCATGATAAAATTTTTTTAAATAATATTTATAAAATTCTTTAATATTTGGTTTTTAATTTCTCAAGAACAGTTAAAATTCGATTAAGTGCTTCTAAAAGTGTTTTCGTGTCTATTGCATAACAAATTCTGAAAAAATCAATCTTTCCAAAAACACTTCCAGGAACTACAGTTACTTCAGCTGTTTCAAGAATATATTTGCAGACGTCAATGTCATTTTGAATAATTTCACCACCGGGTGTCTTTCTCCCATAAAGTCCATCACAGGAAGGGAAAACATAAAAAGAACCTTCGGGGTTATTACATGTTATACCATCAATTTTATTCAAAAAACTAACTGTTAAGTCTCTTCTTTTTATGTATGACTTTTTTTGATCAGTAATGAACTCTCTCCCACCATTTAATGCGGCTAAAGCAGCGAATTGTGAAATAGTAGAAGGATGAAATGTAGACTGAGATTGTAATTTAGCCATTGCATCAATCAGCAACTTAGGTCCTGCTGCATATCCTAATCTCCAACCAGTCATACAAAAATTTTTTGACATTCCATTACAAGTGAGAGTTCTCTTTTTAATATTAGTATCAATCTCAGCAATGGTATGAAATTTGGTGTTAGAGTAGATTAAATATTCATATATGTCGTCTGAAATGATTAAAATATTAGGATATTTAATCAGTACGTCAGAAAATGATTTTAAATCTTCAAAATTATATACAGATCCAGTAGGGTTTGTTGGGTTATTTAGTATTAGACAACGAGTTGAGTCATTGATTGCTAATTCAAGTGCCTTTGCAGTTAGTTTAAAATCATCAGCTAATGTACAATTTACAATTTTGGGAATTCCTTCGGCGAAATCAACCATATCCTTGTATGAACCCCAATAAGGTGCTGGTATAATAACTTCGTCTCCTGGATTTAAAATTGACATTAGTGCATTAAAAATAATTTGCTTACAACCGTTGCCAACAGAAATTTCAGAAAGTTTATATTCCAAATTATTTTCATTTAAAAATTTTTTGATTATTGCTTTTTTTAATAAAGGCATACCATCTACATTGGAATATCGAGTAAAACCGTCCTTAATTGCTTTTATACCAGCTTCTTTAATATGATCTGGAGTATCAAAATCAGGTTCACCTTGGCTTAAACTTATTACTTTTCTCCCTTTTGACAAAAGATTCCTAGCCAAATCAGAAATTTCGATTGTTTGTGAAGTTTGAATACGGTTTATCCTATCAGACAAAATTAAATTCATAATTTTATTTTATAATTAACTAAAATTTATTAAGTTTTCAAATAACTAAATTGGATAGAATCTTCATCGAAGATTGAATTATTGTTTAATTTTTCAAATAAACGTAATTAATGATATGCTTTCCAAGCAGGAGATTCAACACTTAGTAAAATAATTATCCACCGGAAAACATTCTGTTCATTTTTCGTATGGGATTAAGTAGTAGGACGAACTTTCAGCAGAATACCCAAGTCGATAACGTACAAAAGTCCAATATTATTCCTGCTTTTTAAAATAGTTAAGAGGTTGTATTAGTTATTTCTTGGGACACAGTAATTAATTAAAAGCTTGACATATCATCAGCATTACTAGATTATTTTAAATTATATGTTAGATATAAGATATATAATCTTAATATATGATATACATATATTAAACGTTAACCATAAATAGGAGTCTGTCATGCTACTAAAAAATATTTTAATTTTAACTAGTATTTTATTATTTAGTATTACGAGTGCCCATGCTCTTACTTTTAGGGCTGGAAGTGTTTTGCCTCCAAATTCTGATCAAGGAATAGCGGCGGATTATTTTGCAAAAAGAGTAAATGAACTCACAAATGGATCAGTAACTGTTAAAATATTTCATTCAGGAGAATTGGGTCCGCCTCCTACACAATTTGAAAATACTATTACAGGTGCTCAAGATATGGTGATAGACACATTAGATTATTTTAAGTCATATGACGATCGATTTGGTGTTATGAATACACCATTCGTTTTTAGAAGTCGAGAGCATACTTCAAAATATCTAAACAGTAATAAGTTCAAAAAAATGTCTGACGCTATAGAAGAAAGGGGACTTGTATTTATAGGAAATTACAATTGGATGAGACAACAAGACCGTGGAATTTTAAGCAGAACTCCTATATTAACACCTGATGATCTCCAAGGTTACAAGATGAGAATGTATCAGGCTGAGATGCCTATTCAATTTTGGTCTGGAATGGGAGCCAATTTGTCGGTCCTGTCTTGGGCTGATGTATATACAGCTCTAGCTACTGGAACTGTTGATTCTTTAACTACTGTAGTTAGTGCATCATACTTAAATAAGCATATTGAAGCTGTCAAATATTTCACAAACCTTAGAGAATATTTTCAAATTGTCCTTCCTGTAGTTAGTAAAAAATCTTGGGATAAATTAAATTCAAAACAGAAAAATTTATTTCATCAAGCTGCAAATGAAGCAGGTGAGGTATATGTCAAAATGAGTAAACAAAAAAATGATGAGCATATAGAAGCTGCTAAAGAAGAACTTGGTCTTGTATATATTGAGCCTCCCCTTGGTCCGTGGCATAAGCATGCAGATGGAGTTCATGAAATGCTTGAAAATAAAGGATTTATACCTAAAGGTATAATTGCGGAAGCTAGAGCTATTAAGTAAAGAGTTGATTCCATTATCCAGTACTTTATAAAAAATTAAGGTACTGGACTACGAACAATATCAAGAAGATCTAAAAAATAAAATTACTGAATTTGTATATTGTTTTTTGAAAAGTAACTAAGTCGTGATTTATCTAGTTTTATTGTAAATCATTCTCCTTCTAAGTCGTGATTTATCTAGTTTTATCGTAAATCATTTCCCCTAGGTTTAATTTTTAATACCCTAGAATATTTATGTTTCAGACTGTCTCCCTAAAATGGAGAAAGTGATCTAATTTTAAATTGAATGGACAGATTCAAGGTTGCCCTTTTGTTTTGGGGTCGTATAGAAAGAAACAGTGCAATTTTAGCCTTTTGTTCGGTTGTAATTATTAATATTACTCAAATAGTACTGCGTTACGTTTTTGAATATTCTATATTTTGGGTCCAAGAAATATCACAACTTCTAATGCTATACGCCTATTTTGTTGGAACCAGTTCTGTTTTTAGAATAAGGGGTTATGTACTAGTGGAGTTTTTTACAAAAAAAATGTCTATTAAATTACAAAGACTTTGCTATGGTCTGGCTCAAATACTAACAATAATATTCTGTGGAATTATCATATATTGGATAATAGAAGAATTACCAAGGCAGATGAAAACTTATTCTGTAATTCTTCATATACCTAGATTTTTTTCATATTTACCTTTATTAATAGGTTCTATTTCTATAACAGCAATAACAATTTATTATTCAATTGAAGTTTTGATGGCTTGTCAAAAAGATAAAAATAAAAGTATTTCAGAAATTGAAGCAGCGATAAAATTAATATAGTCAAATGATAACTACTGTTCTTCTATTTACCTTGGTTAGTCTAATAGCCTTAAGGGTTCCCGTAAGTATTGCTATTGGGATAGCAACAACGATTGCACTTATATTGGGAGATTTCCCACTAAGTGTAATTCCAAGAATGATGATTGATGGTCTTGATACGTTTACATTGCTGGCAGTACCTTTCTTCATATTAGCAGGTAATCTTATGAATGCTGGTGGAGTAACAGAAAGAATATTTGGTTTTGCAAAAGCTTTATTCAGCCCAATCAGAGGGGGTTTAGCTCAGGTTAATGTTGCAGCAAGTATGATTTTTGCCGGTATGTCTGGGGCAGCGTTAGCTGACCTTGCAGGACTTGGAACGGTTGAAATGCGTGCTATGAAGAAAAGTGGTTATCCGTTAAATATTGCTGCAGCAGTTACATTAGCGTCTTGTACAATAGGTCCAATTATTCCGCCAAGTATAGTTTTGATTGTTTATGGTCTTGCAACAGATACCTCGATAGGGAGATTGTTCCTTGGAGGCATTGTGCCTGGTTTTGTTATAGGACTTCTTACTATGATATGGATTTCACTGTGGGTTCGTATCAAAAAAACTGAGTGGGGACAGCCAGAGCCTTTTATAGTATCAGATGTATGGAAAAGTTTTAAAAAAGGAGCTTTAGCATTATTCTCTCCAATATTGATTATAGGAGCTTTAATATTAGGTGTAAGCACTCCAACTGAAGTAGGAGTTATAGCAGCATCATATGCTTTGTTTGTAGGAATTGTTTACCGTGAATTGACATGGCAAAAACTGCTAAGCTGCATATTAGAGTCTATGCAAACGACTGCAATAATAATGTATATAGTGGCTGTTTCTATAGTCATGGGATGGGTAATAACCATGGAACGCCTTCCACATGAAGCTGCTAATGCTATTTCGCAAAATATTGAAAATCCTTTAGTCGCGTTATTGATAATAAATATTTTTTTAATTTTTGTAGGAATGTTTCTTGAGACACTTCCAGCAATATTGATTCTTTCACCAATACTATTACCTATTTTATCTCCTTTAGGGATTGATCAAGTTCACTTTGGAATAATTATTTGTTTCAATTTAGTTATTGGTATAATAACTCCCCCTATGGGAATTGGTTTGTTTGTTGCTGCTAAGGTCGCAGAAACTACTCCAGAACAGGTTTTCAGGGCTACAATTCCTTTCTTTGTTCCTCTTTTAATTGGCTTGGGTATTATTACGGCTTTTCCAGTCTTAACCCTATGGTTACCAGATTTAGTATTTGGTCAACGTCTTTAAAAATAATTAAAAAAATGGTCTCAAGAACAAAAATAGACAGAATTGCAGCTGATATTGGCGGAACTTTTACAGATCTTGCGTTGATAACCCAAACTGGTGATTTAGTTACTAGAAAAGTACCTTCTACACCAGAAAATTATGCAGATGCAGTTACTCAAGGAATAGAAGACATGCTTAGGAGCCTTAATTCAAATAAGGATGAACTTCTCGAGGTTTTGCATGGTTGTACTGTTGCAACAAATACGATTCTCGAAATGAAAGGAGCAAAAACTGCTCTGCTAACAACAAAAAACTTTAGAGATATACTTGAAATTCAAAGGGTGCGAGTACCAGAATTGTACAAACCACTTTATGAAAAGCCAAAACCTTTAGTTCCTAGAAATTTAAGATTTGAAATACCTGAACGCATTAGTTCTGATGGCGAAATAATTGTTCCGTTGGTTGAAGAAGAAATAATTAAATGTGCTGAAAAATTAAAGAAATTAAATATTGAAGCTGTATCTGTTTGTTATTTAAATTCTTATGCTAATTCAATTCATGAAGATAGGACTGGAGAAATATTACGAAAATTACTCCCTGATACATTTATTTCTGTTTCAGCAGAAGTACTACCACAGATGAGAGAATATGAAAGGACATCTACAACAGTAATTAACTCTTATGTAGGGCCGCCAGTTAAAAAATATATAGAATCGTTGGTTAAACAAATGAAAAATTCTGGCTTTAAAAAAAGCAGATTAATGGTTATGCAGTCAAGTGGGGGTATCCTAGATTCAGATTCAGTAGTTAAAATTCCAGCACAAATAATTGAGTGTGGGCCTGCGGCTGGAGTTATAGGCGCGCAATTTATGTCAAAGTTAACTGGATATAAGAATTTAATTACTCTAGATATGGGGGGTACTACCGCGAAAGCTTCCCTGATTGAAAAAAGTCAATTATCTTTTGCTGAGGAATATGAAGTAGGTGGTGGGATGTCTTCTAAAAGTGCACTAGGAGGAGGTGGAGGTTATGCTTTAAAACTCCCTGTAATTGATATTTCAGAAGTTGGTGCTGGAGGAGGAAGTATTGCCTGGCTTGATAAAGCAAATTCACTTAAGATTGGTCCTGAGAGTGCAGGTGCTAGACCTGGACCAGCATGTTACGGATTAGGGAATGAACATCCAACTGTTACAGATGCAAATGTTATTCTTGGTTATTTAAATCCTATTGGACTTGCAGGAAATAGTGTCCCGATTAAATCAGATCTTTCTAGAAAATCGATTGAGAAACATATTGCTAATCCTTTATCTTTAGATATTCTGGCCGCTTCATATGGAATTCACCAAGTTGCAAATGCTAACATGATGCGTGCTGTCAAAGCTGTGACAACACTCAGAGGCCGTGACCCTCGGGATTTCTCTTTACTTGCATTTGGTGGGAGCGGGGGAGTCCATGCAGTAGAACTTGCAAAAACTCTCCAAATTAAAAAAGTTATTCTTCCTCTTGCCGCTGGAGTTTATAGTGCATTAGGGCTAATTTGGGCAGATTTAATGGTAAATGAAACACTACCTTTTCTTCATCTTACTTCAAATTTTTCCATAGAAAATCTTAATAAAAAATATAAAATTTTAGAAAAAAATATTAAAAAAATGCTTGGCGTTCCAGATGATGAGATAATCTTTGAAAGGAAACTAGATGCAAGATTTTTAGGTCAAGCTTATGAATTAACTATAGATTTTCCTTCAAATAAAAAAAATCTTGAAATTCCAACAATTTTAAAAAGATTATTTGAAGAAGAACATCAACTCAGGTATGGACATTCTTTTTCAGGAGAATATCCTGTTCAAATAGTAAATGTAAGGATGATAGGTAAGAGGAAAAATGAAAAACAAATTTTTCCAAAAGCAAGCTTTTACCATGGCCAACATAATGAACTAAAGAGAAATGTATATTTTGGTCCTACAATCGGACTTATTGAATCAAAGGTAATAAATAGAAAAAAATTAGGCAAAAAACCAATTAAAGGACCAATAATTATTGAGGAATATGAAGGTACTGCAGTTATTCCTCCAGATTGTACAGTAAAGATTGATAGTTACTTTAATGTGATTATTGAAATCAATTCATAGAAACATATGAAAAATAATAAAAAAATTGAATTACCTTTTGAAATAGATTCCTTTCAAAGAGAAATTATTAAAAATAGTTTTGATACAATTGCAGATGATATGGCTATAACTTTAATGAGAACAGCCTACTCAGGAATTGTGAGGGATTCCCTTGATTTCTCTACAGCTATATGTGACCCGGAGGGTTTAACTCTCGCACAGGGGGTATGTACACCAATGCATATGGGAAGTTTTTTCGACGCAATGAAAGCTCTATTGAAACAATATAAAGGAAATGTCTTTCAAAATGATATCTTCATTTTTAATGATCCTTATGCAGCCTCTGGTCAGCACCTTCCAGATATATATATAGCAATGCCAATATACTATAAAAATAAAATTTCTGCCTGGGCTGTTACCATAGCTCATCACTCAGATGTAGGTGGGATTGTAGCTGGAAGCAACGCGATAGGAGGTGAAGAAATTTTTCAAGAAGGCCTTAGAATTCCAATAATAAAATTTAGTGAAAGTGGTAAATTTAATCAGGCTCTTTGGGATATGATTTCTCTAAATGTCAGAACACCAGACGAAGTACTTGGAGATTTACAAGCGCAAATAGCTTCATGCAGAAGTGGTGAAAAGGGTATGTGTGATTTATTTGGCCGGTATGGAGTAAAATATATATTAAGTTGTGGACAACAAATTCAGGATTATGCTGAAAAATTAACTAGAGCTGAAATTGCAGATTTTCCAAATGGAGAATATAGTTTTACAGATCATATTGATGGTTTAGGTGAAATCCCAGAAACAATTATAATAAATGCAAAAGTCATTATAGAAGATGATTCAATTACGGTTGATTTTGAAGGAACATCAAAACAAGTCCCAGCTGGAATTAATCCTTCATTCCCATTTACTAAGGCTGCGGTTTTCGCTGCACTTAGATCTGTAATGGAATCAGATATTCCAAATTGTCATGGATTCACAATACCTTTTGTTATAAAGGCACCATTAGGATCTTTGGTAAATCCTAATTTTCCAGCTCCATGTGGAGCTCGAGGTGTTACTGGATATAGGATTATTGATTGTCTTTTTGGTGCTCTCTCAAAGGCTTTACCTGACAGAGTTACTGCAGATACTGCAGGAGGATCTACGTTACCAACAATTTCTGGTTACGAAAACGGGAAACCATTTGTCTTTTGTGAAACATTTATGGGTACTTGGGGGGGGACTTCAAAACACGATGGTCAGTCAGGTGTTCCACACATGGGAGCTAATCAGTCTAATGTTTCTATTGAAATGATTGAAAATAAATACCCTATTAGAATAAATAAATACGGTTTTATAAAAAATACAGGGGGCCCAGGTAAATACCGAGGTGGATTGGGATTGATAAGGGAATATGAAATTTTGTCGGATTCAGCAAGTTTAAATGTTAGATCTGATAAAAGGAAATTTCCACCTCATGGCCTTTTTGGAGGAAAAAATGGTTCAAAATCCTATAACTTTATTAATCCTCATTCAGAAAAAAGGATCCTACCGGTATTAATGACTGAGGTTGAAAAATTAAAAAAAGGTGATGTCTTTAGTCATGAAATGTCAGGTGGGGGAGGCTACGGACCACCAGTTGAAAGAGAAGAATCATTAGTTTTAAAAGATTTAGTTGAGGAAAAGATTGATATTAGAAATGCTGAAAAAGATTATGGGGTAGCAATTATTCAAGATAAAGACGGGAACTTTATTATTGATAAAAAACTCACTAAAATTTTACGTCAACAATTGAACGTTACTAAGTAATCTAATTAAAAAATTAAAATGAAAATTAAATCTTTAAAGTCTCATGTAGTTCGGGTCCCGGTGACGAGGGTTGCCGCATTTGCAAAAAGGAAAATGACTCATATGCTTTCAACAATTGTTGAAGTAGAGACAGATAATGGTTTGTTAGGAATAGGGGAAGCTAGAGGAGATTTTTGCTCAAAAATAATTAATGAAAAATTTGCCCCTATTGTAAAAAATCACTCCGTTTATGATTTTCACAATTTAAGGGATTTATGTCTTGCAAAATTGCCTTTTGATTATGGCTACCCTGAATATGCATTACAATTAAATGCTTTTGCGGGATTAGAAATTGCTTTATGGGATATTCTTGGAAAAGAAACAGGACAACCTTTATATAACCTTCTTGGTGGTGCAGCAAGAGATAAGGCATTATTTGTGGGGTATGCTTACACGGTTGACCCTGATGAGGGATTTTCAGATAATAAAATAGTTAAAATCATGTCAGACATTGCTACAGCCTCCATTAAAGAAACAGGTGCTAAAATGTTTGAGTTTAAAGTTGGACTTCACTCAATTTCTTGCGAGATACAGATAGTTAAAGAGATTAGGAAATCTCTAGGACCAGAAGTTGATATTGCTGTAGATGCGAACATGGGCTTTACAATTGATCAAGCAAAAAGATTTTTGGAATCTACGAGAGAGTGTAATTTATGTAATATAGAAGAACCGGTTGCCGGATTAGGTTTTGTTTCAAAAATAAAAGATATTACGGGTATTCCAGTTTCAACTCATTGTATAGATTTGGACGCATTGGGTTCCCATCCGTCAATAGATTCAGTGGTTAGTGACCCATCACTTCTAGGAGGTATAAATAGTTTAAATAATTTTATTACTAGTGTTAAAGCTATTAATAAACGTTTTTGGCTGAGAGCAAGATGGGAACTAGGAATAGGATGGGCAGCAATGTGTCATATAGGTATTAATAGAATTGAAATTGACAGACCGAGTCAGGCACTTATAAATTGGGTAGAAAATGATCTGATACTCGGAGAACCATGGCTCGTAAAAAATGGAGGAGTAAGACCACCTGATAAACCTGGGTTAGGGGTAGAATTAGATCGAAAAGCTTTAGAAAAATACAAAATAAAATAACTAATATCCTCTATGATTTGAAAAATTGGTTATTTACTAAGGATTTAGTCAAAAAAAATATAAAATATTATTCCTCATTTAAAACAAATAAAATAACTTATATTAAATAATAATATGAAAGAAAATTATAATGCCATTATTATTGGAGGTGGAATTTCGGGC
>JBKEHX010000028.1:0-13645 GCA_046711205.1 Flavobacteriaceae bacterium
TGATCTTGACTACAGAATGTGCTTTAATTGATATTAAAGAAGAATCATCGGCCCCACCAATGGGTGGAGGGATGCCTGGAATGATGTAATATTTATTAGCATAAAAAAACCTGCCAAATGGCAGGTTTTTTTATGTCTTAATTTGTTACTATGGGCATTCGTTCATATAAACAGCACATAGGTAATTTATCGTAATTAGCATCTTCTGCTTTTACTAAAGGCGTGTCATGACCTACTAGAGCAATAGTATTTTGAAGAGTTTCCAGTGAAACTTTATTACTATCATAAATCACCGTAATTATATGGCTGGGAATGTCCCAATTTGCTGTTTTAATGCCTTTAACACTTAGCGCTGCCTTTTGAACTCGGTTCTGGCACATTTCACACGTACCACTAACTTCAAAGGAAGCTTTGGTGTTTTTTTTCCCTTTGCTCTGAGCCGATAAGGAAAACGGTAAAGCAATTAAAATCATTATTAGTAGTTTTTTCATAGTATAAAATATTAAGTTGTTTTCTGTTTTAGGTAAAATTAATTATAAATTCCAACGTAACCCAGCATAAAGCATTCTTCCAAAAATTGGTGCATATACTTGTGCTGAATCAAATGAGATTCCAAAAGGGTCGTCAACACCAATAATAGGATTCTTTTGAGTATAATTTCCAAGGTTTTCTACCCCAGCATATATTTCAAAATTTTGAGAAAGAGCACGTGTAAACTGACTATTCCAAAGTCCATAAGCTGGAGAGTATGTTTCCCCTGAATCTCTAATTGTATTCACAAGACGTTGCTCTCCAACAGCATGAAAGGTTATATCCCAGCGCCACTGACCTCCTTTTATAGTGCGTTCTGTTTCCCAGCCTACATTTCCAAAAAATATGTGTTGCGCCTGAAGGGGTCGTTGCAAGAATCCAGAATTATAGGTTGTTTTTACATCGTAATTTTTATAGGCAAAACGAAAATTAAGTGTTTTAAAAGGGAAATAATCAATGGCAAGCTGAAAACTATTGGCCCTGCTTTTTCCATTTAAATTATAAAAGGATATCCTTCCTTTTTCTTCCCAATCTACAACTACTTGATCTGTAAAGTCCGTCACATAATAATCGGCTGTAATATCACCATTTCCTCCCCAAAGAGAGAATATTTTTCTAATACTAACGCCATAATTCCATGCTTTTTCTGGATTTAGCCCATAAATATCACCTCCGTTTTGAGCAATTGAAATTACCCGATTGGTGCCAAAAAGAGTTTGATTTTCTGCAAAAATATTAGCTGCTTTACGCCCACTTCCTAGGGAAGCTCTAATAATAATATTTTCCTTGGGTAAGTAACGAACATGGACTCTAGGAGTAATAAAATTTCCTAAACGATTATGTGCGTCTAAACGAGCCCCGCTCACCAGGCTAAAGTTTTCTAAATTATCATAACTATATTCAAAAAAGCCACCCACAGAATTATCAATTCTATTAAAATTAAAAGTGTCAACAGCTTCTATATATTGATCATATGAGAAATTAATCCCTGCTTTAAACTTATTTTTAGTATTCCCTATAATAGAGTTAAATAAAAGATTCGCGTAAAAACTCTCATGATCTATATCATACTGCCTAAAGCCATAATAAGCTTCTTGTTTATGATTGCTGTATGCCGATTGAAAACCGAAACTTTGATATGGTGATTCAGGAAAAACATATCCTATTTTTAAAGAACTATCAAACCTTGCTGTACTAATTTCACTCCCCCAAAGACTAGTGACATTTCTGTCTAAAGTTGGAGAAAAACCAACAGCGCCAATTAGCTTATCATCTTGCATCCATCTGAAACTTATAAAACTTACCCATCCTTTTTGAGCATTAGTGTATTGCCAACGATTTAGAATATTTACTTGCTTGGCTAAAGGAACATCTAAAAACGAGTCGTTGTTCTGATCCATTTTATGAGTACGTTGGTTCCCATGAACAAATATTCCTGTACTCCATTTATCATTTAGTTTAAAGTTTCCATGAGTGTTTAGTTCTTGTCTTCCATTTGCTGAAGTGAAAAAATTAAAAAATAATGGGACATCCGAAAAAGGTTTTTTTATTTCAGTATTAATTTGTCCCGCAATGCTTTCAAAGCCATTTACAACGCTCCCCACCCCTTTTGTGATCTGAATGCTTTCAATCCATGTGCCAGGTGTAAACGTAAGCCCATAAGCCTGAGAAGCCCCACGTACCATTGGAATGTTTTCTTCTGTTATAAGGAGGTATGGACTGGTTAACCCCAACATTTTAATCTGCTTTGTGCCGGTCAAGGCATCTGAGAAATTTACATCAATAGAGGGATTTGTTTCAAAACTTTCAGAAAGATTACAGCATGCTGCTTTTAGTAATTCATCGCTATTAACGTTAATAATATTCTGGGTTTCAAAATAAGATTTCTGTATTGCTTTTCTTCTTTGAGTAATGGTAACCTCATCAAGCGCACCTGATGTATTAGCAGAAAGCAAGTGCCTAATTGTTCTCGTATTAATAATGGATAAGGTGTCCGCCTTAAATCCAATATAGCTAATGACAAGCTTTTTATTTACAACAGAAAAAGGTAGTGAAAATGTTCCATCTTGGTCTGTAATCGTTCCTATTTGGGTTCCCAACCAATAAACATTTGCACCTTCTAAGGGAAAGGGATTTTCTCCTTCTTTAGTAAAAATAGTTCCTGTAAAAGATTCTTGTGCTTGCGGTATATAGCCATAAAAGGCAATGAGTAAAATACTAAAGGTTTTCATTTTTAATGTATATAGGGTTTGTATTGTAATTCGTAATCAAGAAAAACTAATACTAGCCGTAGTATACAAAAGAATGTTGCAATAAAATAAGTTGATTTTTTTGAGGGGGTGGTGGATTCCAATTCAGGTTTTCAATTAGCAATAAAGCCGGAGGGGTATTTACTGAAAAATCATTCAAAGGGTATGTAGGAAGTGAAGCTATTAAAACATCAACCCTTTCAAACTCTATCTTTTGAGGCTCATCATTTTGAAAAAGAAAGATAGCATCTTTACAGCAAGGTGTTTTTGATAACACTTTTTCAGAAGAAGGTCCTTTTTCTGAAGCCGTTTTCATTCCACAATTAGATGAATTTTTAGCCAAAGAAATAACTGCAATTTTTGAACCACAATAATGAACATTAAGTGCAAAGCCCACCCTTGTTCCGAAGATCAAAAGAGCTAAAAAAAGACTTGTTAAATGTTTCATTTTCATGTGGTAAAGATACTACTTTAATATAATATGAAACTATTGAGCAGGTGGATTCCATTTCTTAACCTAATTCACTGAGATGATGTGTTTTCTAAAGGCACTGTTTAAAAGAGCTCTTCCATTTAAATTTATACTAAAGGAATAGTAAAAACAAAGCCATAAAACCGAGATATATATTGCTTATTACTTACTTTTGTAATAAGTATGATTGAGGTAGATTTTTCAAAAGCACTTTCAGAAGTTTCAGCATTGCTAAAAACGAACCTCCCTACTCTTGTGGGATTGGAAAAAATATGTGCAATTTTGAAAAAACATTTTGAACACTATGACTGGGTTGGGTTTTATTTTTCAGATTTCAAGAAACAAACACTTCATTTAAAAGCTTTTTCCGGAAACCCTGTGGAACATACTGAAATTCCATTTGGAAAAGGAATTTGTGGTCAAGTTGCAGTTTCCAATGAGAATTTTATAGTCCCCGATGTATTAGCCCAAAATAATTATCTAGCTTGCAGTATTGATGTTCGTTCTGAAATTGTAATTCCACTTTTTTTAGAAGGAGAAAATATTGGACAAATTGATATTGACTCTAAAAAAATAGATCCTTTTACTAACGAAGACACGCATTTTCTTGAGAATATTTGTGGACTCGTTTCAAAAACCTATAAGACCTCACTTTTACGCCTTTAATACACTTATGAATTCAAAAAAAATAACCTCAGCACTTATTTCTGTTTTTGATAAAACGGGACTGGGACCACTTATAGAAGTGCTTGCTGCAAACCATGTTGCCTTTTACTCTACGGGAGGAACAGAAGCTTTTATTAGGGCCCTCGGCCATGAAGTTAATGCTGTAGAAGATATAACGGGTTATCCTTCTATTTTAGGAGGAAGGGTAAAAACATTACATCCAAAAGTATTTGGAGGAATTTTAAATAGAACTGATATTGCTTCAGATAAGGACGAACTAGAAACCTATGAAATACCTTCATTTGATCTAGTAATTGTTGATTTATATCCTTTTGAAAAAACAGTAGCTGGAAATGCTACTGAGAGTGAAATTATTGAAAAAATAGACATTGGAGGCATTGCCTTAATTCGTGCTGCCGCCAAAAATTTTAATGATGTTTTATGCATTTCAGACAAAGACCAATACACTTCTTTCATTAAATTATACACAAAAGCATCAGGTGCTCCTTCTCAAGAGGAGCGTAAAGAATATGCAGTAAAAGCCTTCCATACCTCTTCTCATTACGACACTGCCATTTTCAATCACTTTAATCAAAAAGAAGATCGATTAAAGTTAAGTTTTGGTCCCTCACAAGTTTTACGATATGGGGAAAACCCACATCAAGAAGGACGCTTTTTTGGCCCTCTTAATGAATTATTAAAACACCTGCATGGAAAAGAAATTTCATATAATAATCTATTAGATATTGATGCAGCAGTAAGCCTCATGCATGAATTTTATGATGGAAAGCCTGCCTTTGGAATTTTAAAACATAACAATGCGTGTGGGTTTGCGGTTCGTGACACATTGGCTAATGCCTATAAAGATGCTCTGGCTGGAGACCCTGTTTCAGCCTTTGGAGGCGTTTTAATTAGCAATAAAATGATTGATTTGGAAACAGCTTCAGCCATTCATTCCCTTTTTTGTGAAGTGGTTATTGCCCCAGGATATGAGAATGAAGCATTAATATTATTAAAAGAAAAGAAAAACAGGATTATTCTCACTCAAAAGCATGCGGCTCTTCCAGGCCAAACTATAAGAACCTGCTTGAATGGAGTTTTAGTTCAAGACAAAGATTCAAAAACTGACCAACAAGAAAGTTTAATCACCGTAACAAGTGCCCAACCCTTGCCTACTGATATTGATGATTTACTTTTTGCATCAAAAATATGTAAACACACAAAATCAAATACAATTGTTCTAGCTAAAAACCAACAACTTTTAGCCTCTGGAACTGGTCAAACATCACGTGTAGATGCGCTACATCAAGCCATAAATAAAGCGAAAAGTTTTGGATTTAACTTAAATGGATCAGCAATGGCTAGTGATGCCTTTTTTCCATTTCCAGACTGTGTTGAAATTGCAGATAATTCTGGTATAAGAGCGATTATTCAACCTGGAGGATCAATTAAAGACAAATTATCAATAGAGTACTGTGATGCTCATAAAATAGCAATGGTTTTTACAGGAACACGACACTTTAAACATTAATTCATAATTTAGTATTCAAAACAATAAAAAATGGGATTCTTTACAGAAGAAATAGCAATTGATTTAGGGACAGCTAACACCTTGATTATTCACAATGACAAAGTAGTTGTCAATAGTCCTTCAATTGTTGCCATTGACCGAACTACCGGTAAAGTTATTGCCATTGGTCATGAAGCAAGCATGATGCAAGGGAAAACACATGAAAACATTAAAACGGTACGCCCCTTAAAAGATGGAGTAATTGCAGACTTTAATGCTTCAGAACAAATGATTAATCAATTAATCAAAAGTATTCCCACCCTTAACCGTCGCTTTTTTTCTCCTGCTCTTCGCATGGTAATTTGTATCCCCTCTGGAATTACTGAAGTAGAAATGCGTGCGGTTAGGGAATCTGCTGAACGTGTAAATGGTAAAGAAGTATATCTTATTCACGAACCGATGGCTGCGGCAATTGGAATTGGAATTGACATTATGCAGCCCAAAGGAAATATGATTGTGGATATAGGTGGTGGAACTACCGAAATTGCAATTATCGCACTTTCTGGAATTGTATGCGAAAAGTCTATTAAAATTGCAGGTGATGTATTTACAAGTGATATTATCAATTACATGCGAAATAAACACAACCTATATATTGGGGAACGAACCGCTGAAAAAATAAAAATTATCGTAGGAAGTGTAATGGAGGAATTAGAAGACCCACCAGAAGATATGTCAGTTCAAGGACGTGATTTATTGTCAGGAAAACCAAAACAAGTAATGGTAAATCATGGTGAAATTGCAAGAGCGCTGGACAAGTCAATAATACGAATTGAAGATGCCATTATGGAGGCACTTTCACAAACACCGCCAGAGCTTGCTGCAGACATCTATAACACTGGGATTTATTTAGCAGGCGGAGGAGCGCTTTTAAGGGGTCTTGATAAACGTCTCTCCCTTAAAACAGACTTGCCTATTTATGTCGCAGAAGATCCTTTACAGGCAGTCGTAAGAGGAACTGGGATAGCGCTAAAAAACTTAGAGCGCTTTAAAACAATCTTGATTAAATAAATTAGGTATGAAGCGAATCTTAAATGCGCTCGTACAATTTAGGAACCCTATTCTTTATTTATTTTTACTTGGTTTTTCTCTAATTTATTTAAATGGGAAAAGTAACTTTCATCAATCAAAAATAGAAAAAATAGGCCTTTTTTTTTCTAGCGGACTTTATGCTTTCTCTAATTCCATAAATCAATACTTTAATCTAAAGGATGAGAATCAAAGGCTGCTTAAAGAAAATAAAGCGCTCCAATTATTAAAAATAAAATTTAATGCACCCTTTCTGTACTCAGAAAAGTATAGAGATAAAGCATATGTTCCTTTTGCTGTTGAAAAAGTTAATGTAATTAAGAATGGTTTTCAAAGTAAACGAAACTACATCATGATCGATAAAGGTTCTACTTCAGGCATTCAACCTGAAATGGGGGTAATTTCTGCCAATGGAATTATAGGCCTTGTAGAAGGAGTTACAGAAAATTATGCAAATGTTATTTCTATTTTACACCAAGACCTGAAAATTAATGTCCGTTTTAAAAATAGGTCAGCTTTTGGAGCTTTAACCTGGAAAGGGAAAGGGCCTAAAAAATTTAGCGTTGAAGATGTTGTTTCAACTTCTTTCATAGCAGAAGGAGATACCATTATAACGGGCGGTATGTCTTCTTATTTTCCCTATGGAATCCAACTAGGCTATATTACTAACCTAGAAAGTAATACGCAAAATGGATACTTTACAATTGATGCCGAATTATTTGAAAATCCTTCTGAAGTTTATAGTGCATATGTAATTGAAAATACTGATTTCAAAGAGATTAATTTTCTCAACCAAAATACAAAGCAATGAATTTAGAAGTTTTAAAAAAAATAGCCTCTTTTGTGTTTCTTGTTTTTGTACAAATAATCATTTTTAATCAAATGAACATTTTTGGATATGTTAATCCAATGGTATACATTTTATTTCTTGTAATGTATCCGTTTAATGAAAATAAAACCTTGTATATTTTTCTAGGATTTATGCTTGGGTTTTTTCTGGATTTTCTTTCTCGATCAGGAGGTTCTCATACAATAGCTTCACTTTCAATAAGTTTTTTAAGGCCAATCATTATAAGGTATTCTTATGGATTAACTTCAGAACTCCCCCAAAGCTTTCAGACAGACCCAAGAAAAACTAGCCGCTTTATGTTTTTACTTGCTTTTGTTGGAATTCATCATTTGATTTACTTTTCAATAATATATTTTAGTTTGGACGCTTTCTTATTAATCATAAAAAATAGTCTGCTTACCTCTATATTTTCTTTAATTTTAATATTATTAATATCATCTTTATATCGCGTTAAAAAATGATTCGGAAAATAACATTGTTGAGTTTTACCATCGGTACCTCTTTACTGTTCATTTTTCAATTAATGTACCTTCAATTATTTAATTCAGATTACTCAGAACTTTCTTTAAATAATGCGGTTGAAAAGCGACCTATCTTTCCAAATAGAGGGTTAATTTATGATAGAAATGGTGTTTTGTTGGTTAAAAATCAACCGGCTTATGACTTAATGGTCATACCGGAAAACATAAAACCTTTTGATACCCTTGAGTTAATGTCTGGTTTGAAAATTACCAAACAAGAACTTACAAAACAATTAAATAACGCTAGACGTTTTTCCTTAAAGCTACCCTCAGTAATTATTCGTCAAGTTTCAAAAGAAACACTCGCACTTTTTCAAGAAAAAATGTGGAAATACACAGGCTTTTACTTTCAGAAAAAAACCGTTAGAGATTATACTGTTCCCATTGCTTCAAACATTTTAGGTTATACAAGTGAAGTAAACCAAGGAGAGCTTAAAGGAAATGACGATTATATTTTGGGTGAAATGATTGGTCGGCAAGGCATTGAAAAAACCTATGAAACTTTTTTAAAAGGAGTAAAAGGGGCTGCTTTTTTTCAAAAAGATTATTTTAATAGAATCATAGGATCTTATGAAGAAGGGAGGTTTGATCTTAAATTAAAACCAGCAGAAGATTTAATCCTTACAATAGATCTAAGCCTGCAACAATATGGTGAGTCTTTATTGCAAAATAAAAGAGGGGGTATTGTAGCTATTGAACCCAGTTCAGGAGAGGTTTTAGCCTTAATTACAGCACCTGGTTATAATCCTAATTTATTAATTGGACGTGATCGTTCTAAAAATTTCAGTGCCCTACTAAATGATACATTAGCAAAACCACTTTTTGATCGTGGTCTTCTGGCAGAATACTCACCAGGTTCGCCTTTCAAAACATTAAATGCTTTAATTGGTTTACAAGAAAATGTTATCACCGCTAACACCAAGTTTAGTTGTAATAAAGGTCATTTCTATGCCCGTAATGCCTTTTTGAAATGCCACTGTCAAGTAGGCACTAAGAATGATTTACTTCGCGGTATTTATAATTCTTGTAATACTTATTTTGCCAAAACATATTTAGGAATAATTGGAAGCGCCCCTACTCCTGAAGAAGGAGTGGATCTTTGGAAAAACCATTTAGAAAAATTTGGTCTTGGAAACTATTTAGGGTATGATTTACCCATTGGTAAAAAAGGTCATATTCCAAGCAGTAGTTATTATGACCATTGGTATAAAAAAGGAGCGTGGGCAGGAACAACCATTATATCAAACGCCATCGGTCAAGGAGAGGTCTTAACAACCCCTATACAAATGGCTAACTTTACTGCAACCATAGCCAATAGGGGGTACTTCATAAAGCCTCATTTTAAAAAATTACTTTCACCTACTGAAAAAGATTCTCTTTACGGTAAAAATTATACGCTAATAGAAGCCAGACATTTTGAAACTGTGATAGAAGGGATGCATCAAGTGGTTGAAAAAGGAACTGCCAAAATTGCGGGTATAAAAGGAATAGAAGTGTGTGGTAAAACAGGAACTGTGGAGAACTTTATTAGATTAAATGGTGAGAAAACTCAACTTACAGACCACTCAATATTTGTGGCTTTTGCTCCAAAAAAAGATCCTAAAATTGCCATTGCTGTTTTTGTAGAAAACGGTTATTGGGGCGCACGTTGGGCAGCTCCTATTGCTAGTTTGATGATTGAAAAATACTTGACAGGAAACGTTAAGAGAAAGTGGCTGGAAAACAGGATGCTTGAAGGAAGTCTTTTGAAAGAATATAACAAACCTACTTCTGGAATACCTTTTACAATCAATGAATAATAAACTATTTTTTCGTTTGGACTGGTTGAGTATCTTACTCTATGTGCTATTGGTTTCTTTTGGATTAGTCAATATCTATTCTTCAAGCTTTTCAGAAACACCTATCGCCTTTTGGAATACTGATTACTTAGTAGGAAAGCAATTTTGGATTTTCATAGCGTGTCTTATAAGTCTTCCCATTATACTGGCTGTAAAATCAAGTTTTTTAGAACATCTTACCTATGTTTTTTATGGCCTTTCCATACTTAGTCTTATCGGACTTTTTGTCTTTGGGAAGACTATTTCGGGCGCAACTTCGTGGTACTTTATTGGAGGTCTTAGTTTGCAACCGTCAGAATTTGCTAAAATTACAACCGCAATGATAGTGGCATTAAATCTTAGTTCCATCCAAAACGATATTAAAAAAATTACTCACCTATTAAAAATTATTTTACTTATTACATTACCCATGATATTAATAATTCTTCAACCAGATGCAGGCTCAGCGTTGGTTTTTATGGGAATGTTTTTTGTACTAATTCGAGAAGGGCTTGACCTGAGATTTCTCTTTTCAGCAATGGGTTTATTGTTAATATTTATTTTAACGCTTCTATACAGTCCATCATATGTGTCACTAGCAATGGCGTTTATCGTTTTTACCATCTATTGGCTCTTTAAAAAAAAGTATCCCAAAACAAAAAAAAATCCTTTTATTTTAATTTTAATTACGGGAATCGTATTCTCCTTATCTGTTAGTTTCATTTTCAATTCCATTTTTGAACAACGCCACAGAGATCGTTTTAATATTATTTTAGGACTCGAAACAGACACAAAAGGTATTGGATATAATATAAATCAGTCTAAAATAGCGATTGGTTCAGGAGGGTTTAGTGGAAAGGGGTTTTTAAATGGATCGCAAACACAAGGGAATTTTGTGCCAGAACAAGAGACGGATTATATTTTTAGTATAATTGGAGAGGAATGGGGATTTATTGGTAGTACTGCCCTAATCTTATTATTTACAACCTTTATTCTTAGAATAATTTATAGAGCTGAACGACTAACATCTTCCTATGCTAGAATATTTTCATATGCATTTGCAAGTATTCTTTTTGTTCACTTTTTCGTGAATATTGGAATGACCCTAGGCCTAGTGCCAACTGTGGGAATACCGTTACCATTTATTAGCTATGGAGGGTCAAATTTGCTGGCGTTTAGTCTAATGCTGTTTATTTATTTAAACTTTGATGCCAATAGACTGAACTATTAAAACTATTTAACGCTTTACATCAAAAGCGTCACGTAAACTGTTTCCTAACATCATAAAGGCAAGTACTAGGCTCATTATAGCGAGTCCTGGGAGTACAGCTAAATAGGGCTTCCCAAGAAGTAAATACCTAAAATGATCTTTTACCATCCCCCCCCAACTAGGCATAGGAGGTTGCGCACCAATTCCCAAAAAGCTTAAGCCACTTTCCATCAAAATGGCACTCGCGAAATTAGCGGCAGAAATAACAATTAAGGGAGCAATAAGCATGGGTAAAATATGTATAAATAAAATCCTTATATGTGAAAAACCTAGGGCGGCTCCCGCTTGAATGTAAAGTTGTTCTTTAACTGATTTTACTTGTCCTCTAACTAGTCTTGCAACCTCAACCCACATTGTAAGGCCTACTGCAACAAAAACTTGCCAAAAACCACGTCCCAAAGCCAATGTAATTGCTATAACCATTAATAAAGTAGGAATGGACCAAATAATATTTATTAGCCACATGACTATACGGTCAATCCAACTTCCAAAATATCCGGCAATTGCTCCTAAAAAAACTCCCAATACTAAGGAAATAAAAACCGCTACAAACCCAATTGAAATTGAAATTCTTGAGCCGATAAGTAATCTGCTCAATAAATCTCGCCCGTATTTATCTGTCCCTAAAATAAATCGTTTCTTTTTAAGGTAATTTGTTTCTATTTGACTGCGGGTTGCCGCTTTAGAAAAATCACTAAAGGGTATTTTTTCATAATAATCTGTGGCATTACCATACCGTTTATAGGCTAACTCATTTTCAAACCATTGTATATCTTGAACAGGAATTTCTTCATTTGGATTAATATTTCCCGATAAAAATAATTGCTTTTCACCGCCTCGGGGAATGATTAGCATTTCACAAGAAAAGCCAGGAGGCTGGGAATGAATAGAAAGGTGCATTTGATTCCCATACTCAGTTTTATCAGGCGCCAAAGGGTAGGCAAAAACTGCAATTAGTGTAACTACTATGATAAAAAGTAAACTCCCAACAGCCCAAAAATCTTGCTTGAATCGATAGAGTGCGCGCTTGAACTCCAAAATATTTTTTAGTTTTTGGCCTCAGCAATTATGTTAGGCCTATTTAGTTTAGTGGAAAGGTCTTTTAATATTTCGATGGCTTCTGAAATATAAATATCCTTTTTAAGGGACTTTTGCCACCGCTCTCTTTTTGTTATTAAATCATCATTGATTTCAATCTCTAATCCAGCTTCCGGAAGCCATTGAAATTCTAAAGAAGATTCGAACTCTCCCAATTTTTTAAAACGCTCAGAATAAGTTTTATTAGATTCGCGCATTGCTTTATAAGAAATATAATCTAAGGGATATGTATAATTTTCTTGTTGTTTTTTAATCCATAGCGCCTGCTCATCTATTAGTGTTAAAGATGGATTGTTTTCTAGACGTTGCTTACTTCTAGTTAAAGAATATTCGTAATTATTCATGCCACTAAAAGGTTTATAAGGAGCTGGTGTAATTCTGTCCCAAGCCAATGGGTTATCTTGATCTTTTTCACCCATATCAACATAAGCATAGCGATTTGGAAACACAATGTCACTTTTAACCCCTTCAAGTTGAGTTGAGCGACCATTGATTCTATAAAACTTATCTGTTGTTACTTTAAGTGCTCCTAAATCACCATAGGTTCCACCACTAATCATTTTATTGAGGTCAAAAACGTTTTGAACAGTACCTTTTCCATACGTTTGATTACTTCCCAAAATAATAGCTCTCCTATAATCTTGTAAAGCAGCGGCAATTATTTCTGAAGCTGAAGCTGAAAATTCATTTACTAAAACCACAAGAGGACCGTCCCAAACAACACTCGGATCGGTATCTTTTAAGACTTCTTTTTTTCCACCAGTACTTTTTACTTGAACAACTGGGCCTTCATCTATAAAATAGCCTGTCATATCAACTACTGTTTTTAATGAGCCACCGCCATTATTACGAAGGTCTAAAATGATACCCTTTACGTTTTTCTTTTTTAATTGCTCAAGTTCCTTTTTAACATCAGTCGCTGCATTACGTTGGTTATAATCCTGGAAATTGATGTAAAACTTAGGTAACTCAATTAATCCAAAAGATCCAGTTTTATCTTTAATCAAAGAAGAGCGAGCATATGTCTCTTCTAAAACCACAATATCACGTGTAACTTTAACTTCTTCAATTGCGCCATCTACTCGCTTAATTGTTAAAATAACTTGGGTGCCTTTTGGGCCTTTAATTAGTTTTATAGAATCATCTAAGCGCATACCAGAAATGTCAATGGCTTCCTGATCTGGCTGAGCAACTTTTAAAATAATATCTCCAATTTCTAATAATTCATCTCTCCATACAGGACCTCCAGAAATAACCTCAACAATTTTTACTTCTTGATTTCTTTTTTGCAATCGAGCTCCAATTCCTTCAAATTCTCCAGACATACTTGCATCAAACCGGTCTTTATCACTAGGTGCTAAATAAGAAGTGTGAGGGTCAAATTGTAAAACAATTGAGTTAATATACATTGAAAACCAATCTTTACGATTCAAATCGTTATATCCTTCAAAAAAAGCATTCATATTCTCTAAAATAATTTCTCTTGCTTTTTCTTCAAGTTCACTATCTGTTTTAATCACATAGGTTGGGTCTTTTTTGAGTTCATCAAGCTCCTCATCTTTTTTTGAAGTG